>NZ_JAKRGC010000625.1 GCF_022347745.1 Streptomyces sp. OfavH-34-F
CGCCCCCGCCACCCCCGCGCACCGCCCGCACACCACCCTCGGCGAACTCGCCCGCGCCGGCGCCCTCCAGCTCCGGCACGGCGGCCCCGGCACCGGAACCGGCCCCGTCCTCACCGAACACGACGTGCTCACGGGCACCGGCCCCTCCGGCAGCCTGCCCGCCGACGGCACGCCCGAGGAACCCGTCCTCGTCGAAGCCGGCGACGTCGTCGTCCCCGTACTCGGCGGCGTCACCGTCGTCCGCGTCGTGGACGAGGCCACCGCGGGCGCCGCGCTCGGCCGCAACCTCCAGCTGCTGCGCCCCGATCCGGCCGTGCTCGACCCCTGGTTCCTCGCCGGTTTCCTGCGCGGCACCACCACCAACCGGCAGGCCAGCAGCCACGCCTCCACCGCGACCCGGCTGGACGCCCGCCGCCTCCAACTGCCGCGCCTGCCCCTGGCCGAACAGCGGCGCTACGGCGAACGCTTCCGCGCGCTCGCCGCGTTCGAGGACGCCCTGCGGCTCGCCGGCCGCCTCGGCGGACAACTCGTCCAGGGCCTCTACGACGGCCTGACGGACGGCACGGTCACCCCGGAATGACAGCGGGGGCGGCGGGCCGGACGAAGGGCGCGGTCACGCGGAAGTGATCGGAACCACAACGGTTCCGCACAACCCCGGCACCCCTGTCGGTGTCGCCCCTTACGCTCGATCCCGTACGCCCGCACCCGTGCGCGCGTACCTTCCACGACCAGGCATTCCAGGAGCAGCCATGTACGCGTCGGGTCCTGCGCCCACGGCGCCGCGCAAAGTCCCCAGCCCGGCCTGGATCGTGTCCATGCGCGTGCTGTTCCCCCTGCTCGCGATCGGCTCGATGGGACTGCTGCTGTGGGCGCCGCTGGTCCGCCTCGCATGCGTCCGCCGCCGCGCCGCCGACTGGTGGACGGCCGCCGCCGGCTTCGTCCTCGTCTGCGTGCTGCTGCCGATCATCGGCCGCGACGGCTCGGAAGCCGACCCCAACGGCGTCGACTACGTGTGCATCCCGCTGCTCCTCCTGGCGATGGCGGGCGCCTGCGTGTACTACCTCGTGGCCGACGTCCGCCACCACGCCCGCCTCACCGGCAAGGGCGCCGGCCTCCCGCACTCCCCCTACGCCTACGCGACCACCGTCCCGCTGACCGCCCAGCCGTACGGACCGCCCCACCCCCTGCCCCCCACCCGCTGCCCCCAGCCCGGCGACCTGCCGCAGACCCCCCTCCCGCAGCCCG
>NZ_JAKRGC010000626.1 GCF_022347745.1 Streptomyces sp. OfavH-34-F
ACCGGCCCGGGGGCGGCGCGGCACCGGCCCGGGGGCGGCGCGGCACCGGAGCGGCCCGGGGCGCGCCCGAACGTCCACACATAAGCGTTGCTTGGGTTTTTCCGTGAATTCTTGTCAATTGACCCCAAGTCGGGGAGGGCGCAGGCTGAGCGTATGACGACCTCTACGCTCAGCCGTGCCGTGGCCGCCGAGTTCGCCCCCGAGACCACCTACCTCAACACCTCCACCTGCGGGCTGCTGCCCCGCCGCGCCGTCGCCGCTGTGAAGGCCCTCGTCGACGAGAACGCCGACGGCACCCGGGACGGCTCCGGGGACGCCGAAGCGGTGGAGCGGGCGCGGGAGGGATTCGCCCGGATCGCGGGCGTCCCGGCCGACCGGGTCGCCGTGGGCAGCTCGGTCTCCGCCCACGTCGGCCTGATCGCGGCCTCACTGCCGCCCGGCGCCGAAGTGCTCGCGCCCGAGGGCGAGTTCACCTCGGTCGTCACCCCGTTCGCGGCCCGGGGCGACCTCACCGTGCGGTACGTGCCGCTGGAAGGGCTGGCCGGTGCCGTACGCCCCGCCACCGCGCTCGTCGCCCTCTCGTCCGTGCAGTCGGCGGACGGCCGGCGCGCCGACCTGGACGCGGTCCGCGCCGCCGCCCGCGCCCACGGCGCCCGGACCCTGCTGGACACCACCCAGTCCACCGGCTGGCTGCCGCTGGACAACGGGGCCTGGGACTACACGGTCACCGCCGGCTTCAAGTACCTGCTGTGCCCGCGCGGCGCCTCCTTCCTCACCGTCGCCCCGCAGGCCCAGGACGACCTGACCCCGGTGCACGCGAGCTGGGCCGCCGCCGCGCGGCCGGGCAGCACCTACGGACCGGTCGACCGGCTCGCCGACGACGCCCGCCGCTTCGACGAGTCGCCCGCCTACCTCTCGTACCACGGCGCCGCCGAGTCCCTCGCCCTGCTCTCCGAGATCGGCGTCGCCGCGCTGCACGACCACGCGGTCAAGCTCGCCGACCGCTTCCGCACCGGCGTCGCGGACCTCGGCCACCCCGCCGTCCCGGCCGACACCGTCGTCGTCGCGGTGCCCGGCCTCGGCGACCGGGCGCCGGCGCTCCAGCGGGCCGGGGTGATGGTCGCCGGGCGGGCCGGCAACCTGCGCGTGTCCTTCCACCTCTACAACACCGACGCCGACGTGGACCGCGCCCTGGACGTGCTCGCCGGCTGACCCCGCGCGGGGCCGGGGGCCCGCCGCGTG
>NZ_JAKRGC010000627.1 GCF_022347745.1 Streptomyces sp. OfavH-34-F
CGTCCCGCTCGGCGAGTGCGAGCGCCGCGGCGACCGTGGCGTGCCCGCAGAACGGCACCTCCGCCCGCGGGCTGAAGTAGCGGACCGCGAACCCCCGCGCGCCGGGCGCCGCCGCCGGGGCGGGGCCGGTCAGGAACGCCGTCTCGCTGTACCCCAGTTCGGCGGCCACGGCCAGCATGGCCGCCTCGTCGAGACCGGCGGCGTCGAGCACGACCCCGGCGGGATTGCCCCCTTCGGGGTCGGCGGAGAACGCGGTGTAGCGCAGTACGCGGGGCGCGGAGGGTTCGCTCATGAGCGCCACAACCACCCCGGGCCCGGGGGCATTCCCGCCGCGCCCGCCGCGGGCCTCAGCCCCGGCCCACGTACGGCATCGTGGTGGCCATGACCGTGGCGAACTGGATGTTCGCCTCCAGGGGCAGGTCCGCCATGTGCAGGACCGTCCGGGCCACGTCGGACGCGTCCATCACCGGTTCCGCGACCAGTTCCCCGTTGGCCTGGAGGGTGCCCGTGCTCATCCGCTCCGTCATGTCCGTCGCGGCGTTGCCGATGTCGATCTGGCCGCAGGCGATGCGGTACGGACGGCCGTCCAGCGAGAGCGACTTCGTCAGGCCGGTGACCGCGTGCTTCGTCGCCGTGTACGCGACCGAGTGCGGGCGGGGCGCGTGCGCGGAGATCGAGCCGTTGTTGATGATCCGGCCACCCTGCGGGTCCTGCTCCTTCATCTGGCGGTACGCCGCCTGCGCGCACAGGAACGCCCCTGTCAGGTTCACCTCGACGACCCCGCGCCAGTCCTCGTACGCCAGGTCCTCGACCGGCACCCCGCCCGGTCCGAAGGTGCCCGCGTTGTTGAAAAGCAGGTCGAGGCGGCCGAAGCACTCCCGGACCGAGGCGAACAGCGCGTCCACGTCCTGCGGGCGTGACACGTCGGCGGGCACCGTGATCACCCGCGCGTCCGGGCCGGCCAGCGCGGCCGTACCGGTGAGCGGGTCCGGACGGCGGCCGGTCAGCGCCACCGACCAGCCCGCGCCGGCCAGGGCGAGCGCGACCGCGCGGCCGATGCCGGAACCGGCGCCCGTGACCACGGCCGTGCGAGGGGCGGCGTCCTTCGCGGAGTTCGAGGCATGGTTGCTCATGCCGCCGCAGCGTACGCCCCGCGCCTGCCCCTCGGCCGGGAACGCGCGGCTCCGGCCGCCCCTCAGCCGGGAACCCCGGGCCCCGGGCCCCGGTCCAG
>NZ_JAKRGC010000628.1 GCF_022347745.1 Streptomyces sp. OfavH-34-F
TCGCGGTGACCCCGGCGGCGGACCCGGTCGCGGCGCGGGACGCACGCGCGGTGCTGGCGCGGGCGGCGGACGGCGGGGAGCCGTTCGCGGTGTCGGTGGTCCGGGACACGGCCGGTTCGGTGGCGCAGCGGCTGCTCGCCTCGATCGTGTCCGTCGCGGCGTCCATCGCGGAGCGGGCGCTGGCCGCCCCGGCCGACATCGACGTGGCCGTGACGACCGGTCTCGGCTATCCGGTGGGCCCGCTGGCCTGGGGCGACCGGGTGGGCGCGGCCCGGATGCTGGAGCTGCACCGGGCGCTGTACGCGTCGACGGGCGACCCCCGCCACCGCCCCACCCGCTGGGTCACCGAGCGCGCGGCCCTGGGCCTGGCGCTGACGGAGCGGGGGACGTCACCGGCGGACGTGCTCGGGGCGCCCTGACCGGCCGGTCCGGGGGCGCCGCCGCGACCGATTCGTTCAAGACGGCGGGCCGGGGCGCTGCCTAGGGTCGGTCCATGACTCCTCGACTCGACGCGATCGGCATCGTCGCCGCCGACCTGCCCGCCTCCCTCGCCTTCTACCGCCGGCTGGGCCTGGACATCCCGGCCGGGGCGGAGTCCGCGCCCCATGTGGAGGTGGTCCTGCCGGGCGGCGGGCGCCTGATGTGGGACGCGGAGGCCGTCGTCCGCTCCTACGACCCCGGCTGGACCCCGGGGCCGTCCGGCGGTGACCGGGTGGGGCTCGCGTTCCTGTGCGACGGTCCGGCGGAGGTGGACGCGGTGTACGCGGACCTGACGGGTGCGGGCCACCGGGGCCATCTGGAGCCGTGGGACGCGGTGTGGGGGCAGCGGTACGCGGTGGTCCTGGACCCGGACGGCTGCGCGGTCTCGCTGTTCGCACCGCTGCCTGCCTAGGGCCTGTCCGGCGGATCAGGGCCGGGGTCGCGACGCCTGGCACGCCCTAGGCCCGGTCGAAGTACGCGGTCAGGGTGGTGCCGGCCAGGGCGCGCATGTCCCGCGCCAGGTGCGCCTGGTCGGCGCAGCCCGCCGCGAGGGCGGCCTCGGCGTACGGCAGCCCGGAGCGTACGAGGGCCAGGGCCCGTTGCAGCCGGAGGATCCGGGCGAGGGTCTTGGGCCCGTAGCCGAAGGCGGCGAGGGCGCGGCGGTGCAGTTGCCGGGTGCCGAGTCCGGCGGTCCGGGCCGCGTCGGCGACGGTGCCGCCGGCCGCCAGGCGCGCCGCGACCG
>NZ_JAKRGC010000629.1 GCF_022347745.1 Streptomyces sp. OfavH-34-F
CCCGCTCGGCGAGGCGGGCGGCGATGTCCAGGGTGCCGTCCAGGGCGCGTACGAGGTCGGCGCGGAGCCGGGCAGGGTCGGGCAGCGAGCCGTACTCGGCGGCCACCCGCCAGCTGAGCAGCAGCACGTCCGCGTCCCCGCCCAGCCCGGTCGGCAGCTCCGCGGCGCGCAGTTCGGCGGCGCGGACGGTGAGGCGGTGCAGGGCGAGGACCCCGGCGGCGGCGGGCAGCACGCCGGGCCGGTCGCGGAGCGCGATGAGGAGTTCGACGCCCACCGGCTCGGGTGCGCCCTCCTCGTGCGGGGTCTCCGGCCGGGTGTGCAGGGCGAGGACGGGGCCTCCGGTGCGCAGGGCCTCGACGGCGAGGCGTTCCTGTTCGGCGTCCAGGGTGGCGGGTTCGGGTTCCGCGGGGGCCCGGCCCGCGAGCAGCAGGGCGACCCGCCCGACGAGGTCGGCGACGAGGGAGGCCCGCCAGGCGGACCAGGCGGCGGGCCCGGTGGCCAGCGCGTCGGCCTCGGTCAGGGCGTGCAGCAGCTCCAGGGTGGCCGGGGTGCCGACCGCGTCGGCGACGGCGCGCACGGTGGCCGGGTCGTCCAGGTCGCGCCGGGTGGCGGTCTCGACGAGCAGCAGGTGGTGGCGGACGAGGGTGGCGAGGACGCCGGCGTCGTGCGGGTCGAAGCCGATCCGGGCGGCCAGGTCGCGGGCGATGACCTCGCCGGCGGCGGAGTGGTCGCCGGGCCATCCCTTGCCGATGTCGTGCAGCAGGGCGGCCACCAGGAGGAGGTCGGGGCGGCCGACGCGGCGGGTGAGGGCGGAGGCGCGGACGGCGGTCTCCACGAGGTGGCGGTCGACGGTCCAGGTGTGGACGGGGTTGCGCTGGGGGCGGCAGTGGACGCGTTCCCAGTCGGGCAGCAGGCGGGTGATGAGCCCTTCGGCCTCCAGGGCCTCCCAGACGGGGACGGTGGCCGGTCCGGCGCCGAGCAGGGTGACCAGCTCCTCGCGGGCCTCGGCCGGCCAGGGCACCGGGAGCGGCCGGGCGGTGGCGGCGAGGTGGCGCACGAGGTGCGGGGAGAGCGGGAGGGCGGACTGGGCGGCCGCGGCGGCGGCGCGCAGCGGCAGCACCGGGTCGTGTTCGGGCCGGGCGGTGCGGGCGAG
>NZ_JAKRGC010000062.1 GCF_022347745.1 Streptomyces sp. OfavH-34-F
CCCGCACGGCGGCGAGTCGCTGCTGGAGCTGTGCGGCAGGGCGGGCGCCTGGCTCGACGCGGTGTCCGGGGAGGGGGGCGGGCGGGTGCTGGCGGTCGCCGAGCCGTCCGTCGTCCGCGCGTCGGTGGTCCACGCGCTGGGGCTGCCGCCGGAGGCGTTCTGGCGGCTCGACGTCGCGCCGCTCACGCTGACGGAGCTGAGCGGACGGGCGGGGCGGTGGAACCTGCGCTGCGGCCGGCCGCTCGCCCCCGAAACCTCCTGAACCTCATCCGGACCCTCGTCCGCCCGCCGCCCCCTCACCCGCCGGCCGGAGCCGTCGGTGACCCCCGGTGTGCAGTGGGTCACGTTCGCGCGTGGCGGGGTGTGCCCCCGGTGTGAAGGTCGGGCATTCTCTCCCGGCGGTCGTGCGAAGGGGCACGGCCCGGTGACCGTCTGGGGGGAACGATGCCGCGACACGCGGACAGGGAGCAGGGGCGGGCTGCGGACCGCGGGAGAGGTGTGATCGAGGGGGCGTTCGCGCTGCTGGAGGCGTTGCGCCGGTGCGGCGGTGAGGCGGGGCTGACCGAGATCGCGGTGGCCTGCGGCCTGCCGAAGGGGAGCGCGCACCGGCTGCTGGAGCAGTTGCTGCTCGTGGGTGCGGTGGAGCGGCGGGGCAGCCGCTACCGCGTGGGCTCGCAGCTCTACCGGCTCGGGCAGACGTGGGAGCCGCATCCGGGGCTGCGGTGGGCGGCCCGTCATCCGCTGCACCGGCTGCGGGCGGCGACCGGGGCGAGCGCCCTGCTGACCGTCCTGCACGAGGACCGGGCGCTCACCGTGGCGTCCGTGCCGGGCGAGGTGGAACCGCTGGTGCCGGTGCGGAACGGGATGAGCTTCGTGCTCGACACGGCGGCCGGCCGGGTGCTGACCGACCGAGGCCGGTCCGGTTCCGGGAGCCGGCTGCCGGGGGCGGTGCTGGAGTGCGCGGAGGTGATGGACGGGGTGTGCTGCGCGGCGCTGCCGGTGCGGGGGCGCGACGGCCGGGCGGTCGTGGCCGCGATCGCGGTCATGACGTCGTCGGCGCGGGCGTTGCAGCGGGCGGCCCAGGAGGCGTCCCTGGCGGCGGCGGCCGTCACCGCGGCCCTCGTCCGGGCCGGTACCCCGGCGTATCCGTCCTCGGTGCTGGGCTACTGACGGGGCCTCGGGTCCGGTCCCGCCGACGCGGACCGCCATGCCCGCGCACCGGTCCCGCACGCCGGTTCCTCGCACCGGTCCCGCGCACCCGTTCCGCTCAGCGGAACGCGCGTAGAACGGCGGTCCGCGCTCCGGCAGTCTGTTCTTCGAGCCGGTCGGGGGACCGGCGAACACCCGAAAACCTTGGGGGACAACATGACCGTCCGACGACTGACCACCCTGGCCCTGGCGGGCGCGCTGGGTCTCACCTCGCTGGTGGGTGCCGCCGGCGCCGCGCAGGCCGATCCGGTCGACTACGTGCAGATCCAGCTCGTCGACCTGTACTGCGGTTCGCAGAGCGAGGGCGACCACGACGAGGCGTACCTCAACATCGCGGCGAACGGCGGGAAGCCCGTGCGGCTCTGGCCCGCCAAGGCCTCGTACCAGACCATGGGCACCGGCTACCGGCGCTCCCTGGACGAGAGCAACAACAACGCGCTGCTGGTCTTCGGCAAGTCGGAGTCCCGCACGCTCTCGCTGTGGGACTACGACAGCACCAGCGGCGACGACCGGCTCGGCTCGGTGACCGTCACGGGCAACGAGTTCGGCGCGGAGACGCAGTACCGGGTGCTGGAAGGCTCCGGTGGCGTCTACACCATCGCCTACCGCGTCGTCGACATCTGACGCACCCGTCCGGCCGGGCCCGTCGGGTCCGGCCGGAACACGGTCGCTAGCCCCGGTACGTCTCCAGCAGCCTCAGCCACACCTCGCTGATCGTGGGGTACGACGGGACCGCGTGCCACAGGCGGGAGACCGGGATCTCGCCCGCCACCGCCATCGTCGCCGAGTGGAGCAGCTCCGCGGTGCCGGGGCCGACGAAGGTGACGCCCAGGAGGATCTCGCGGTCCAGGTCCACGACCATGCGGGCGCGGCCCCGGTAGCCGTCCGCGTACAGGCCCGAACCGGCCACGGAGGCCAGGTCGTAGTCGACGGCGCGGACGCGGTGGCCGGCCTGTTCGGCCTCGGCGAGCGAGAGGCCCACCGACGCGGCCTCGGGGTCGGTGAAGACGACCTGCGGGACGGCGGCGTGGTCGGCGGTGGCCGCGTGCGCGCCCCAGCGGGCGGTGTCCAGCGGCTTGCCCAGCGCGCGGGCGGCGATGGCGTCGCCCGCGATCCGGGCCTGGTACTTGCCCTGGTGGGTCAGCAGCGCGCGGTGGTTGACGTCGCCCGCGGCGTAGAGCCAGTCCGATCCCTCGACGCGGCAGGTGTCGTCGACGGTCAGCCAGGAGCCGGGTTCCAGGCCCACCGTCTCCAGGCCCAGGTCGTCGGTGCGCGGGGCGCGGCCGGTGGCGAAGAGGATCTCGTCGGCCTCGACGCTCTCGCCGTTGTCGAGTTCGACGGTGACCGGCCCGTCGGGGGCGGGGCGGCGGACGGCGGTGGCGGAGACGCCCGTACGGATGTCGGCTCCGGCCTCCTTCAGCGCCTCGGCGACCAGCTCGCCGGCGAAGGGCTCCATGCGGGGCAGCAGCCCCTCGCCGCGGACGAGCAGGGTGACCCGGGAGCCGAGCCCGGCCCATACGGTGGCCATCTCGACGCCGACGACGCCTCCGCCGACGATCGCGAGCCTGCCGGGCACCTCCTTGGCGCTGGTCGCCTCCCGGCTGGTCCAGGGGCGGGCGTCCTCGATGCCGGGCAGGCCGGGGACGACGGCGCGGCTGCCGGTGGAGACGACGACGGCGTGCCGGGCCGTGAGCCGGTGCTCGGTGCCGTCCGGCGCGGTGACGGTGACCTGCCTGGGCCCGGTCAGCCGGCCGTGGCCCCGGTGGATGTCGGCGCCGATCCCGTCGAGCCAGGCGACCTGGCCGTCGTCCTTCCAGTGGGAGGCGTACTCATCGCGGTGGGCGAGGACGGCAGCGGCGTCCAGCGGGCCCCGGACGGCGTCGCGCAGGCCGGGGACGCGGCGGGCGTCGGCGCGGGCCACGACGGGGCGCAGCAGGGCCTTGCTGGGCATGCAGGCCCAGTAGGAACACTCGCCGCCGATCAGTTCGGACTCGACGACGGCGGTGGTGAGCCCGGCGGCGCGGGCCCGGTCGGCCACGTTCTCCCCCACCGGTCCGGCTCCGATGACCACGACGTCGTACGCGACAGGTTCCGGTGCATGTGTCATGCGGCCCATTCTGGCCACGGGTGTGGGCGTCGGCCACATGGGCAGGGGCGGAATAGCACGAGGACGGGCACCGTTGTGCCGGACACGTCTCATACGGGCACAGGAAGAGGTAGCAGCGCATGAGCACCGTTGAGCTCACCAAGGAAAACTTCGACCAGGTCGTCAGCGACAACGACTTCGTTCTGATCGACTTCTGGGCTTCCTGGTGCGGTCCGTGCCGGCAGTTCGCCCCGGTCTACGACGCGGCGTCCGAGCGCCACACGGATCTGGTTTTCGCCAAGGTGGACACGGAGGCGCAGCAGGAGCTGGCGGCGGCGTTCGACATCCGGTCGATCCCGACGCTGATGATCGTCCGGGACAACGTGGCGGTCTTCGCGCAGCCGGGCGCGCTGCCCGAGACGGCGCTGGAGGACGTCATCGGGCAGGCGCGGAAGCTGGACATGGACGAGGTCCGCAAGTCGATCGAGGCCGAGCAGAAGGGCGGGGCCGCGGAGTAGCGGCGGCCGCCAGGCGGACCGGTGGCGCGGGCGCGCTCAGGCGCCCGCGGCGGCCTCCGGGTCCGCGTCCCGTTCGGCGAGGCGGGCCACGAGGCCGTAGTCGAGTTCCGAGCCGTCCACGAGCAGGCCCTCGACCGCGCGGGTCCGGGGGTCGATGTCGGCGACCATGCCGTCGCCCGCGTACCGCGGGTAGCCGGTCTCGCCTGTCTCGCCGGTGGCCGTGACGACGGCCGAGCGGATGGCGGCGCCGGGTGTCGGCGCGCCGGAGTCCGCCGCCGCCACTCCCCTGACGCTTGCCCCCGTGTCGCCGCCCCCGGCCACGGGGGTCTTGTCGTCGGTGAACGCGGGGACGATGAGGATCTCGTAACTCTGCGGATGGCTCATGGCAATGACTCTAGGGGGTGTCCGATGAATCCCCGTGGAGGCAGGAGCGGCGTCCGGTGCGTGCGGTCGCAAGGCGCCGGAGAGCCCTTGTAGCGGAGCTACCAGGGCTGTTCGGCAACGCGGCGAGCGTGCGTGCCGGGCGGCGCGACGCCACGGGGCTTCATCGGACACCCCCTGGGCCCTGTCCGGGGTTCCGGCACGGGGACCGGACAGGGCCCGGGCGCGGGACGTGCGTCGCGCGGGTCGCCGGGCCCGGATGGCCGTTCAGCTGGATTCCCGCCGTACGGTGCGGGCCCGCAGCAGGTCGTGCCGTTCGGGCGGGGTCCTGGGATGCCGTACGAGCCGGTCCACCAGGTCCGCGAGCGGCTGTGCGGTCGCCAGTTCCATGCGTACGCTGCTGAGCCGCGGCCGCAGCAGCCGTCCGATCATGGAGTCGTCCGCGCCCACCACGGCCACCGCGCCCGGCACGTCGATCCCGGCGTCCTGGAGCGCCCGCATCAGCAGCATCGCGTACGTGTCGTCGTAGGCGAACGCGGCGTCCAGGCCGAGCGAGGGCCAGCGGGCGGCGAGCGCGGCCGCGGACTCCTCGTCGTACCGCAGCGGCAGCGGTTCGACGGTGGCGCCGCCGCTCAGCGCGGCTTCCCGGGCGCCGGCCAGGCGCGGCTCCGCGAACAGGGCGGTACCGGGGTCCTCGGGCATCACGACGCCGATGCGGCGCCTGCCGCGTTCCAGCAGATGGCGTACCGCGCAGCCGCCGACCTCGCGCTGGTCCATGATCAGCGCGTGGGCCCCTTCGACGGGCTGGGGGCCCAGGGTGATGACCGCCTTGGCTCCGGAGCGCCGGAGGACGGCTATGCCGCGCGGGGCGAGCGGGACGGAGCCGGGCACGATGACGGCGGCCGGACGCAGTTCCGCCCAGGCGCGGGCGGCGTCGTCGGCGCCGAGGCCGAGCGAGCCGTACTGGACGACGGTGTAGTCGAGGCGGCGCAGGCCGGCCTCCAGTTCGCGCAGGAAGCGCAGGTGCAGCGGCCCGGTCGGCAGGTGACCGGTGGGCAGCAGCACCATGCGGGAGTGGCCCGCGCGCAGGGTGCGGGCCGCGGCGTGGGGGACGTAGCCGAGTTCGTCGGCGGCCTCCCGTACCCGGCGGCGGGTCTGATCACTGATCCGCACCTGCGTGTTGTTGTTGAGGACGTAGGACACGGTGGCCCTGGAGACGCCCGCGAGCCGCGCCACGTCGGCGCTGGTCGGGACGGGGCCTTCGGCGGACTGCTGGGGTAACTGACTCATGGCTCCGGGAAGTCTCCCAGACCCGCCCGACGGCCCGGCGCGCAGGCTGTGCGCGAGGACGCCCTAGGGTGAGGCGATGACGATCAGGAACTTCAGCGACAGCCAGGACGGCATTTCCGGACGGATCGGTTCCGCGGCCACGGCGGAGGCCGATCCGCGTGCGGTGGGCCCGGTGCGCACCTCGTACGCGCCCGACCGGGACGGCGCGCCCGACCCCGGCGAGATCGTCTGGACGTGGGTGCCCTTCGAGGAGAACGACGGGCGCGGCAAGGACCGTCCGGTGCTGGTCGTCGCGCGGGAGGCGGCGGGCACGCTGCTGGCGGTGCAGTTGTCCAGCAAGCAGCACGATCTCGACCGGGAGTGGGTGGCCCTGGGCGCGGGCCCCTGGGACAGCTCGGGGCGGCCGTCCTGGGTGGATCTGGACCGGGTGCTGCGGGTGCACGAGGAAGGGATGCGCCGGGAGGCGTGCGCCCTGGACCGGGCCAGGTTCGACCTGGTCGTGGGCCGGCTGCGGGAGCGCTACGGCTGGCACTGACGGCGCCCGGCCCCGGAAGGGGCCCGGCCCGGCGGCAACCCTCACCCTGGACCTCAGATCGAGGGTTGCCGCCGGTCGGAGGGGTGCCGCCGGTCGGCGAAGACGCGGTCGAAGGCCACCCGGGCCGGGGAGTCGTCGGCGCGGCCCAGGATGCCGAACACCACGTGCTCGAAGTGGCCCGCGAACCGGCCGTCCCCGGTGAGCAGCGTGTGGAAGGCACCGGCCACCCGGGCGGGGTCGTTGCGGAAGACGCCGCAGCCCCAGGCGCCCAGGACGAGCCTGCGGTAGCCGCAGACCGCGGCGACTTCGAGCACGCGTTCGGCCCGGGTCGCGAGCGCGGCGGGCACCCGGTGCGCCTCCTGCGGGGTCCGGGTGCGGATGACCCCGGCGTTGGGGGCGGGCGAGGTGAGGAATCCGGCCGTGTACGGGGCGTCCAGGAGCCGGCCGCGGTCGTCGCGGAAGACCGGTACGCCGGGTGAGTGGATGACCCGGTCGGTGTAGAAGGCGCTGCGTTCGGCGCGGTGGTGGGCGTAGAAGCCGGGCACGCGCAGCAGCGTGGCGTACAGCGCGGAAGCCCGGCACAAGGCCTCCTCCTGCGCCTGGGCGCCGTTCAGGTAGCCGCCGCCGGGGTTGCGGGCGGACGCGTAGTTCAGGACGGCGACCGGGTCGGCCCGCCCGGCGGTCAGGCGGGCGGCGGCCTCCAGGCTGCTTTCGCCGGTGACCTCGATGACGGGCGTCCGGTCCCGGTCGGGTTCGACGCCGGGCAGCGGCTCGGGGCCGTACAGCCGGGTGCCCGCGAGGGCGGCGGCCAGCGCCTGTTCGATGCTGATTTTCCGTCCGTTCGCCGTGCGGTAGGAACCCGCCTCGACGATGTTCTCCGTCTCGCGGGCGATCCCGCGCAGCCGGGCGCTCATGACGCCTCCCCCTTATGGTGCATACGGGGCATGATCGGCGCCCCGTCGCATCGAACGCAATCGAATATCCGGCGCACAAGGCACTCTTGTGCGATCTGTTTGCAGCGGTTTGGGTAGGACGGACGCACCGGCACAAGGAGGCCCGGCATGTCATCCGACACACCCGGCGGCCATGGTCCGCCCGGTCTCGACCCTCCTCTCGACGAGGGCGGGGCGGAGGAGTTACTGCGCGGAATCTGCTTCAAGACGGGTCCGCCGCGCACGGTGGGCGTGGAACTCGAATGGCTCCTGCACGACCGCGACCACCCGCACCGCCCCGTACCGCCCCACCTTCTGGAGGCGGCCGCATCGGCCGTCCGGGCGCTGCCCCTGAGCGCGGCGCTCACCTTCGAACCCGGCGGCCAGCTGGAGCTCAGCTCGCGCCCCGCCGCTTCCCTGATGGCGTGTGTCGAGGACACCGCCGCCGATCTCGCCGCCGTACGGGCTGCCCTGGACGGGCTAGGTCTCGCCCCGGCCGGTCTGGGCGTCGATCCCTGGCAGCCGCCGCGACGGCTGCTGCGCGCGCCCCGGTACGAGGCCATGGAACGGGCACTGGACCGGTGGGGACCGGCCGGCCGCGCCATGATGTGCACCACCGCGTCCGTGCAGGTCTGCCTGGACGCCGGCGAGGCGGAACCCGGCCCGCTCGGGTACGCGCGGCGGTGGCGGCTGGCCCACCTGCTGGGCGCGGTACTGGTGGCGGTGTTCGCCAACTCGCCGTTCCGGGAGGGCCGGCCCGTGCCGTGGCGGTCGGCCCGGCAGTCGCTGTGGGCGGCCCTGGACCCGAGGCGGACGCTGTCCCCGGACGGTCTCGAACCGCCCCGGGAGGCCTGGGCCGCGCACGTCCTGGACACCCCCGTGCTGTGTGTGCGGGGCGACGAGCCGTGGGCCGTCCCGGACGGGCTCACCTTCCGGGAGTGGCTGCGCACCGGGGCGCCCCGGCCGGCCGGGCGGGACGACCTCGACTACCACCTCACCACGCTGTTCCCGCCGGTGCGCCCGCGCGGCCACCTGGAGCTGCGCATGATCGACGCGCAGCCCGGCGAGGACGGCTGGATCGTGCCGCTGGCCGTGACGACCGCCCTGTTCGACGACCCGGAGGCGGCCGAGACGGCGTACCGGACCGTCAAGCCGCTGACCGAGACGGCCGGCGACGGCGCCGCTCCGCGCAATCCGCTGTGGACCTCGGCGGCCCGCGACGGCCTGGCCGACCCGGAGCTGCGCCGGGCGGCGGACGCCTGCTTCCGGCTCGCCCTGGAGGCGCTGCCCCGGCTGGGCGCGAGCCCCGCCGTACGGGACGCGGTCGCCGCCTTCCACGACCGCTACGTCGTCCGGGGCCGGTGCCCGGCGGACGACCTGCGGGACCTGCTCACCGCGGGCGGGGCGCGCCGCCCGGCCCATCCGAAGGGGACCTTGTCATGACCGAATCCCCCGCTCCCCCGCACGCCGCGGACGCCGAGGCGCTGCGCGGGCGCGCGCTCGCCGCACTGCTCGCCGCCCGGGAGCGCACGGCGCTCCTCACCGACAGCGTCGACGACCACGAGCTGACCGCCCAGCACTCGCCGCTGATGTCGCCGCTGGTCTGGGACCTGGCGCACATCGGCAACCAGGAGGAGCTGTGGCTGCTGCGCCAGGTCGCCGGACGGGACGCGATGCGCCCGGAGATCGACGGGCTGTACGACGCCTTCGAGCATCCGCGCGCCACCCGGCCCTCGCTGCCGCTGCTCGCACCCGGTGAGGCGCGCGCGTACGCCTCCGAGGTGCGCGGCAGGGCGCTGGACGTGCTGGGGTCCGCCCCGCTGGACGGCGGGTCCGCGCTGGTCAGATCCGGATTCGCGTTCGGGATGATCGCGCAGCACGAGCAGCAGCACGACGAGACGATGCTCATCACCCATCAGCTGCGGTCCGGCCCGGCGGTGCTGACGGCTCCGGAGCCGCCGCGGGCCGCGGACGCGCCGGCGCTGCCGACCGAGGTGCTGGTGCCGGGCGGCCCGTTCACCATGGGCACGTCGACCGAGCCGTGGGCGCTGGACAACGAGCGGCCCGCGCACCGCAGGGACGTCCCCGGGTTCTGCATCGACACGGCCCCGGTGACGTGCGGCGCCTACCGGGCGTTCATGGAGGACGGCGGTTACGGCGAGCGGCGCTGGTGGGCGCCCGAGGGGTGGGCGATGGTCCGCGAGCACGGACTGACCGCCCCGCTGTTCTGGCGCCGGGAGGGCGGGCAGTGGCTGCGCCGCCGGTTCGGGGTGACGGAGCCGGTGCCGGACGACGAGCCGGTGCTGCACGTCAGCTGGTACGAGGCCGACGCGTACGCGCGCTGGGCGGGGCGGCGGCTGCCGACCGAGGCGGAGTGGGAGAAGGCGGCCCGCCACGACCGTGTCTCGGGGCGTTCGCGGCGCTACCCGTGGGGCGACGAGGACCCGACGCCCGAGCGGGCCAATCTGGGCCAGCGCCATCTGCGGCCGGCGCCCGCCGGGGCGTACCCGGCCGGGCGGGCCCCGTGCGGGGCCGGGCAGCTGATCGGTGACGTGTGGGAGTGGACGGCGAGCGACTTCCTGCCCTATCCGGGGTTCGCGCCGTTCCCGTACCGCGAGTACTCGGAGGTGTTCTTCGGGCCGGAGCACAAGGTCCTGCGGGGCGGGTCGTTCGCGGTGGACGCGGTGGCCTGCCGGGGCACGTTCCGCAACTGGGACCTGCCGGTGCGGCGGCAGATCTTCTCGGGCTTCCGCACCGCGAGGGATCTCTGATGTGCCGGCACATCGCCTACCTGGGGCCGCCGGTGGCCCTGGGCGAGGTGCTGTCGCGCCCGCCGCACTCGCTGGTGCGGCAGTCCTGGGAGCCGCGCCGGCAGCGGTACGGGACGGTCAACGCGGACGGTTTCGGGGTCGGCTGGTACGCGGACGGGGACGCCGTCCCGGGCCGCTACCGGCGCCGGGGGCCGGTCTGGGGCGACCAGACGTTCGCGGATCTGGCCCGGGTGGTGCGCAGCGGCGCGCTCCTGGCGGCGGTCCGGGACGCGACCGCGGCGGACCCGGACGGGGAGGCGGCGGCGGCGCCGTTCGCCGCGGACCGGGTGCTGTTCAGCCACAACGGCACGGTGCGGGGCTGGCCGGACTCGATGGAGTCCGTGGCGGCCACGCTGCCCCCGGCCGCGCTGCTGCGGCTCACCGCCCGCAGCGACTCGGCGCTGGTGTGGGCGCTGGTGCGGCACCGGCTGGCGGCGGGCGACGCGCTCGCGCAGGCGGCGGCCGACACCGTGCTGGAGGTGGCGGAGGCGGCTCCGGGCTCCCGGCTCAACCTGCTGCTGACCGACGGCAGCGGCGTGGTGGCGACCGCCTGGGGCGACACCCTGTGGCATCTGACCGAGCCGGGGCGGCACACGGTGGTCGCCTCGGAGCCGTACGACGACGATCCCCGCTGGTCCGAGGTGGCCGACCGCACCCTGCTGACCGCGACCGCCGGAGACGTCCTGCTCACCCCGCTGAAGGAGCCCTGCCCGTGAGTCCCTTCCTGCTGACCCGTACCCTGCCGGAGGACGCGACGGACGCGGCGCTGCGCGCCGATGTGCTGCACGGCCTGACCCGGCGTCCGAAGACGCTGCCGCCCAAGTGGTTCTACGACGCGCGAGGCAGCGAACTGTTCGAGGAGATCACCCGGCTCCCCGAGTACTACCCGACGCGCGCCGAGCGGGAGATCCTGATCGAGCGCGCCGGGGAGATCGCCGCCGCCTCCGGGGCACGCACCCTGGTCGAGCTGGGTTCCGGTTCCTCGGAGAAGACCCGTCATCTGCTGGACGCGCTGCCGGAGCTGCACAGTTACGTGCCGGTGGACGTCAGTGAGAGCGCGCTGCGGGGCGCGGCGGACGCCCTGCTCGCGGAGCGGCCCCGGCTGTCCGTGCACGCGCTGATCGCCGACTTCACGGCCGGACTCACCCTGCCCGAGACGCCCGGTCCCCGGCTGGTGGCGTTCCTGGGCGGCACGCTCGGCAATCTGCTGCCGGACGAGCGGGCGGAGTTCCTGCGTTCGGTGCGTGAGCTGCTGGTCCCCGGGGACGCGCTGCTGCTCGGCACGGATCTGGTCAAGGACGAGGAGGTGCTGGTCGCCGCCTACGACGACGCGGCCGGGGTGACGGCGGAGTTCAACCGGAACGTGCTGTCGGTCGTGGACCGGGAGCTGGGGGCGGACTTCGTGCCGCAGGACTTCGCGCACGTGGCCCGGTGGAATCCTGCGGAGGAGTGGATCGAGATGCGGCTGCGGGCGCGCCGCTCGCTGACGGTGAAGATCCCGGAACTGGAGCTCGTGGTGCCGTTCGAGGCGGGCGAGGAGCTGCGCACGGAGGTGTCGGCGAAGTTCCGCGAGGACGGGGTGCGCCGGGAACTGGCCGGTGCGGGGCTCCGGCTCACGCACTGGTGGACGGACGCGGAGGACAGATTCGCGCTCTCCCTGTCCTCGGTGGACTGAGCCGACAGCGGCGTGGGGCGGGTCCGGTGGTCCGGGCCCGCCCCGCGCCGGGGGAACGAGGGATCAGCTGCCCGCGAGCAGCCCGGTGATCTTCTCGGACGCGGTCCTCGCCTCGGTGGCGGGGTCGCCGCCCTGGAGGACCGCCGTCATGTAGGGCTTGATCGGGTTGTCGGCCTCGACCGCGGCCCACTGGGGCGAGTTGGGGGTGGCGTGGCCGCGCGTGGCGCCCGCGGCCATCGCGGCGGTACTCTCATCGCCCTCGATGGCCTTCGCGAGGGCGGGCTTGTTGGGCACGTAGTTCATGGTCTTGGCCAGGTCCTTCTGCCACTTGGCCCCGGCCAGCGCCTTGATCACCTCGTAGCCGGCGGAGCGCTGCTGGGCCTTCTGCGGCACGATGAGGTCGGAGCCGCCGGTGAAGACCGAACCGGGCGCCTTCGAGGTCTTGCCGGGTATCGGGAAGTAGCCCAGCTTTCCCTTGAGTTCGGGGTTCTTCTTGAGGATCAAAGGCACGCTGCTGGGCGTGGTGATGATCTGGGCGACATTCCCCTCGGCGAACACATCGACCTGCGGGGGCTTTTCCTCGTCGCTGTCCTGGGGACCGTCTCCCAGCGCCTGGAGCTCCGAATAGAACTGCATGCCCTTGAGCGCGGCCGGCGTATGGAGAGTGCCCTGCCAGTCGCCCTCCTTGTCGCTGGCGAGTTCCCCGCCCTCGTCCCAGATGAACCCGGCGAGCACGTACCAGTTCTGGCCGGGCAGATACATGCCCTGGATTCCGTCGCGGTTGAGTTTCTCGGAGTCCGCGATCCACTCGGCGCGCGTCTTCGGCGGGTCCTCGATACCGGCGGCCTCGAAGAGGTCCTTGTTGTAGATCACCACGCGGTTGGCCGCGTACCACGGGATTCCGTACTGGACGCCGTTGATGCTGCCGGGCTCGGCGAGACCGGGCAGCCAGTCCTCTCTGCCCAGGTCACGCATCGATTCGAGGGTCAGGTCGCGCAGGTTGCCGCTCTCGGCGTACTGGGCGACCTGGGTGTTGCCGACCTCGATCACATCGGGCGTGTCCTTGCCGTCGAGCGCCTCCAGGACCTTGGGGCCGATGCCGCTCCATTCCTGGATCTTGAACTCCAGCTCGACAGACGGGTGCTCCTCCTCGTACGACTTCTTGAAGCGCTCCAAAAAGTCTGCGGTCACGCTGTTCTTCATGAGCCAGATCGTGACCTTCTTGTCGCTGGAGCCACCGGAGCCGGGGATCAGGCCGCACCCACCCAGTGCAACGGTGGAAACAAGGGCGACTGCTCCGAGGAGCATGCGGTTTTTCACTGGTTCACCTTCTGCGGAACGGCAGGATGACATATGCGGACCCGATGTGGGGGACTGCGGGCTGCGCTCGCACGGGCGTGGCTGGATTTTGGTATGGACCAATAGTTTGGTCAAGGGCCGTTCCGGACATGCGTGACACCTCCGACCCCTCGCGAACCGGGCCGAGGTAGGGCACCTTGGTAGGGACGAGAGGAGACGAAACATGCCAAATCACACCTATCGCGTCACCGAAATCGTAGGAACCTCCCAGGAGGGCGTCGACGAGGCCATCCGCAACGGCATCGCGAGGGCCTCGGAAACGTTGCACAATCTCGACTGGTTCGAGATCACACAGGTGCGTGGGCAGATCGAGGATGGCCGAATCGCGCACTACCAGGTGGGCCTGAAAGTGGGATTCCGTCTCGACGATCCGAAGTGACGCGGACCGGCCGGCCCGGCCGGGTCCGACCCGCTCCGGTCAGGTGCGCCCCTCCCGTTCCTGCGCGTCCCTCAATGCGGGCGAGGCCGGCGTCCAGCGGGCGCGCACCACGGTGAGTCCGGCCCGCTCGGCGGCGTCGCAGACCAGTTCGTCGTCGTCGACCAGCATCCGCACCGTACGGTCGCGCCCGAGCCGCTCCAGAATCTCCAGCTTGGTCCGGCGGGCCGGCCGGCGGTCGCCGTTGCGCCGCATGTGCAGCGCCCCCTCGGGCAGCCCGTGGCGGGCCAGCCAGGCCAGGGTGTCCTTGCGGCACCGCTCGGGCCGCCCGGTGAGATAGACGATCTCGCACTCCCCGGCACTGCTCAGCGCCAGCCGTACGCCCTCGTCCAGCGGCGGGTCCTCGGCCGCCGCGGCGAAGAAGGCGGCCCAGTCGCGGCGGCCCCCCAGGAAGTGCTGCCGGTGCGAGGTGTCGGCGAGCGTACCGTCAAGATCGAACACGGCCACCGGCCGGACGTCGTTTCCCATGCGCCCAGCAAACCAAGGCGCCGCCCCGTCCGGCCCACCGGCACGACCACCGGCCGGGCGGGAAGTCCGGCTCCGAGCGCAGGAGTGACCCCCTCCCCCATGACCTCGCCCCACGACCCCTACGTCCGGGTCCGAGGCGCCCGCGAGCACAATCTGCGGAACGCCGACGTCGACATCCCCCGCGACACCCTCACCGTCTTCACCGGCGTCTCCGGCTCGGGGAAGTCCTCGCTGGCCTTCGGCACCATCTACGCGGAGGCCCAGCGCCGCTACTTCGAGTCCGTCGCCCCGTACGCCCGGCGCCTCATCCACCAGGTCGGCGCCCCCGCGGTCGGCGCGATCACCGGGCTGCCGCCCGCCGTCTCGCTGGAGCAGCGCAGGTCGGCGCCGGGCGCGCGGTCGTCCGTGGGGACGGTGACGACGCTGTCCAACTCGCTGCGGATGCTGTTCTCGCGGGCCGGGAACTACCCCGAGGGCGCCCCGCGGCTGGACTCGGACGCGTTCTCGCCGAACACCGCGGCCGGGGCCTGTCCGCGCTGCCACGGCCTGGGGCTGGTCCACCGCACCACCGAGGAACTGCTGGTGCCGGACCCCGGCCTGTCGATCCGGGAGGGCGCGATCGCGGCCTGGCCGGGGGCCTGGCAGGGCAAGAACCTGCGCGACGTACTGGACGCCCTCGGCTACGACGTGGACCGGCCGTGGCGGGAGCTGGACCCGGCCGACCGGGGGTGGATTCTGTTCACCGACGAGCAGCCGGTGGTGACGGTCCACCCGGTACGGGAGGCCGGCCGCATCCAGCGCCCCTACCAGGGCACGTACATGAGCGCGCGGCACTACGTGATGCACACCTTCGCCGACTCGAAGAGCGCCTCGCTCCGGGCGAAGGCCGAGCGATTCCTGACCAGCGAGCCGTGCCCGGACTGCGGCGGCGCCCGGCTGCGTCCGGAGGCGATGGCCGTCACCTTCGCCGGTCGGACGATCGCACAGCTCGCCGGGCTGGCGCTGACCGACCTCGCGGAGCTGCTCGCGGAGGCGGGCGGCGAGGGGAGCGCGCGGGTGCTGACGGCGGATCTGCTGGCCCGGATCTCGACCGTCACCGAGCTGGGCCTCGGCTATCTGAGCCTGGACCGCACGGCGCCCACGCTCTCTTCGGGCGAGCTCCAGCGGCTGCGTCTGGCGACCCAGCTGCGGGCCGGCCTGTTCGGGGTGGTGTACGTCCTGGACGAGCCGTCCGCCGGGCTGCATCCGGCGGACACCGAGGCGCTGCTGACGGTGCTGGGGCGGCTGAAGGAGTCCGGCAACACGGTCTTCGTGGTGGAGCACCAGCTGGACGTCGTGCGGCGGGCGGACTGGCTCGTCGACGTCGGGCCGCTGGCCGGGGAGCACGGCGGCCGGGTGCTGCACAGCGGGCCGCCGGCCGGGCTGGCCGGGGTGGCGGAGTCGGCCACCCGCCGCTTCCTGTTCGCCGACGCGCCGCCCCCGCCGCGCGAGGTGCGTGCGCCCTCGGGGTGGCTGCGGCTGTTCGGGGTGGACCGGCACAACGTGCGCGGGGTGGACGCGGCGTTCCCGCTGGGGGTGTTCACGGCGGTCACCGGGGTCTCCGGGTCCGGCAAGTCGACGCTGGTGGGGCAGGTGCTGGCGGGCGCGCTCGCGGACCGGGCGGCCGCCGGGGAGGCGGGGCCGGAGCAGCCGGTGCGCGGGTACGACCGGGCGGAGGGCCTGGCGGCGGTGGACCGGCTCGTCCAGGTGGACCAGCGGCCCATCGGACGTACGCCCCGGTCCAACCTGGCCACGTACACCGGTCTGTTCGACGTGGTGCGCAGGCTGTTCGCGGCCACGCCCCTGGCGCGGGAGCGGGGGTACCGGGCGGGGCGGTTCTCGTTCAACGTGGCGGGCGGGCGGTGCGAGACCTGCCAGGGCGAGGGGTTCGTCTCGGTGGAGCTGCTGTTCCTGCCGAGCACCTACGCGCCCTGCCCGGACTGTCACGGCGCGCGGTACAACCCGGAGACGCTGGAGGTGACGCTGCGCGGGCTGGACATCGCCCAGGTGCTGGACCTGACCGTGGAGGCGGCGGCCGGGTTCTTCGCGGACACCCCGGCGGCGGCGCGCAGCCTGGGGACGCTGCTCGACGTGGGTCTCGGCTACCTGCGGCTCGGGCAGCCGGCCACGGAGCTGTCGGGCGGCGAGGCGCAGCGGATCAAGCTGGCGGCGGAGCTCCAGCGGGTCCGGCGGGGCCACACGCTGTACCTGCTGGACGAGCCGACGACGGGGTTGCATCCGGCGGATGTCGAGGTGCTGATGCGGCAGTTGCACGGGCTGGTGGACGCGGGGTCCACGGTGGTGGTCGTGGAGCACGACATGGCCGTGGCGGCGGGCGCGGACTGGGTGATCGACCTGGGTCCGGGCGGTGGTGACCGGGGCGGGCGGATCGTCGCGGCGGGGCCGCCGGTGGAGGTGGCGAGGGCTGCGGAGGGCCGTACGGCGGGGTATCTGCGGGCGGCCCTGGGGCTTTCCTGAGCGCCGGTAAGGCGTCGACTCGGGTGGGCGGGAGGCGGGTTGGCGGCCGGGCGGGAGGTGGGTTCGCGGCCGGTGGGCGGCCCGTCCATGAAACAGTAAAGAACGTTGACAGTTAGCTGGTCCATACCAATCATGGGCATGCCACGCGGCCTTCGCCGTGGGGCATGTGACCCCCCGGCCGGGACTCACAGGAACGGGCCGCGCCCCTCACCGGGCGCGGCCGAGCCGTGCAACCGCCCGTTGTCCCACCCCCGCTGGGAGCTGCCCCATGAGACGTCCAAGAACAGTCGGCGCCGTCCTGAGCGCCTTGGCCACCGCGGTCGCGTCCGCAGGTCTGGTCCTCGGATCGGGCGCCGGCGCGCAGGCCGCCACCACCGCCGCCACCCCCATGCCCGCCCACGTCTTCGCCCCCTACTTCGAGGCGTGGAACGGCGACAGCCCGGCCGCGCTCGCCCAGGCGTCCGGTGCCAAGTACCTGACGATGGCCTTCATCCAGACCGCCGCCAAGGGCTCCTGCACCCCGTACTGGAACGGCGACTCCGGCATGCCGATCGACCCGTCGCAGTTCGGCGCCGACTTCACCACGATGCGCTCGCGCGGCGGGGACGTGATCCCGTCGTTCGGCGGCTACACGGCCGACAACACCGGCACCGAGATCGCCGACAGCTGCACCAGCGTCGACTCGATCGCCGCTGCGTACGAGAAGGTCATCACGACCTACGACGTGACCCGGCTCGACATGGACATCGAGGACAACTCGCTGACCAACAGCGGCGGCATCGACCGCCGCAACAAGGCGATCAAGAAGGTCCAGGACTGGGCCGCCGCCAACGGACGCCCGCTGCAGATCTCGTACACGCTGCCCACCACCACGCACGGGCTCGCCGACAGCGGACTCGCGGTGCTGAGGAACGCGGTGTCCAACGGCACCAAGGTCGATGTCGTCAACCTGATGACCTTCGACTACTACGACAACGCCACCCACGACATGGCAAAGGACACCCAGACCGCGATCACCGGTCTGAAGGGCCAGCTGGCCTCGCTGTACCCGTCGAAGACCGACACCCAGCTGTGGAACATGACCGGCATCATCGAGATGCCCGGCATCGACGACTTCGGGCCGGCCGAGACCTTCACCACGGCCAACGCGCCGGTCGTCTACGACTGGGCCGTCGCCAAGGGCGTGGGCACGCTGTCCTTCTGGGCGCTCCAGCGCGACAACGGCGGCTGCCCCGGGACCGGCGGCAGCGACACCTGTTCCGGCATCGCGCAGGACACCTGGTACTTCACCCACACCTTCGCGCCGTTCACCCGGGACGGCGGCGGTCCGGCGACCGACGACTACTCGGTGGCCGTGACCCCGTCCGCCGCGACGGTCGAGCCGGGCAAGTCGGTGACCGCCACCGTCAGGACCGCGGTGACCTCGGGCACCGCCAAGACGGTCGCGCTGACCACGAGCGGCGCCCCGGCCGGGGTGACCGCGACGCTCAGCCCCACCTCCGTGACCGCCGGCGGCTCCGCCACGCTCACGCTCGGCGCGGCGGCGTCGGTGGCCCCCGGCACGTACACCATCACCGTGACCGGCACCTCCGGCACGCTCAGCCACGCGGCCACCCTCACCCTGACCGTCCCGGGCACGGGCGGCGGCACGGGCGCGCTGGTGAACGGTGACTTCGAGACCGGGGCGCTGGGCCCCTGGACCTGCCAGTCCGGCGGCGCGGTCGTCTCCTCCCCGGTGCACGGCGGCTCGCACGCGCTGGCCGTCGCCGCGACCTCCTCGCAGACCGGCGAGTGCGCGCAGACGCTGACCCTCTCCCCCAACACCGCGTACACCCTGCAGGGCTACCTCCAGGGGAACTACGCGTACCTCGGGGTGCGGGGCGGCGCGTCGGCCAGCACCTGGGGCCTGTCGGGCTCCTACGCCAAGCAGTCGGTGTCCTTCACCACCGGTTCGACCGGCTCGGTGACGGTCTACCTGCACGGCTGGTACGGCCAGGGCACGGTCTACGCGGACGACCTCTCGGTCACCAAGTCCTGACCCGGCGCCCATGACGGCCCGCGGGCCCCGGAGGCGTCGTGCCTCCGGGGCCCGCGGGCCGGGTGCGTCCGGTCAGCGGCGCGCCTTGCGGGTGGCCCGCAGCCACTCCTTGTTCATCGCCGAGATCGACGGCAGCGGGATGCCCTTGGGACAGGCGGTGGCGCACTCGCCGGTGAGGGTGCAGCCGCCGAAGCCCTCGCTGTCCATCTGCTCCACCATGTCGAGCACCCGCGTCTCCCGCTCGGGAGCGCCCTGCGGCAGCACGTTCAGATGGTTGATCTTCGCCGAGGTGAAGAGCATCGCCGAACCGTTGGGGCAGGCCGCGACGCAGGCGCCGCAGCCGATGCACTCGGCGTGCTCGAACGCGAAGTCCGCGTCCGGCTTGGGCACCGGCGTGGCGTGCGCGTCGGGGGCCGTCCCGGTGGGGGCGGAGATGTAGCCGCCGGCCTGGATGATCCGGTCGAAGGCCGAGCGGTCCACCACCAGGTCCTTGACGACCGGGAAGGCCGCCGCGCGCCAGGGCTCGATGTCGATGGTGTCGCCGTCGTCGAAGGCCCGCATGTGGAGCTGGCAGGTGGTGGTGCGCTCCGGGCCGTGGGCGTCGCCGTTGATGACGAGGCTGCACGCGCCGCAGATGCCCTCGCGGCAGTCGTGGTCGAAGGCGACGGGGTCGTCGCCGGCGAGGATCAGTTCCTCGTTGAGGGTGTCGAGCATCTCCAGGAACGACATGTCCCGCGAGATGCCGTCCACCTCGTACGTGGACATGGCGCCCGGGGTCTCGGCGTTCTTCTGGCGCCAGACGCGCAGGGTGAGCTTCATGCGTAGCTCCGCTGGGTGGGGTGGACGTACTCGAAGACGAAGTCTTCCTTGTGCAGGACGGGGGCCTCGCCGGTGCCGGTGAACTCCCAGGCCGCGCCGTAGGAGAACTCCTCGTCGCGCCGGGCGGCCTCGCCGTCCGGGGTCTGGGACTCCTCGCGGAAGTGGCCGCCGCAGGACTCGGCGCGGTGCAGGGCGTCGAGGCACATCAGCTCGGCGAGCTCCAGGTAGTCGACGATGCGGTTGGCCTTCTCCAGCGACTGGTTCAGCTCGTCGCCGGTGCCCGGGACCTTGATGCGGCGCCAGAACTCCTCGCGGATCTCCGGGATGCGGGCGAGCGCGGTGCGCAGCCCCTCCTCGGTGCGGGCCATCCCGCAGTACTCCCACATGAGTTCGCCGATCTCCCGGTGGAAGGAGTCCGGGGTGCGGTCGCCGTCCACGGAGAGCAGCAGGTTGAGCCGGTCCTCCGTCTCGGCGACGGCCTCCTCCACGGCGGGGTGCGAGGCGTCGAGGTCCTCGCGGTGCGGGCTGCGGGCGAGGTAGTCGTTGATGGTGGCCGGCAGCACGAAGTAGCCGTCGGCGAGGCCCTGCATCAGCGCCGACGCGCCGAGCCGGTTGGCGCCGTGGTCGGAGAAGTTGGCCTCGCCGATGGCGAAGAGGCCGGGCACGGTGGTCTGGAGGTCGTAGTCGACCCACAGCCCACCCATCGTGTAGTGCACGGCCGGGTAGATACGCATCGGGGTCTCGTACGGGTTCTCCGCGGTGATCCGCTCGTACATGTCGAAGAGGTTGCCGTACTTCTCGGCGACCCCGGCCCGGCCCATCCGCCCGATGGCGTCCGCGAAGTCGAGGTAGACGCCCTGGCCGCCGGGGCCGACGCCGCGCCCCTCGTCGCAGACGTTCTTCGCGGCGCGCGACGCGATGTCACGGGGGACGAGGTTGCCGAAGGCCGGGTAGAGGCGCTCCAGGTAGTAGTCGCGCTCGTCCTCCGGGATCTCCTTGGCCGGTCGGGTGTCGCCCTTGGCCTTCGGCACCCAGATGCGGCCGTCGTTGCGCAGCGACTCGCTCATCAGCGTGAGCTTGGACTGGTGGTCGCCGGTGCGCGGGATGCAGGTGGGGTGGATCTGGGTGAAGCACGGGTTCGCGAAGAGGGCGCCGCGGCGGTGCGCCCGCCAGGCGGCGGTGGCGTTGGAGTTCATCGCGTTGGTCGACAGGTAGAAGACGTTGCCGTAGCCGCCGCTGGCGAGGACGACCGCGTCCGCGAAGTAGGTGTCGATCTTCCCGGTGAGCAGGTCGCGGGCGACGATGCCCCGGGCCCGGCCGTCCACCACGATCAGGTCGAGCATCTCCGTACGCGGGTGCATCTCGACGTTGCCCGCGGCGATCTGCCGGGAGAGCGCCTGGTAGGCGCCCAGGAGGAGTTGCTGCCCGGTCTGGCCGCGCGCGTAGAAGGTGCGGGAGACCTGGACGCCGCCGAAGGAGCGGTTGTCGAGGAGTCCGCCGTACTCGCGGGCGAAGGGGACGCCCTGCGCGACGCACTGGTCGATGATCTCGACGGAGATCTGGGCGAGCCGGTACACGTTGGTCTCGCGGGAGCGGAAGTCTCCGCCCTTCACGGTGTCGTAGAAGAGGCGGTACACCGAGTCGCCGTCGTTGCGGTAGTTCTTGGCGGCGTTGATGCCGCCCTGCGCGGCGACCGAGTGGGCGCGGCGGGGCGAGTCCTGGAAGCAGAACTGGACGACGCGGTAGCCCTGTTCGGCCAGGGTGGCGCCGGCCGAGCCGCCGGCCAGGCCGGTGCCGACCACGATGACGGTCTGCTTGCGCCGGTTGGCCGGGCTGACCAGCTTCGCCCGGAAGCGGCGCTCGTCCCAGCAGTCGGCGATGGGCCCGGTGGGCGCCTTGGTGTCGGCGACGGGTTCGCCGGTTTTGTAGTGGATGTAGTCGTTCATGTCAGCTCACCACTCCGGTCATGACGGCGACGGGTACGGAGATGAAGCCCGCCGTCAGCACCAGCGCGAGGACGTTGGCGAGGGTCTTCAGGGCGCGGTCGCGGCTCGCGCGGCCCGCGCCGAGGGTCTGCGCGGCGCTCCAGAACCCGTGCCGGATGTGGAGTCCGAGGGCGAGCATCGCGACGATGTAGATGACGTTGCCGTACCAGGTGGAGAAGGTGTCGATGACGTTCTGGTACGGGTGGCCGGACCGGAAGCCGCCCGGGTGCACGGTGCCGGTCGTCAGGTCCAGGATGTGCCAGACGATGAACAGCCCGAGGATGACGCCGCCGTAGCGCATGGTGCGGGTGGCGTAGCTCGCGCGCGGCCTGCGGTGGACGTACCGGCTGGGCCGCGCCCGCAGGTCGCGCCGGCTGAGCTGGTACGCGGAGACCGCGTGCAGCACCACGGCGGCGAGGAGGACCACGCGCACGATCCACAGCGCCCACTCGCGGTGCAGGACCGGCTCGCCCATCACCCGCAGCCAGTGCGCGTAGCCGTTGAACTCGTCGGAGCCGAAGAAGATCTTCAGGTTCCCGATCATGTGGGCGACCAGGTAGAGGAGCATCACGAGGCCGCTGACGGCCATGATCGCCTTCTTGCCGACGGTCGAGCCCCAGAGCGTACGCGTCATGGACGGCCGTCGGTCCGTCCGGGTTGCCAATGCCATGGACACGACGCTAGGGGCGGCGGGCCGATCAGTCCAAGACATGGAACGGCTGATCTCCATAGGCTCAGGCTATGTATCGGGGTAGCGTGGGGTGATGCAGCTCCAGCAGCTCACGTATTTCGTGGCCGTCGCCGAGGCCCGGCACTTCACCCGCGCCGCCGAGCGGGTACACGTCTCGCAGCCGTCGCTCTCCCAGCAGATCCGGGCCCTGGAGAGCGATCTGGGCGCCAAGCTGTTCAGCCGGGCGCGCGGCAACATCGCGCTCACGGCGGCGGGCGAGGCGCTGCTGCCGCTGGCCCGGCGCATCCTGGCCGACGCCGAGACCGCGCGGCACGAGGTGCAGGAGCTGGCGCAGCTGCGCCGGGGCCGGGTGCGGCTGGGCGCCACGCCGAGTGTGTGCACGGGTCTGCTGCCGGAGGTGCTGCGCGCCTTCCACGATCTGCACCCGGGCATCCGGCTGCTGCTGGAGGAGGGCGGTTCGCACGACCTGGTCCGGGAGCTGGCGCGCGGGGCGCTCGATCTGGCCCTGGTGGTGCTGCCGCTGCCGGCGGCCTCTCCGGCGCTGACCACGGTGGAGCTGCTCCGGGAGGATCTGGTGGTGGTCTCCTCGGTGCACCGGCCCCGGCCGGGGAAGGGCGGCCGGGTGCGGATCGCGGATCTCCGGGACGAGCCGCTGGTGATGTTCCGGCACGGCTACGACCTGCGGGAGCTGACGGTGGCCGCCTGCCGGGCGGAGGGCTTCGAGCCGTCGTTCACGGTGGAGGGCGGCGAGATGGACGCGGTGCTCGGCTTCGTCCGGGCGGGCCTGGGCATCGCGGTCGTCCCGAACATGATCGCCACCCGCGCCGGGCTCGACCTGCGGACGACGCCGCTGGCCCGGCCGGGGCTGCGCCGCACGATCGCGCTGGCGCACCGCAGCGACGTGGACCCGCCGCGCGCGGCCCGGGAGTTCCAGCGGGTGCTGCTGGCGGGACGGGCGGACCCGGCCTCCCCCTGAGCCGGGGTGCCGGGTCCGCCCGGGTCACACGGCGTCGGCGAGCAGCAGCGAGTGGATGCGGTCCGGGGCGCCCGGCCTGGCGTAGTACCAGCCCTGGGCCGTGTCGCAGCCGAGCTGCCGCAACTGCTCGGCCTGGGCGCCCGTCTCGACGCCCTCCACGGTGACCGCGAGGTCGAGGCTGTGCGCGAGCGAGACGATGCCCTCGACGATCTTGAGGTCCACCGGGTCCGCCGGGTGGTGCTGCATGCCCTGGGTGAAGGACCGGTCCAGCTTCAGCACGCTCACCGGCAGCCTGCGCAGGTTGGCGAGGTTGGAGTAGCCGGTGCCGAAGTCGTCCAGCGCGATGTCCACGCCCATCTCGGCCAGCTGGCGCAGCGGCTTGAGCAGGTCCTCGTCGGCGCCGATGAGGGCCGACTCGGTGACCTCCAGGCACAGGGCGCCCGCTTCGAGGCCGGAGCGCTCCAGGACCTCGACGGTCTCGGCGACCAGTTGCGGGTGGTGCAGCTGGGCCGGGGAGAGGTTGACGTTGATGCGCAGCGGGCCGCCGTCGGTGTGCCGTTCCTGCCAGAAGTTGGCCTGGCGGACCGATTCTTCCAGGACCCAGCGGCCCAGCGGCACGATGAGTCCGGTGTGCTCGGCGAGTGCGATGAACCGGTCGGGGCCGAGCACGCCGTGCTGCGGGTGGCACCAGCGCACCAGGGCCTCCGCGCCGTGCACGGTGCCGTCGTCGAGGTGGACGAGCGGCTGGTACTCGATGAAGAACTCGCCCCGTTCCAGGGCGGCCGGCAGGGCCGTGGTGAGGCCGTGCCGGGTGATGGCGCGGCGGTCGGCCTCGGCGTCGGCCAGCTCGAAGCGGTTGCCGCCGGCCGACTTGGCGCGGTACATCGTGATGTCGGCGCTGCGCAGCACCTCGGCGGCGCTGCGTTCCCCGGCGGGGCCCTCGACGACCCCGATGGAGCCGCGCACGGTGAGTTCGCGCCCGTCGAGCCGGATGGGGGTGCCGAGGACGCCGAGGATGCGGCAGGCGAGTTCGTCGACCTCGGCGGGGCTGTCGAAGCTCGTGGTCAGGGCGACGAACTCGTCGCCGCCGAGCCGGGCGACCATTTCGCCGGGGGCGGTGGCGCAGGTCTGGAGGCGGTCGGCGACCTCCACCAGCAGCCGGTCACCGGCGGCGTGGCCGAGGCTGTCGTTGATCGCCTTGAAGCCGTCGAGGTCGAGGTAGCAGAGCCCGAAGCGGCTGCCGTCCCCCGCTGAGAGCGCTTTCTCCAGCCGCTCGAAGAAGAGCGTCCGGTTGGGCAGCCCGGTGAGCGCGTCGTGCGTGGCCTCGTAGCGCAGCCGGAGGTTGAGGAGGCGGCGTTCGGTGGTGTCCTCCAGGAGGGCCAGCTGGTACTCGGGGTTGCCCTCGGCGTCGCGCAGCAGCGACACCGTCAGATTGGTCCACAGGACGGTGCCGTCGTTGCGGTAGTACGGCTTCTCGACCCGGTAGTGCTCGCGTTCGCCGCGGACCAGCTCGTTGTAGTACTTCCAGACCTGCGGGGAGTCCTCGGGGTGGACCCACTCGTTGACGCGGTGGCTGAGGACGTGGTTCTCCAGGCCGCCGAACATCCGGGTGAGGGTGTCGTTGATCTCCAGCACGTTGCCGTCGAGGTCGGCGATCCCGATGCCGATCGCCGCGTCCTTGAAGACGGCCCGGAAGCGTGCCTCGGTGGCGTGCAGGGCCTGTTCGGCGTGGGAGCGGGCGGCGAGCGCCGAGCGGGCGATGGCCTCCTGCTCGGCGAGGGTCCGCTCGCGCAGGGCCTGGGTGAAGCCGGCGGCCACGGCGTGCTGGATGCGGGCGCAGCGGGAGCGGCTCTCCTCGGTGGCCAGGGGCACCGGCCCGTTGCTGCCGCAGTAGAGCACCAGGTAGGAGTCGACGACGCCGAGCGTGGAGCTGAGCGCGTCGGGGTCGGTGCAGTGCGCCGCGACGAGCGCGCCGCCCACCGAGGTGGCGGCCGCCGCGTCGAACGGGCGGGCGTGCAGGGTCTCGTTGAGGGTGCGGGCGAGCGGCAGCAGGTGCTGCTCGAACTCCGGGCGGGTCAGGGAGGTGGCCGTCGAGGGGAAGATGGCCCGGCTCCAGATGGTGGCGAACCTCCGGAGCCGGTCCTCCGGGCCGTCGGGGGCCGCGTCCGGGACTCCGGCCGACTGGGCGGGAATGCTCACGCCTTGCGTCCCACTCCCGCGATGCCCGAGAAGGCGTATGGGTCCTCGTTCTCGGGGGCGGCGGGGGACTCGGGGCGCCATTCCGGCATGGCGACGAGCCCGGGTTCGACCAGCTCGTAGCCGTCGAAGAAGCGGGCGACCTCGTCGCGGGTGCGCATCACCAGCGGGTTGCGGATGTCGCGGTACACGCCGACCGCGCCGCCGGCCTCCTCGCGGGTCAGCGGGATGCCCTCGTAGGCGGCGTGGGTGACGACCAGGAGGCTGCCGGGGGCGAGCATGTCGCGCAGTGCCGCGACGGCGCCCTGCGGGTCGTCGGAGTCCTCGATGAAGTGGAGGACGGCGACGAGCAGCAGCGCCACCGGGCGGTCGAAGTCGAGGAGTTTGGCGACTTCGGGACTGTCCCGGATCTCCTGGGGCCTGCGCAGGTCGGCCGCGGCGATCGTCGCGCCCTCGTTGCCGTCGAGGACCGCCTGGCTGTGCGCGACGGCGACCGGGTCGTGGTCGACGTAGGCGACCCTGGCGGCCGGGTCGATGGCCTGGGCGACCTCGTGGACATTGCCGAAGGTGGGTATCCCGGAGCCGATGTCGAGGAACTGGTCGATGCCCTCGCCCAGCGCGTAGCGCACGGCCCGTCGCATAAACGCCCGGTTCGCCTGCATCACCTTGGGAAGTCCCGGCATGAACTCCATGGCCTTCCGGGCGGCTTCCCGGTCCACCTCGAAATTGTGCGAGCCGCCCAGATAGAAGTCATACATTCGGGACACGCTCGGCACCGAAATGTCAATGCCTTGCGGTGCCCAGGCGGGACGCTCCATCGATGTCTCCAACAAGTCGCCACGACGATCCGGCCATGTTCATGGTCAGTGTGAACCAGAGGCTACTGATCGACCGCCAAGAGAGCGAGCCAAAACGGAAATTGGCCGTCCGTTATTGGTCACACTCCCATGGCATGTGCAACCGACCGGTCGCTGCCCGTCACATTCGATGAACGGAAAGGTTCGAATAGTTCACTCCCGGACTACTTTGACGAATCGCTGAACTCGTCATCCCGGAACCGGGGCATCATGTGCCGTGGGAGCGTTGGCCGTTGGCACCCGCGGGCCGGGCGGCCGGGGAGCGGCGGGGCCCCGGAGAGCCGCCGCCACCGCTCCGACAGGACACCGCGGCGCGGAATCCCCGGCTCCGACGACACCCCCTTCGAAGCCGTTCCCTGCGACATGGTCGATAATCGGCCATTTTCAGGAAGCAGCCCTTCGCGGGGCATCGACACCATTGCCGGAGGTTCCAAACCTCGCGTGCGCCCAATCCCCTCCATCGGGCGAATCCGGCGAAGTCACGGCGTGCCGCCGTGCGGCCCGGAACATGCTCCGGGGCGTGTACGGATCACTCTTCTGGCGGTTGGCCGCGGCTCTCACGCTCACCTGGCTGCTGACCGGGCCCACCCCGGCGATCGCCGACAGCTGCGCGTACGCGTACGTCGACGACGGCAAGGGCGGCCATCACGTGGTCGTCAGCGGTGACCACAGCTGCTTCCCGACCCCGCACCCGACGCCCACGCACACCCATACGCATGCTCCGCCCCCGCCGCACACTCCCCCGCCCTCGCCGCCCCCGAAACCGACGCCGCCCCCGGCGCCCACCCCGACGCCGGAGCCCCCTCCGCCGC
>NZ_JAKRGC010000630.1 GCF_022347745.1 Streptomyces sp. OfavH-34-F
CCCCCGGACACCCCGGGCCGCCCCGGCACGGAGGAGGTCTTCGCCGCCCACCTCGACCTCATGTGCCTGCGCGTCGCCGTCCGCATCGCGGCGGGCGACCGCCCCGGCCCCACGGAGGTACGGCGCCTGGCGGCGCGGGTGGCGGGCCAGGTCCACGAGGCGGCCCGGCGCTGCCTCGGCCCCGGCCAGGGCGAGCTGGACCGCCCCGCCTTCGAGGCCCTCTTCCCCTGGCGCACCGGCTGGGCCCAGGCCGTCCTCACCGAACGCCTGCTGGTCCCGGCGGGCGCGGGCTACCGCTTCGCCCACGAGGAGATGGGCGACTGGATCCAGAGCACCCACCTCGACCTGGACGCGGCACTGCGGGCGCTGGTGCACCGCTGGCACGCGGAGAGCGCGGGCACGGGCCGCGTGCCCCGACCACGGCGGCCGCACAGCGCGAGGGCGCAAGCCCCGGAGCCCGTGGACGCCTCCCGCCCGGCGCCGCCGCGCAGCCTCCCCGTCCCCCGGCACCGCATCGGCCCGGTCGTCCAGGCCCTCCTCCTGCTCGGCCGGCGCCAGGGCCCGGCCGCTCTGGCGCACCGGCTGGCCGACCTGATCGAGGCGCTCGACCGGCTCCCCGAAACGGCGGGGGACGGCGACGACCCCGGCACCCCCCGAAGCCCCCGCTCCGACCCCCGCTGGTGGGCGTCCCACCTCCTCGCCGAGACCCTGCTGCGCGTCCCCGACGCGCGCCCCCACCTCGGGGTGCTGCGGCTGCTCGCCGGACGCGTCGTGCGCACGTCGGGCGGGACGGGCGGGGGCTGGGCGCGCGGCGCGTACGCCGAGTTCGGGCCCTGGTTCTGGCTGGAGCTGCGGCTGCCCGAGGCGGACCGGCTCGACCTGCTGCGCCGCCTGGTCCCCGCCGACGGCGAAGCCGGGGAGCGGTTCCTGGACGCCGTCGCCCGGCGGCTCGCCGCCCGCCCCCGTACCGTCCAGCCCCTCCTGTGCGCCTGGTTCACCGACGAGCGGCCGCTCCCCGCCGCCCCCGGCGCGGAGGTCCGGCCGACCGTCGCCACCGCCGCCCAGGCGCTGCTCCACGCCCGCCGGAGCCTCGCCGTGGACGACCTCGCCGACGCCCTCGTCGCGTCCGGGCACCCCCGCGCGAG
>NZ_JAKRGC010000631.1 GCF_022347745.1 Streptomyces sp. OfavH-34-F
CCCGGGCGGACGGCGCCGCGTCGGAACACGTCCTACGGGCGCCAGTCGCCGAGCCAGGCGGCCGGGGTGTGCCGGCGCGCCTCGGCCGGGGTGAGCAGGGGGCGGTTGGCGGGCACGGTGACGCGGGCGCCGGGGCCCGTGTTGCGGTACTCCGCGAAGCGCTGGTCCTGCCAGGGGTAGCCGGCCGACATGGTGCCGTAGGGCTCGTCGGTGTCGATGCCCGCCCCGAGGTGGCTGTCGCGGACGGTCAGCATCGGGTGGGCGGTGGGGTCGGAGGAGGGCACCCAGGGGCGGGCCAGCTTGAAGTACCCGGTGGGGGCCGTGCTGGTGACGCGGGAGCGCAGGACCAGGAAGCCGTGCGGGTTGGCGCCGGCGGTGCTGGGCGCGAAGACGAAGCCGTGGGGCGGGGCGGTCAGGTCGGTGCGGACCAGGGTGCGGAAGTGGCAGCGGTCCAGCACGGCCGTGGCGCGGCCGAAGACGAAGTCGACGTCCCCTTCCACGTAGCAGTCGCGGTAGTACTGCCGGGCGGGGACGGCGACGGACGGGGAGTCGGCGTAGAGGGTGTCCTGGTGGCCCAGGAAGCGGCAGTCGAGGAACGCCGAGCGGTCGCCGGTCACCTTGAGGGCGACGGCCTGGGTGCCGGTGTAGTCGGGGTGGTCGGCGCGCAGCCAGTCGTTGGCGAAGGTCAGGCGGCGGGCGGTGAGTCCGGCGGGCCGGGCGGTGACGGTGGCGGAGCCGCTGGTGCCGTGGTTGCCGGAGCCGTCCGGGCGCGGGGTGCCGTTGGCGTTGTCGTACACGATCACGGTGTCGCGCGGGTCACCGCCCGCGCCGAGGAGGGTGAGCCCGGTCCGGTCGGCCGGGATGTCCACGGTCTCCCGGTAGGTGCCGGGGGCGATGACCAGGGTGCGGCCGGTGCCGGTGGCGGCGTCCACGGCGGCCTGGACGGTGCGGTGGTCGCCCCGGCCGCGCGCGTCCACGTAGAGGAAGGAGGGGTCGGGGCGGCGGACGGGCGAGCCGTAGCGGCCGAAGGGGCGGCCGTGGGCGTGGGCGGGGGCGGTGCCGAGGGCGACGGCGGCCGCGGAGCCGGCGAGGAGGGACAGGGCGGTGCGGCGGGTGGGCATGGGGTGCTCCAGCTTCCG
>NZ_JAKRGC010000632.1 GCF_022347745.1 Streptomyces sp. OfavH-34-F
ACCGGCGTGCCCCGGCTCGCCGGGCTCGACGTGCGCGGGACCTCGCTGGCGCTGCCCGTGCCGCGCGTCGACGCGAACGACCCCAACGCCGGTTTCCTGGCCGGGGTGATGGCGTCGGCGCCGGCCGAGCTGATCGCGGCGCTGCAGGCGGTGCCGGCCGCGTCGCTGGAGACCCGGCTGCGGGAGCTGCGGGCGCACCTGGAGATGGGCGACCTCGGCGCGGCGGCGAAGACCCTGACCGCGCTGGAGGGGCAGCACGCGGACGACTGGCGCGTCGTCTGGTACCGGGGCCTGACCTCGCTGGTGACCGGTGACAACGAGAACGCGGCGCTGTCGTTCGACGCGGTGTACGACGCGTTCCCGGGCGAGCCGGCGCCGAAGCTGGCCCTGGGCATCTGCGCGGAGGTGCTGGGGCAGCTGGACAACGCCGCCGAGTACTACCGGCTGGTGTGGCTGACCGATCCCAGTTTCGTGAGCGCGGCGTTCGGCCTGGCCCGGGTGCAGATCGCGGCCGGCGACCGGAACGCGGCCGTCCGGACGCTGGAGTCGGTGCCGGAGGCGTCCATCCACTACACGGCGGCCCGGATCGCGGCCGTCCGGGCCCGGCTGCGCGAACGCGCCCCGGACGAACCGCTGTTGGCGGACCTGACGGCGGCGGCGGCCCAGGTGTCGGGGCTGACGGGGCTGGGTCTCGACGCGGTCCGGCGGGAGCGCCTCGCGGCGGAGGTGCTGGGTTCGGCGCTCGACTGGGTACTCTCCGGTAGCCCGTCCGGTCCGCAGCCCGCCGCGCAGGCGGGGCCGCGCCCGGCCACGCTGCTGGGCAGCGAGCTGGACGAGCGCGGTCTGCGTTTCGGCCTGGAGCGTGCGTACCGGATGCTCGCCCGGCTCGCCGAGCCCGGCGAGGAGAGGATCGAACTGGTGGAACGGGCCAACCGCTTCCGCCCCCGAACGTGGGTGTGAACATGTCGCAGAACCACCAGGAGACGGCCCTGCCGAGGTGCCCCGGCTGCGGGGAGCCGCTGGAGCGGGGCGACCTGTTCTGCGGTGCCTGCGGGTACGACCTGTCGGCCGTGCCGGAGCCGCCCCGCGACCGCCCGACGGTCGCCATCGCCCCGCCGGGCGCCCCCGGTGCGGCTCC
>NZ_JAKRGC010000633.1 GCF_022347745.1 Streptomyces sp. OfavH-34-F
CACGGCGGCCCGGCTGGGGCGGCTCGCGGCCCGCTACACCCCGGCGGACGGCGGGCACACCGGGACCGCCCGCCGGCTGGACGCCGCCGAGGACGGGCTGGACGCGGGCGACCTGGACTTCGCGCGGGAGCTGGCGTACGAGGTGCTGGGCGAGGCGGACCGGCCGGCCGACCGGGTGCGGGCCTGGACGGTGGTCGTGGACGCGTCGGGCCAGGCGATGTCGGAGATCGCGGACGTGTTCCCGGAGGCGGTGCGGGACGCGGGCGACGACCCCGGGCTGCTGGCGCCGCTGCACTACCGGATGAGCTGGCACGCCTGGATGGTGGGCGGCTCGGCGGCCCGGGCCCGCGAGCACGCCGAACGGGCCGCCGGACTGGCCGCGCGGGCGGGCGACCGGCGCACCGAGGTGCTGGCGCTGACCCAGCAGGCGTCCCTGGAGCTGTTCCTCGGGCGGCCGGAGGCGGAGTCCACGCTCACCACCGCGCTGGCCGCCCCGCACGACGCGTACGCGATGAGCCACCACAACGGGCCGATCTACCTCAAGCACCGGTTCCATCTGGTGAACGACCAGCTGGACGAGGCCAGGGCGGAGCTGCGGACCCTCGTGTACACACTGCGCCGGCGGGGTTCGGCGGACTGCCTGAGCCAGTGCCTGGTCGGGCTCGCGCAGCTGGAGATCCAGCGGGGCCGCTGCCGCCAGGCCCTGTCGACGGCCCGGCAGAGTCTGCGGATCGCCGAGCGGGCGGGGTTGAGCCAGGGGCCCGCGTGGTACGCCGTCGCGCTGGCCGAGACCGCGGGCGGCAGCATGAGCCAGGCCCTGGCGGCGGCGGAGGCGGCCCGGCGGCACAGCGAGGACGACGACGACCGGCTGTTCCTGCCGAGGGCGTTGCACGCGGAGGGCCGGATCAGGCTGTTCGGCGGGCAGTACGCGAGTGCGGCGCGGCTGCTGCGCCGGACGGCCGAGATGGAGACCGCGCAGGGCCAGGGCGATCCGGCGACCCGCCGCTGGCACGCCGACCTCGCGGAGGCGCTGGCCCGCAGCGGTGCGCCGGACGAGGCGGAGTCGGTGGTGGAGCGGGCGCGCGGGCAGGAGGTCCGGCTGGGGCGCGCCGGTGTCCTGG
>NZ_JAKRGC010000634.1 GCF_022347745.1 Streptomyces sp. OfavH-34-F
CGCGCCGTGCGGGGCGCGGCGGGCGTCGCGCAGGGCGAGCACCGCGTACCGGCCGTCCTCCGGCAGCCCGAGCGCCGCGGCGGTGTCGGGCAGGTCCGCGATCCGGACGGTGCCGTCGAGCAGCGCGGCGGCCATCAGGCGGTGCCGGTTCTCCCGGCGCCAGGCCATCCGGCGCTCCGCCCTGCGGTAGGCGTCGGCGACGACCCCGCAGTGTTCGTCCACGAAGTTCCAGACGTCCGCGGCGACGTGGACCAGCAGCCGGATGTCCTCCGGGTGGCGGCGGGCGGTCTCGTCCACCAGGTCCTGCCAGACCATCGCCCCGCCCATCCGGAACGCGTGCAGGACCGCGTCCAGCGGCACCCCCTGCTCGGCCCGGACCTCGCCGATGCGGCGCGAGGTGCGGTGCGCCGCGTCCCGGAACTCGCGCGGCTGGATGAGCGAGCCGACGTTGTGCCGCAGCGAGTGGTACACCTCCTGCCAGATCTCCGCGGGGTCGGCCTCGATCGCCGCACGGTAGGCGGGCTCCTGCTCCCGCAACGCCTCCACCAGCCGGTTCGTCAGCTCCGGCAGCGCCGCCACCAGCACCCGTGCGGCCCGGTGCAGGACGGCGACGGCGTCGCGGTCGGCCAGTGAGCGGAAGCGGCGCGGGACCGCGGCGACGGGCGCCGCCGCGTGCAGCGCCGTGACCCGTGAACGTACGACCTGTGGCATGGCGGCCTCCACCGGGATTCGGCCGGCTCGCGAACGGCCGGCTCCGGCCCGCCCTGCCCAGCACGAGGCCGCGGGCGCACCGAAAGATCCTGTCGCCCGCAGAATGACATACCGCCCAGTCGGTACCTAGGGGTGTGCGGCCTCCTTCTCATCACGTTCCGGCAACCCCGGGGGCTCGCACGGGGCTTCGGGGGCGGCTCTGAGCAGCCCGGCCAGCTCCGTGCGGGAACGCACCCCAAGGGCCGCGAACACATTGCGCAGGTGGTGGTCGACGGTCCGGGTGCTCACCGAGAGGCGCAGTGCCACCTCCCGGTTGGTGGCGCCCTCGGCCACGCAGCGGGCGATGCGCTGCTGCTGCGGGGTGAGCGCGGCCAGCGGCGCGGCGCCGCCCGGGGGCGCCGGCGGCT
>NZ_JAKRGC010000635.1 GCF_022347745.1 Streptomyces sp. OfavH-34-F
CCCCCCCGCCCCCCCCCCCCCCCGGCTCGGGGCCCCCGCACCCGCCGGCCCGCGCACCGTCCCCGGCTCCCGGCCCGGCTACGTAACGGCCTGCGCGGAACGGCCCGCGAGGATGCCTCACCAGGCGTCTCCCGAAGCCCGTCATATGCCGCTCACCGGCCCATGACTGCCGTACGATGACGGCATGAGCGAACGCGCGATGCAGGAACCGACCCTCCTCCTCCTGACCGCCCTGGCCGACGAGCCCCGGCACGGCTATGCCATCGCGCGCGAGATCGAGACGATCTCGGACGGCCGCGTGAAGATGCGCACCGGAACGCTGTACGGGGCGCTGGAGCGCCTGCTCAACGAGGGCCTGATCGAGGTGCACGCGGAGGAGGTCGTGGACAGCAGGCTGCGCCGCACGTACACGCTCACCGCCACCGGCCGCGAGGTGCTGGCCGCCGAGGCGCGCCGCATCGCCGCCACCGCGCGCGAGGCCACCCGGCGCCTGGGAGTCGCCGGGAAGCCGGCCACCGCATGAGCACCCCGCTGCTGCGGCTCTACCCGGCCGGCTACCGCCACGCCTTCGGGGACGACATCGCCGAGGCGTATCGCGAGGCCGTCGAGGGCGCAGGCCGGTCGGCCCGGCTGCGGGAGGCGGGCGACATCGTGGCGCACGCGCTGCGGGTACGGCTGCGGCTGGGCTCCGCGCAGCGCGCCGGCCGACTGTTCGCCGCCGCCACGCCCTTCGCCCTGGCGGCGACGGCCGCGTATGCCGCCTTCGGCCTGGTCTCGATGCTCGCCGACTGGCGGCTGAGCGGGAGTGCGGACTTCCTGGTCCCGCTCAGCTACGTCATGATCGGCTGCGATCTGGTGACGCTGACGGGCGCGGTCCTCGCGCTGGGCGGCCGCTTCACGGCGGGGGCGCGCTGGGCGTGCGCGGGCGCGCTGACGCAGGCGCTGTCGCTGGTCCTGGTCCCCCTGTCGGCCGGGGCGCTGATCCCGGCGGCGGCCCTCCCGTACCTCCTGGCCCCGGTCGCGGTGGCCGCGCTGCCGGTGGCCTGTCCCCCGGACCTGCGCCC
>NZ_JAKRGC010000636.1 GCF_022347745.1 Streptomyces sp. OfavH-34-F
GACATCCGCACGCCGCGCTCGGTGACCCGGCCGTCCGGCCCGACCGCGCCGACCGCGGTGAGGACCTCGCGCGCGGCGGCCATCGCGCCCGGCGGAGGCGCGTCGAGCAGCGCGAGCCCGGAGGCGTCCGGGTCGCCCCAGCAGGCCGCCTGCAGGGCGAACGCCGACAGATCGGCCACCTTGATCTCCGGCGAAGGGAACCGGGCCAGCCGCCCGTCCTCCGCCCGGTCCCAGCAGCGGTAGACCGTGCCCGGTGCCTCACGCCCCGCCCGGCCAGCGCGCTGGCGGCCCGCCGCCTGCGAGGCCCGTACGGTCGTCAGGGCGCTCAGTCCCCGCGCGTGGTCGGTGCGCGGTTCCCTGGCGAGCCCGGAGTCCACGACCGTCCGCACCCCGGGGACCGTCAGCGACGACTCCGCCACCGAGGTCGCGAGGACCACCCGCCGGCCGCCGGACGAACCGGCCAGTACCGCGTCCTGCACCGCCGCCGGGGCCCGCCCGTGCACCTGGAGCACCTCGGCCCCGACGCCCGCCAGCTCACCGGCCACCCGGCCGATCTCGCCGAGGCCGGGCAGGAAGCACAGCACGTCGCCGTCCCGCTCGGCGAGCGCCCGCCGCACCACGGAGGCGACGTGGCGCAGCAGCGCCGGGTCCACCCGCATCCCGTGCGGCGGCCGCACGGGCGCGGGCGGCGGGGCCCACACGACCTCGACGGGATGCGACACGCCCCGCGCCTCGACGACCGGGGCGTCGCCCAGCAGGCGCGCCCAGCCCTCGGAGTCGGTCGTCGCGGAGGCGGCCACCAGCCGCAGGTCGGGGCGGAGCGCCGCGCGCACGTCCAGCAGGAAGGCGGCCACCGTGTCCGCGTCGAGGTGCCGCTCGTGGCACTCGTCGATGATCACCGCGTCCACCCCGGCCAGCTCCTGGTCGCGCTGGAGCCGCTGGAGCAGCACCCCGGTGGTGACGACCTCCACCACGGTGTCCGGGCCGGCGACCCGCTCGCCGCGCACGGTGAACCCGACGCGCTGCCCGGTCCGCTCGACCAGCAGCCAAGCCATGCGCCG
>NZ_JAKRGC010000637.1 GCF_022347745.1 Streptomyces sp. OfavH-34-F
CGGCGTCCACCCGGCCGCCGGGCAGCAGCGCGGCGGCCCCGTCGCGGCCCCGGGTGACCAGGACGAGGGCGGGGCCGGCGGCGAGCCAGCGGCCGGCGGCCTCCACCGGGTCCTGGCCGGGGTACAGCCAGTCCAGGTCCTCGTCGCTGGCCTTGACCACGTCGCTGAGGCCGACGCACCGCTCGACCCGGCGTACGGCGGCGGCGTGGTCCCCCATCAGGGCGGGCCGCACGTTGGGGTCGTAGCTCACGGTGGCGGCCGTACGCAGCGACTCGACGGCGGCGGACACGGTGGCCGCGCCCGGTTCGGTGACGGCCGCGATCGATCCGGTGTGGAGGTGGCGGGGGCGCCGGTCGAGGGCGACCGGCCCCAGGGTCCAGGTGACCTCGAAGGCGTACGCGGCGCGGCCCTCGCCGTCCAGGGTGACGACGGCCGCCGGGGTGGGCGCGGTGGCGTCGTCGGTGCGCACCGCGACCCCGCCCCCGGTGAGGTGGGCCCGGATCAGCCGCCCGTTGTCGTCCGGGCCCAGCTGGGTGAGCAGGGTCGTGTCGTGGCCGAGCCGGGCCAGTCCGTGGGCCACGTTGGCCGGGCTGCCACCGGGGTGGACCCGGTCGGGGGCGCCCGGCAGCCGGACGATGTCGGCGACGCATTCGCCGATGACCAGGAAGTCGGGGCGGTCGTGCATGGGGGCGCGTTCTCCCGGGGTGCGGGGGCGGGTGACGGGGTGTCCGGACGCCGGGGCGCCGGGCACCCGAGCACCCTCGCACGCGACCGCCCCGCAGTGCACGGGGACCTGCCCCGGGGCCTGTCGTCGAACTGCCGTCGGCCGGGCACGCACGCTCGCCCTACGCCTGGAGCGCGTCCGCGACCGATTCCAGGAACCGGGCGTGGGCGCGGGCGCTGCACACCGGTTCCGGGTTCCAGGGGACGACGCGGGCGGTGCCGGCGACGGCCGCCCAGCCGGCGTCGCCGCGCGCCGCGTCGAGCGGGGTGGCATGGGCGCGGACGTCGGCGAGGACCACGTCGGGGCGCAGGGCGG
>NZ_JAKRGC010000638.1 GCF_022347745.1 Streptomyces sp. OfavH-34-F
CCGAAGCCCGGCACCACGGCCCCGGAAGGCGACCCCTCATGACCCGCGCCCGCCGCGCCCGCACCGCCCTCGCCCTGCTCACCGCCGCCCTCCTCGCCCTCGGCGCGGGCGGCTGCGGGGGCAGGGCCACCACCCACCACAAGCCCGGCACCAGCCACGCCGAGGACACCGGCAGCAACGGCCGCCTGCTGAAGGCCGACGACGGCCACGGCCACCGGCTCCGCCAGGTCGCCGCCGACGGCGCCCCCGCACTGGACCTCGCCGTCCGGGCCGACCCGGAGGACGGCTGGAACGTCCATCTCACCGTGCGCGGCTTCCGGTTCACCCCGGACAGCGTCGGCGGCGCCGCGCTCGCCGGACGCGGCCACGCCCGCCTCTTCCTGGACGGCCGTCCGCTCGCCCGCGTCTACGGCCCCTGGTTCCACCTCTCCGAGGCGCTGCTGCGCTCCGCCGGGGGCGGCACCCGGCTCACCGCGGGCCTGTACGCCGACGACCACACCGCCTGGGCCGTGGACGCGAAGCCGGTCCGCGCCGCCGCCACGCTCGGCGCCGCCCCCGCGAGCCCCGCCGCCCCGCCCGACGACGGCACCACCACCGTCACGGTCACCGTCGAGCACGGCACGGTCCGCCCGGCACCCGGCCGCACCGAGATCGCCAAGGGTTCCACCGTGCGCCTGCGGGTGCGCAGCGACCGGGACGACACCCTGCACGTCCACGGCTACGACAAGGAGGCGGAACTGCCCGCCGGACGGACGGTCACCCTCACCTTCACCGCCGACCGCACCGGACTGTTCGAGGTCGAGACCCATGAGTCGGACCTGCTGCTGACCCAGCTCGTCGTCCGGTGACCGGCGCCCCCGCCCCCGGCGCCGTGCGCGTCCTCGCCCACGGCATCGGGGCCCAGCACGACCTGCCGCTCTCGCCGTTCTACGCCTTCGCCGGGGCCTTCGCCGCGCTGTTCGTCTCCTTCCTGGCGCTCGGACTGCTGTGGTCGGACTCGCGGTTCACCGGGGAGCGGGCCGGCC
>NZ_JAKRGC010000063.1 GCF_022347745.1 Streptomyces sp. OfavH-34-F
CCGGCGGGCCCGCCGGGTAGGTGGGCGACGCGGTCACGGGCACGCTGACCACGAGGTCGAGCGACGGTTTCAGTTCGCCGCCGAGCGCGCTCCACACGTCGGCGAAGGAGCGGTCCTCGGGCGGCGGCAGGGCGATGGACATCGGTACGGCGGCCCCGATGCCGGCGAGCGTTCCGGTGAGCCGTTCCGGGGGCAGGGCCTCGTACGCCAGGAGGCAGCCGAGCAGGGAGGACAGCAGGCGGTGTTCGTCCTCCGGGCGCTTGGTCCAGGCGGTGATCAGGTACGACAGTTTGAAGTAGCGGGGCGGGCGGCGGCGCGCGACCACGGCGCCGCGTGCGTCGTACTCGTTGTGCAGGCCGCGTTCGCGCCGCCGCATGTCCTCGCGGATGTCGTACAGGTAGAGGTTGACCATGGGGGCGTTGACCTTGGCGGCCCACTCGCGGGTGGGGGCGTCGAAGACGACCGCGATCTGGCCGCCGCCGAGCGCCTCCGCGCGGATGAGGGCGCGCAGTACGTCGTCCACCTCGTGGATCACCTGGTGTCCGCCCCTCTCACGTGCGTCCCTTGAAGTCCGGTGGCTGGAGGTTGCGCTGGACCACCAGGACCGGTTTCCGGAGCCGGGGCAGTCCGGGGATGTCGGCCCGCAGGGTGCGGGGGCCGAGGAGGTCCTTGCGCAGGACCAGCACCTGGACCTCGAAGGTTCCGTCGCGGCCCACCCGGACGCCGGTGCGGTCGGCGGTGATGCCGGTGTCCCAGGTGAGGCGGACGGTCTCGCCCGGCGGGTAGTCCTTGCCGCGGGCGATGACGGGCTGGCCGGGTTTGGCGACCTGCGGGGTGACGGTCAGGGACGGTTCGAGGACGCGCAGCCGGTCGGTGTCACGGTTGTTGACGGGGCGCAGGTCGCCGAGCATGCCGCTGACGGTGGCGTGTACGTCGCCGGTGACGGGTGTGCGGTAGGTCGCGGTCTGGGTCACCTCGATACGCCCGCCGGGCGGGATGGTGCAGGGGGCGGCGGCGGTGCAGCGGCGTGGGGAGGTCAGGGTGCGGTCCTTGGCCCGGTCGGGTTCGGGCCAGCCGGTGGTGAGGACGACGTCCCTGGCGGTGTCCGGGCCCGCGTTGGTGATGGTGAAGCGGGCGTGGGCCGCGCGGCCGGTGTACGTGCGGCCGGGGCTGACGTCGGCCGTGACGGCGACGTCCGTGGCGGGGGGCGGGGGGAGCGGCGGCGGTGGCGGGTCCAGTACCAGGAAGACGGCCGTGTCGGTGGCGGTGTTGCCCGCCTTGTCGGTGGCGGTGCAGGTGACGGTGGTGGAGCCGATCGGGAAGAGGGAGCCGGACGCGGGGGTGCAGTCGGCGGGGAGCCGGCCGTCCTGGGCGTCCTTCGCGGTCGCCCGGTAGCTGATTCTCGTACCGTCCTCGTCGTCGGCGCGGGCGATGCGGTCGTCGAGGGTGACGACGGGGGCGTCGATGTCGTTGACGTCGATCGTGATCTTCTGCTGGAAGTCGGGGTCGGGGGCGACCGAGGGGGCGAGGGTGCCGGTGCCGGGGATCTGCGGGCCGAGCAGGAACTGGACGGTGCAGGTGAGCCGGGCGCCCTGCGGGGCGTCGGGGGCGACGTCGACGGTTTCGGCGAAGTGGGCGCTCTGGCCGCTGGTCAGCTGTCGAGTGGGCGGGTCGAGCGTGACGGTGAGGAAGGGGCTGCACGCGTCGAGCCGGTAGCCGACGGAGGTGGGCAGGTTGTCCATGCCGTCGACGATGGCCTGGGCGACCCGGTCGCCCTGGATGCCTTCCAGCAGCCGTCCCTGGGTGGCCCGGATGATGCGGGTGGCCTGGCCGGGGGTGGTCGGCGGGTCCTCGACCTGGCCGGGGACGCCGGCGTCGCCGTCGCCGTCGAGTCCGTCGCCCAGGTCGCTGTCCACGTCCACGCCGACGACCCGGACGCCTTTGTCCTGGAGGGCGAAGATGGTGTCGTCGATGGTGTGGCCGTTGCTCGGCGAGTGGCTGGAGGCGTCGCTGACGAGGACGACCACCGGGTTGGAGCCCTCGCGGAAGACGGTCTCGCCGCCGGCTCCGTCGGCGATCTGCCACAGTGCGTTGATCCAGTCCTCGGAGGGGCCCTTGCTGAACGCGCCGAGGTCCGTCGTCAGCGCGTCCACGCCGTCCTGCACCTTGTCGAGGTCGGACGTGAGCCCCTGGAGGACCTTGAATCCGGCGCCGGGATCGACCTGCTGGTCTCCGAAGGTGGCGACGGCGAACCGGGACTCGGGCTGGGCGGCGAGGACCTTCTCGGTGATGTCGGGAAGGTTCTGCTGCACGCTGGCGATGGGCACGTCCATGCTCCCGGTGCCGTCCACCAGCAGGACGACCTCCGGTTTCGGCGGGACGGCCGGGGTACGAACCGACTTGTCGACTCCCGTGGAGTCGCCCGGGTCGAGTGAGGCGTGCAGGGTCGCCGGCGTCACCCACGGGTCCGGGGGCGCGGGCGCGGCGGGGGCGGCGCCGGACGCGCCCGACGCGGGCACGAGCGCGGTGGCCAGCAGCAGGAGGGCGAGCGCCGCCGACCGTCGCGCACCGGCCGGTCCGCGTGGGCGTCCCGCCGGCCGTGTCCACCGCACCGCTTCGCTCCCCCGCACCCGGACCTCCCACCGGTCGAACCGCGCCCACACGGTCCCTCGCGTGCGTCCGGTGCGCAGCGGGAGGTCAGCCCATTCGGCGGGTAGCGCCCGCTGCCCTTTGGGGCAGGGGCGGCCGCGCGGGCCCGGCCGGGGGCGGACCGTGGCTCAGATCAGGCCCTGGCGCATCGCGTACGCCACCGCGTGGGAGCGGTTGCGCAGTTGCAGCCGGGTCATGACGGAGTGCAGGACGTTCTTGATGGTGCGTTCGGAGTAGGCCAGCTTGGTGGCGATGTCGGCGGTGTCGTAGCCCTCGGCGACCAGGCGCAGGACGTCCACCTCGCGGGCGGCGAGCCCGGTGAAGTGCAGGCCGCGCGGGGCGAGGACCTGGCCCTGGAGGCGGCCGACCTCCGCCAGGAGGCGGCCGAGGAGGTCGGAGGGCAGGTGCCCTTCGCCGCGGGCGACCGTCTCGATGACGTGCACCAGGTGTTCGGAGGTGGACTCGGCGCGCCTGATGACGCCGACGACCCCGCACTCGGCGGCGCTGACCAGCTTCTGTTCGTCGATGTCGGTGGTGACGAGCACCGCGCGCGAGTCGGTGGTGCGCTGGATGTGGCGCAGGGTCGTCAGGACGTCCTCGTCCACCGCGTCCACGACCATGACGACCACGTCGGGCGAGGTTCCGGCCTCCTCCCAGTCGACGACGTTCACTTCGGGCCGCGTCCGCAACTGGCTGGCCACGCCCGCTTGCGAGATCGGGTCCTGGGCCCGTAACGCGACGGTGGTGCGCTCCATGTCCGTGCTCCCCCCTGGGAAACGGCCGGAAGCTCTCTTCTTGCACACGCCTCACAGCCGTGTTCGTGTACCCCACCGGTGATGAGGCGGACAGAAGATTCCCGCCTTTGTTGAGGAGGAAACCACACAGTATGGCCGGGGCAGCCAATGTGCCCGAAAGTGTTCCTTCGCGGCCGATGTACGTCCTCGGGGGCGACCTTACGGTCCGCGTATGAGTCTCACCGCAAGCCTCGACGCGTCCACCGTCAGCGCCGTACCGGGCGAGGAGACGGCCGTCCCGCTCCAGGTCCGCAACTCCGGGACGACCGTCGAGGAGTACCGCTTCGAGGTGGTCGGCGCGTGTGCCGCGTGGGCGGCGGTGGAACCGGCCGCCCTGTCGCTGTATCCGGGCGACTCGGGGACGGTGTCGCTGATGCTGCGCCCGCCCCGGGACTCGACGGTGCCGGCCGGGGAGACACCGTTCGGGGTCAGGGTGGTGCCGACCGGTGAGCCGGGTGGGACGGTGGTGCCCGAGGGCCGGGTGACGGTGCTGCCGTTCACCGGGACGACGGCCGAGCTGGTCCCGCGCAACTCGCACGGCGCCCGTGCCGGACGCCACCAGCTGGCGGTGGACAACCGGGGCAACACGCCGGTGACGGTCCGTCTGGGCGCGCAGCCCGGCAGCGAGCGGGCGCGCGTGGAGTTCGCCGCGCAGGAGCTGCGGGTGGAGCCGGGCCGGGCGGAGTTCGCGAGGCTGAGGGTGCGCCCGGTCAAGCGGATGTGGCGCGGTACGCCGGTCACGCACCCGTTCCAGGTGTTCGCCGCGACCGAGGTCGCCGAGGGCCAGGACCCGGTGGAGCCGGTGCTGGTCGACGGCGCGTACGAGCAGGAGCCGCTGCTGCCCCGCTGGCTGCCCCGCGCCCTGATCACGGCGGCCGTGCTGGTGCTCGCGCTGGTCGGCCTCTGGTACGCGCTGCTGCGTCCGGCGGTGAAGTCGGCGGCGCGCGAGGCGATCACGCCGGAGGCGGTGCGGTCCGCCGCGGCGGCCGACCCGAGCAAGACCCCGGAACAGGGCGGGCCGGGCGGCTCCGGCGGGGGCGGCGGCGATTCCGCCGGTACGGGGTCGGGCGGCGGCGGGGCGAAGCCCTCGGGCCGGCCGAGTCCTTCGGCGGCGGCCGACGGGGACGCCGCCACGGAGGCGGCCACGCCGACGAGCGCGCAGGTCAGGGTGCAGGACTCGCTCGGCGGCGGCCCGAACGCCGGGACCGCGCTCACGGTGCCGGCCGGGAAGGTGTTCCAGCTGACCGACATCGTCGTCCAGAACCCGCAGGGCGACGCCGGGACGCTGGTCGTCACGGCCGGCCGGGAGACCCGGGTGCTGAGCCTGGGCCTGGAGAACTTCCGTGACTCCGACTACCACTTCGTGACGCCGATCCTGGTGCCGGCGGGCGGCAAGGTCACGATGACGATCGACTGCCGCAAGGTGGGCAAGCCGGTGGGCGCGCAGGCGCCCGCGCGGTGCGCGGAGTCGATGTTCCTCGGCGGCACGATGCGCGACGCCGACGCCGGCTGACAGGGCGCCGGCTGACGGGGCGTCGGCGACGTCCGGTCCCGCCGGCCGCGGTCAGGCCGGCGGGGCCTCCTCTTCCTCCTCCGGGTTCTTCTCCTCGGCGCGCTGGACGAAGGAGCCCTGGACGTCGGCGGGCTGCTCGTCCTCGTCCTCGGTGGCCGCGCGCTGGACGGCGGGGGCGGCCGGGGACGCGGTGGCTCCGGCGGGGGTCGCGGTGGCCGGTGCCGGGTCGGAGAGGACCCGGTCGGCGTTGGCGACCGCCTCGCGTTCGAAGCGGTCCGACGGGTCGCTGACCCGGATGCCGCCGGGCGCCTCGGTGCCCTCGACGGGTCCGCTGCGCTGCTGGATGACATGGGTCAGCTCGTGCGCCAGCGTCGTCCGGCCCTGGGGCGACGAGGGATCGTAGGCGTCGCGCTGGAAGACGACGTCGTTGCCCACGGTGTAGGCGTGCGCGCCGACGCCCTTCGCGGATTCGTGGGCGGCGGCGTCGTTGTGGATGCGTACGTCCGAGAAGTCGGCGCCCATCCGGCTCTCCATGTCCACCCGGGTCTCGGGGTCCAGCGGGGTTCCGCCGCCGGACCCGACGACGTCGTGCACGGGCGAGCGGGGCGCGGCGGCCTCCTCGGCCCCCTCGGCCTCCTCGGGCGCGGCGGACCGGGCGCGCTGGATCACCGGGCCCAGCGCCGCGTTGCCGACCGTGCGCTGGAGGGCGCCCATCCCGGCGGTGCCCACCACGTCGGCGCGGCCGGTGGCGGCGGCCCGGAAGAGATGGTGCGCGCCGGGTCCGGCGGGGCCGGGGGCGGTGGTGTCGTGCGCGTGTCCGGGCGCGGGGCGCGCGTAGACGTCGTCGGTGTCCCGGAGCGGGGTGTGGTGGTCCCGTTCGGGGTCGTGCTCGTGGTCGTGGTCCAGTGCGTTCACCGTCATCTCCCCTGACCGCACGGGGCGGGCCCGCGCCGCTCGGTCAGCGGTGGACCGCCCGCTCCTCCCGGCCCTCCACCCTGGGGGACGCCCCGCCGCAGCGTCCAGCCCGGCACCCGTTGGGCGCGGGGCACGGCGGGATGCCTTTTCGGGCAGCGGGGCGGTACGGACGGCCTCCGGCGTACGGGGGCGGCCGGGCGGTTCAGCCGGAGAGTGCGACGCGGACCAGCGCGGCGGCGAGCCGGGGCAGGTCCTGGTCGCGGACGAGGCCGGCGAGCGCGTCCGGGGATCGGGGCAGTCCGAGCCGTTCGGCGGCGTCCTGGGCGCGCCGGTCGAAGGCGGGGCGCAGTTCGGGCCACAGCCCCTGGGCCTCGCGGCTGAAGATGTCGGCGCCCACGGGTCCGATCCGGGGGAACTCGCGCAGCAGCTCGCGCAGCCGTTCCGGGTCTCCCCCGGCTTCCTCGCGGAGGCGGCGCAGGTCGCCGCGGTAGCGGTCGAGGGAGAGCCGGGCGCCGTCGCCGAGGGCGGTGGACGTGCTCTCGTCGTAGCGCCGGTAGTGGGCGCGGCCCAGGGCGTCCACGCGCTCCTGCCAGGTGGCGTCCGCCATCGCGCGGGGGGTGCGCAGGCCGGCGGCGAAGAGTTCGCGGGCGGCGGCCACGGCGATGTCGGCCTTGATCCGGACGGAGAGGAGCACGCACAGCGTGAGCAGTTGGTGGAGCGGCATGGGGGTGTCGCGGAGCCGGATGCCGGCCTCGTCGGCGTAGGTCCGGCCGTGCTCGTCCAGGAGTCTGCGCACGGTCGTCGCGGTGGACATGGTGGCCTCCGTGGTGGGTCGGGGAAGCGGACTGCGCCGGGGCGGCCGAGGGCGGGGGTGTTGCGGGCCGTCGCGGCCGTTCACCGGCCCCGGGCCGCGCGCAGGCCCAGGGCCGCGCGCAGGCCCAGGGCCGCGCCGGAGACGGCTCCGGCCGCCAGGGCCGCGGTGAGGGTCGGATGCCGGGAGGCCCACAGCTGCGGGTCGCGCCGGTGGGACTGCCGGTCGAAGGTGCCGTGCGCCCCGTGGTCGGTGGCGTCGTCCACGGGGTGCCACAGGTTGTGTTCGGGGCTGTCGCCGGACTCGTCGGTCTGCTGGGAGTCGAAACCGGTACGGGCGAGGTAGCGGTCGAGAAGGCCGGCGGCGAACTTGTTGGCGACGAGGGTGGCGACGGTGCTGGAGCCCACGTAGTACTGCTTGCGGCCGGGGTGGTCGGCGGCGTACAGGACGGCGTCGGCGGCGACCTCCGGCTGGTAGATCGGGGGCACGGGCTGCGGCCGGCCGCGCATCCGGGACAGCACCCAGGAGAACTGCGGGGTGTTCACGGCCGGCATCTGCACGACCGTGACGCGGACGTTGCTGCCCTCGTGCAGCAGCTCGGTGCGCAGCGAGGAGGTGAATCCGTTGATGGCGTGCTTGGCGCCGCAGTAGGCGGACTGGAGCGGGATGGACCGCTCGCCGAGTGCCGACCCGACCTGGACGACGGTTCCGGCGTCGCGCGGGAGCATGTGCTTCAGCGCGGCGCGGGTGCCGTTGACGAAGCCGAGGTAGGTGACGTGGGTGACGCGTTCGTACTCCTCCGGTTCGATCGCGGTGAAGGGGGCGAAGACGGAGGAGAAGCCGACGTTGACCCAGACGTCGATGCGGCCGAAGGTGTCCACGGCCTCGTCCGCCGCGGCCTGGACCGCGCGGTGGTCGGCGACGTCGGTGGGGACCACGTGGGCGCGTCCGCCGGCCGCCTCCACCTCCCGGGCGGCCGCGGCGAGTCCGGCCCGGCCCCGGGCCAGCAGGGTCACATCGGCCCCGCGGGCACCGAAGGCGCGGGCGGCCGCGCGGCCGATTCCGGCGCTCGCTCCTGTGATGACGACGCTCTGGCTCATGTTTCTTCTCCTTCGCTGGGGGCCGGTGCGGCGAGACGGACGGAGGTTTCGAGCATCAGCGCGTGCACGAAGGCCTGGGGGAGGTTGCCGCGCAACTGGCGCTGGCCGATGTCGTACTCCTCGGTGAACAGGCCCGGCGGTCCGCAGGCCGCCCGGTTGCGTTCGAACCAGCGCACCGCCTCCCGCTCGTTGCCCTGCTGGTGCTCGGCCAGGGCCATGAGGTGGCCGCAGAACAGGAAGGCGCCCTCGGCCTCGGCCAGCGGCCGTTCGTCGTGCCGGAAGCGGTACGCGTAGTGGTCGTGGGTCAGTTCGGCCCGGTAGGCGTCCAGGGTGCGGACGGTCCGCGGGTCGCGGGCGCCGATGCCGCCCCGGACGGCGGGCAGCAGCAGGGCGGCGTCGAGTCCGGGGTCGTCGGGGGCGCACTGCCAGCGGCCGGTCGGATGGGTGCTGGTGGCGGCGGTCCGGGCGGTCAGGGTGTCCGCGAGCCCGGCCCAGGAGGCGGCCTGGGGGCAGGGGACGCTCGCGGCCATGGCGCGCAGCCCGGCCGCGCAGATGAGGCGGCTGTGGGTCCAGGTCCGGGCGTCCAGCTCCCAGATGCCGGCGTCGGGTTCGTGGTGGCGGGCCTCGATGGCGGCCACGGCGATGTCCGCGGCGCGCCGGCCGTCGGGTCCGAGCCGGCCGGCTCGGGCGGCGGCGGCGAACAGGAGCAGGGCCTCGCCGAAGGCGTCGAGCTGGAACTGCCGGTTGACGTGGTTGCCGATCCGGTCGCCGCCGCCGGGGTAGCCGGGCAGCGGCAGCGTCTCCTGGTCGGGTACGGGGCCGCCGGTGACGGTGTAGGCGGGGGAGAGGCGGGGGCCGTCCTCGTGGAGCCGGGCGGCGACGAAGCGTACGGCGTCGTCGGTGAGCCGGTGCGCCCCGGCCGCGGCGGCGGCCTGTCCGGCGTAGCACTGGTCGCGCATCCACACGTAGCGGTAGTCGTAGTTGCGGCCGGCCTCGGCGCGTTCGGGGAGGCTGGTGGTGGCGGCGGCGACCATGCCACCGGAGGCGCTGGTGAGTCCGCGCAGGACGGTGTGGGCGTGGCGGGTGTCGTCGGGGGCGAGGCAGTCGGGCAGCGGCTGGGCGGCGCGGGCCCAGGCGTCCTGGGTGGCGTGCCAGGCCCGGTCGGCGTCCACCGGCTCCCTTCCGGGCCGGTCAGCGGAGAGTTCGAGGACGAGGTCGTGGTGGCCGCCCGCCGGTACGGTCAGCTCCGCCGTCAGTCCGGTGGTGCGGCGGCCGTCGCCTCCGGGGCGGGCGTCGGCGGCGCCGGTCCAGCGCCAGTGGAGGGGGCCGCTGCGGCCGGTCCAGACGCCGGGCCGTTCGTGCCGTACGTCGCGCGGCGGCCGGGCGCCGTACTCGGCGTACGGTTCCAGGGCCACGGTCACCCGCGCGTCGCCCTCCACGGCGCGGACGCGGCGCAGCAGGACGGCGCGGCCCGGGTCGCCGGGGAAGGCCAGCGCCTCGCGGCATTCGATGACGCCGTCCGCGGTGACCCAGCGGTTGCGCCAGATGAGGGTGCCCGGTTCGTAGAAGCCGCCCCAGACGAAGCGGGCGCGCGGGGTGAGGGTGTAGTGGCCGGCGCCGCCGATGAGGGAGGCGAAGACCGCGCCGGAGTCCCAGCGCGGCGCGCACAGCCAGGCGATGTCGCCCTGGGGGCCGACGAGCGCGCCGCGTTCCCCGTCGGCGATCAGGGCGTACTCGCGCAGGACGTGCGGCGGCGGGCCGGGGTGCGGGTCGGGGCGGGTCATGCGCCTCCTCGTGCGGTCGGGCCGGTCACCGGACGCGGTAGCGTTCCGCGGCGCCGGGGCGCGGTTCGAGTCCGTGTCCGGGCGCGCCCGAGGCGCCGGAGCGTACGGTGCCGCCGGCCGGGTCGAGCACCCCGTCGAAGAGCATGTCCTCGACGCGGACGTGGTCGTGGAACCACTCCAGGTGGCGGAGGTTGGGGACGGCCGCCGCGGCGTGGGCGTGGACGTGCGGGGCGCAGTGTCCGGAGATGTCGAGTCCGGCGGCTTCGGCGAGCGCGGCGGCGCGCAGCCAGCCGGTGATGCCGCCGCAGCGGGTGGCGTCGGCCTGGAGGCAGTCGACGGCGCCGGCGGTGACCATGTGCCAGAAGTACGGCAGGGTGTAGCCGTACTCGCCGGCGGCGACGTCGGCCGTGGTGGCGGCCTTGACCTGGGCGAGCCCGGCGGGGTCGTCGGAGGAGACGGGTTCCTCGTACCAGGTGACGCCGTGCTCCTCGAAGGCCCGGGCCACGCGGACGGCCTGTTTGCGGGTGTAGGCGCCGTTGGCGTCCACGTACAGCTCGGTGGTGTCGCCGATGCTGCGGCGGGCGGCGGCGATCCGGTGCAGGTCGCGGTGGTCCTCGCGGCCCCGGCGCCCGCCGATCTTGATCTTGACGCGGGGGATGCCGAGGGTCTGCGCCCAGTCGCGCAGTTGCCGGTCCTGCCGGGCGTCGTCGTACGGGGTGAAGCCGCCGCTGCCGTAGACGGGGACCTCCGGGTCGGTGGCGCCGAGGAGCCGGGTCAGCGGCAGGTCGAGCAGGCGGGCCTTGAGGTCCCAGAGGGCGATGTCCACGGCGGACAGCGCCTGGGCGACGAGGCCGGGGCGGCCGGCGTTGCGGACGGCCCGGCTCATGGCCTCGTTGGCGGCGGGTACGTCCCAGGCGCTGCGGCCCGTGACGACTCCGGCGAGGAGCTGGTCGACGACCGCGGCGGTGGCGGGCGCCCCGTAGGTGTGGCCGAGGCCGCGGGTCCGGCCGGAGACCGCCGTGACCAGGACGAGGGTGGTCTCGTCCCAGGCCAGGGTGCCGTCGCCCTCCGGGGCGTCGGTGGGCACGGTGTACACGGCCGTCTCGACCCGGTCGACCAGGGGGGCGTCCGCACCGCCGGGGCGCGGGGTCACTTGCCCGAACGCCCTTCGTGATGGCCGGGCAGGATCTCCTGGACCTTGGCCTTGAAGCCCTGGCGCACCACGTCGGCGCGGTCGCTGTCGCCCTTGAGGATCGCGGTGGCGGCGGCCTCGATCTGGTCGAGGCTGGCGTGCGGCGGGATGGGCGGGACGGCGGGGTCGGTGCGGAAGTCGATGACGAAGGGCCGGTCGCAGGCCAGGGCGCGGTGCCAGGCGCCCTCGACCTGTTCGGGCTTCTCGACGCGCAGGCCGTCCAGGCCGACGGAGCGGGCGAAGTCGGCGTAGCGGACGTCGGGCAGCGACTGGGAGGGCAGGAACTGCGGGGCGCCGGACATGGCGCGCATCTCCCAGGTGACCTGGTTGAGGTCCTCGTTGTTGAGGACGGCGACGATCAGGCGGGGGTCGTCCCACTCCTGCCAGAACTTGGCGACGGTGATCAGCTCGGCCATGCCGTTCATCTGCATCGCGCCGTCCCCGACGAGGGCGATGGCGGGCCGGTCGGGGTGGGCGAACTTGGCGCCGATGGCGTACGGCACGCCGGGGCCCATGGTGGCGAGCGTGCCGGACAGGGAGCCGCGCATCGAGCCCCGGAAGCGGAGGTGGCGGGCGTACCAGTTGGCGGAGGAGCCGGAGTCGGCGGCCACGATGGCGTTGTCCGGGAGGAGGGCGTCGAGCGCGTGGACGACGTACTCGGGGTTGACCGGGTCGGCTTCGACGGCGGCGCGGCGGCGCATGACCTCCCACCACTTGGCGGTGTCCTTCTCGATCTTCTTGCGCCAGGAGCCGTGCTTCTTGCGCTTGAGGCGCGGCAGCAGGGCGTCGAGCGTGGCGCGGGCGTCGCCGATGAGGTTGACCTCGAACGGGTAGCGCAGTCCGATCATGAAGGGGTCGATGTCGATCTGTACCGCGCGGGCCTGGTCGAGTTCGGGCAGGAACTGGGTGTACGGGAAGCTGGAGCCGACGACGAGCAGGGTGTCGCAGCCCTGCATCAGCTCGTAGCTGGGGCGGGTGCCGAGGAGCCCGATGGAGCCGGTCACGTACGGCAGGTCGTCGGGCAGGACGTCCTTGCCGAGCAGCGCCTTGGCGACGCCCGCGCCCAGCACCTCGGCCAGCCGTTCGACCTCGGCGCGTGCGCCGCGGGCGCCCTGGCCGACGAGGATCGCGACCTTCTCGCCGTCGTTGAGCACCTCGGCGGCGCGGGCGAGGTCGTCCTCGGCGGGGACGGGCGCGTAGCCGCTGGCGCCGAGGCTGGAGGGGACCATCTTGAACGCGTGGGTGGGCGGCGCGTAGTCGAGTTCCTGGACGTCGGCCGGGACGATGACGGCGGTGACGGTGCGCTTGGCGTACGCGGTGCGCATGGCCCGGTCGATGACGTTGGGCAGCTGTTCGGGGACGGTGACCATCTCGCAGAACTCGGAGGCGACGTCCTTGTAGAGGCTGAGCAGGTCCACCTCCTGCTGGTAGGAGCCGCCCATGGCGCTGCGGTTGGTCTGGCCGACGATCGCGACGACGGGTACGTGGTCGAGCTTGGCGTCGTACAGGCCGTTGAGGAGGTGGATCGCGCCGGGGCCCGAGGTGGCGGCGCAGACGCCGGCCTTGCCGGAGAACTTCGCGTAGCCGACGGCCTCGAACGCGGCCATCTCCTCGTGCCGGGCCTGGATGAACTTCGGCCGGTTCTCCGCGCGCCCCCAGGCGGCGAGCAGTCCGTTGATCCCGTCGCCGGCGTAGGCGAAGACGTGGTCGACGTCCCACTCGCGCAGGCGCTGCAGGATGTAGTCGGAGACCTTGGTCGCCATGTTCTCTTCTCCTATCGGTGGTGCGTCGTGCTGCGGATGCGGCGCAGGGCGGTGTACGCGGCCGTGCCGAGTGCCGTGAGGAGGGCGCCCGTGACCAGGCGGCGTGCGGCCGGGGCCGGGCGGGCGGGCCGGGCGGTGGCCTTCTCGGGGTGGTCGGCCGGCAGCGGTCCGTCGAGGGCGAGCGCGAGTGCCTCGGCCAGGTGCATGGCGCGGCGGCCGGTGGCGCCCTGCTCGATCTGCGTACGGCAGCTGAATCCGTCGGCGACGACCAGGGCGTCGGGCGCGGCGCCCCGGACGGCGGGCAGGACGCCCTGCTCCCCGATGTCCATGGACAGGTCGTAGTGGCCGCGTTCGAAGCCGAAGTTGCCGGCGAGTCCGCAGCAGCCCTCGTCCAGGACCTCGGCGTCCAGTCCGGCCCGGCGCATGAGTTCGCGGTCGGCGTCGAACTTCGTGACGGCGTGCTGGTGGCAGTGTGTCTGCACGGTGGCCCGGCGGGTGAGGACGGGTGGCCGCCAGTCGTCGGGGGCGTCGTTGACGAGGAGTTCGGCGAAGGTGCGGAACTGTCCGGCGAGGCGCTGGATGTCCTGGTCGTGCGGCATGAGTTCGGGCGCGTCGGAGCGGAAGACGGCGGTGCACGACGGTTCCAGGCCGACGATCGGGGTGCCCGCCTCCAGCCACGGCCGCAGCACGTCGGCGGTCCGGCGCAGCACCTTCTTGGCGGTGGCGGGCTGGCCGGTGGAGATCCAGGTGAGCCCGCAGCACACGGCGCGCTCCGGGACGGCGACCCGGAACCCGGCGCCCTCCAGGACCCGGACCGCCGCGCGGGCGATGCCGGGGTGGAAGGAGCTGGTGAAGGTGTCGGGCCACAGCACCACGGCGCGGGGGTCGGCCGGGTCGGGCTCGGGGCGGCCGCGCGCCCGCCACCACTGGACGAACGTCTCCTCGGCGAAGGCGGGCGGCTGCCGCTCGGCGGCGATCCCGGCGAGCCGCTTGGCGACGCGCCGGAGGCCGGGCGCGTCGAGCACCGCGTTGACCGGGCGCGGGGCGATCCGGGCGAGCCACGCCCACAGGGGCAGCCAGCCCAGCGAGTAGTGGGCGCTGGGCCGCAGCCGCCCCGCGTAGTGGTGCGCCAGGAACTCGGACTTGTACGTGGCCATGTCCACGCCCACCGGGCAGTCGGACTTGCAGCCCTTGCAGGCCAGGCAGAGGTCGAGCGCGTCGCGGACCTCGGTGGAGCGCCAGCCGTCGGTGACGGGGGTGTCGCGGTGCCCGCCGAGCATTTCGAACAGGAGCCGGGCCCGGCCCCGGGTGGAGTGCTCCTCCTCACCGGTCGCCCGGTAGGAGGGGCACATCACGCCGCCGCGGTGGGAGCGGCAGTTGCCGATGCCGACGCAGCGCATCACGGCCCGGTTGAAGGAGCCCTCGTCGTCCGGGTAGTGGAAGTGGGTCGCGTCGTCCGCGGGCCGCCAGTGCGGGCCGAGCCGCAGGTTCTCGTCGGTGCGGTACGGGGCGACGACCTTGCCGGGGTTCATCCGGTCGTCCGGGTCCAGGAGGGCCTTGACCTCGCCGAACGCGGCGACGAGCCGTTCCCCGTACATGCGGGGCAGCAGCTCCGCGCGCGACTGCCCGTCGCCGTGCTCGCCGGAGAGCGAGCCGCCGTAGGAGGCGACGAGGTCGGCGGCCCGGAACAGGAACCGCCGGAAGGAGTCGACGCCGTCGGCGGTCTTGAGCTCGAAGGGGATACGGGTGTGCACGCAGCCCTGGCCGAAGTGGCCGTAGAGGGAGGGGTGGTCGTAGTCGAACTCGGCGAACAGCTTCTTCAGGTCGCGCAGGTAGTCGCCGAGCCGTTCGGGCGGTACGGCGGAGTCCTCCCAGCCCTCCCAGGTCTCCCGGCCGTCCGGGGGCCGGGCGGTGACGCCGAGTCCGGCCTCGCGCGCCTTGAGCATCCGGCGTTCGCGGGGCGGGTCGTCGGAGAAGGTCACGGTGGGGTCGTCCTCGTCGCGGCCGAGCGCGTCGAGGAGATCGCGTGCCTGCCGGTCCACGCCCTCCTGGGTGTCGCCGCTGAACTGGAGGAGCAGCCAGCTGTCGCCCTCCGGGAAGGAGGCGAGGGAGGCGACGTGGCTGTCCTCCTCGCGCATGAGCTGCGCCATCCGGCCGTCCAGCGCCTCCAGCTGGGTCGGCGCACTGTGTTCCAGCAGGCGGGGCACGTCGTCGGCCGCCGCGCAGATGTCGGGGTAGCCGAGGACGAGCATCGCCTCGTGGGGCGGTACGGGCACCAGGTCGAGTTCGGCGCGGAGCACGGTGACGAGGGTGCCCTCGCTGCCGACGAGGGCGCGGGCCAGGTCGAAGCCCTTCTCGGGCAGCAGCGAGTCGAGGTTGTAGCCGGAGACCCGGCGCGGGATGGCGGGGAAGCCCTGGCGGACGTCGGCCAGGTGCGCGTCGATGATGCGGCGCAGCCCCTGGTAGACCTCGGCGCGGCGGCCGCCCGCGGCGACGATCTCCGCGTACTCCGCGTCGGAGGTGGGGCCGACCCAGCAGCGCAGTCCGTCGTAGGTCAGGATCTCCAGCCGCCGGACGTTGTCGACGGTCTTGCCGTACGCCTGGGCGGAGGCGCCGCAGGAGTTGTTGCCGATCATCCCGCCGAGCGAGCAGTGGCTGTGCGTGGAGGGTTTGGGGCCGAACCGCAGGCCCCGGTCCGCCAGCTGCCGGTTGAGTTCGTCGAGCACGATGCCGGGTTCCACCACGCAGGTGCGGGCGGCCTCGTCCACGGAGACCAGCCGGTGGCAGTACTTCGTCCAGTCGATGACCACGGCGGTGTTGGTGCACTGTCCGGCGAGGCTGGTACCGCCGCCCCGGGAGAGCACCGGTACGCCGTAGCGGGCGCAGACGGCGACCGCTTCGGCGCCCGCGTCGACGGTGCGGGGCACCACGACGCCGAGGGGGACCTGGCGGTAGTTGGAACCGTCGGTCGCGTAGGCACCCCGGCTGCCGGCGTCGAAGCGGACCTCGCCGTCGACGCGCCGGTCCAGTTCGCGGCGGAGGGACCGCAGGTCGGGTGCCGCTTCGGTGCTGGTGCCGCGCTGCCCGTCCGCCGGGGCGTTACCTCCCGTGGTCATCCGGGTCCTCCTCGTCGTCCGGCCGCGGGCCCGGCCGGCCCAGGGGCTCGCAGGAACCCCGGTACCCGAAGTCGGCGGGTTCACGTGCGCGCGTCGCGCCCGCTGCCCCGATCGGCCCTGCGGAACCGGTCGGGCGGCGGTACGGGCGGTGCGCGGCGTCACCCGACCGCGCGGCCCGGTGGGCGCCGCCGCCGGGGCGGTGCCATGTTTCGGACGTGGCCCCCCGGTAACCCGGATGGACACCCCGAGGGCCGAGGACGAGAGCGAGGAGGACCGCGTCATGCCGGCAGGATCGAGCCCCAAGCGTGAGCGCCAGTACGAACACGTGAAGGAGAGCGCGGAGAAGCGCGGCACGTCCGAGAAGCGCGCCAAGGAGATCGCCGCCCGCACCGTGAACAAGGAGCGGGCCCGTGCCGGTGAGTCGAAGACGGCGAGCAGGACGTCCACGCGCGACCCCAAGTCCGCCTCCCAGCGCGGCGGCGAGCGCTCGCACAAGGGCGCGCAGGGCCGCACGAAGGACCAGCTGTACGAAGAGGCCCGGAAGAAGAACGTCGAGGGCCGCTCCACGATGAACAAGGAGCAGCTCCGCAAGGCCGTCGACGGCTGAACGACCGGGGCAGGGACGGAGAGCACCTTTGTGCGCGGGCCGTGCGGTCCGCGCACAAACGTTTCGGCATGTGGGAGGGAGACCGTACGTGGACGAGGGACGTGTGAGCGGGGGGTCCGGTGGGGCGAGCGATGCCCGCAGCGGGCGTGACGAGACGACCGAGGAGAGGGCGGACCGGCGCTGGACGGAGCTGCTCCAGGAGTTGCGGGTGGCCCAGACGGGTGTGCAGATCCTGTTCGGCTTCCTGCTGGCGGTGGTCTTCCAGCCGCGTTTCACGACGCTGCCCGATGCGGACCGGACGATCTATGTCGTCACCGTGCTCCTGGGGTCGGCGACGGCCGCCGCGCTGATCGGGCCCGTCTGCTTCCACCGGCTGCTGACCGGCCGCAATCTGAAGCCGCAGACCGTGGTGTGGGCCTCGCGGCTCACCCTGCTCGGGCTGGTGCTGCTGTTCTGCACGATGTGCTCGGCGCTGCTGCTCATCATGCGGGTGGCGCTCCACAACCAGCTGGCGCTGTGGCTGGTGGGCGGGATGGCCCTGTGGTCGTTCGTCTGCTGGTTCGTGTTCCCGGCCTGGGCGCTGGCCCGGTCGGGCAGCAACGGGCGTTCCGCCTCCGCCGGGAGGAAGTGACCCCGCACATCGCGCACCCCGTGTGCTCCGGCCTGCGGGCCGGGGCGCACGGGGTGCGGCGTGTGCGGGTCACATGGCGCGCAGGGCCGGCAGCAGCTTGTCCTGCGCCCATTCGATGAACGGTTTCTGGTGGTCGCCGCCGATCTGGACGAGGGCGACCTCGGTGAACCCCGCGTCGACGAAGGGCCGGACCGCTTCGACGAACCGGCCCACGTCGTCGCCGCAGGGCACCGCCTCGGCCATGTCGTCGGGCCGGACGTACTGGGTGGCCTGCGCGAAGGCGGAGGGGCCGGGCAGCTCCGAGTTGACCTTCCAGCCGCCGACGGACCAGCGGAACTGGTCGTGGGCCCGTTTCACCGCCGCGTCGCGGTCGGTGTCGTAGCAGACGGGGAGCTGTCCCACGCGTGGCTTTCCGCCGCCGCCGTGCCGGTCGAAGTCGGTGAGCAGTTCCTCCTTGGGCTCGGTGGCGATGACGAGGTCCGCCAGCCGTCCCGCGATCTCGCAGGACCGGTCGCCCGAGACGGCGACCCCGAGGGGGACGGCCACGTCGGGCAGGTCCCACAGCTTGGCGTTCTCCACGTCGTAGTGGGCGCCGTGGTGGTTGACGTAGCCGCCGGAGAGGAGCGCCTTGATGATCTCCACGGCCTCCTCCAGCTTGTCAAGGCGCACCCGGGCGTCCGGCCAGCCGCCGCCCACCACGTGTTCGTTCAGGCTCTCCCCCGACCCGAGCCCGAGCCGGAACCGCCCCTCGGAGAGCAGTTGCAGCGTCGCGGCCTTCTGCGCCACCACGGCGGGGTGGTAGCGGGTCGTCGGACAGGTCACGTACGTCATCAGCGGGATGCGCTGCGTGGCCTGCGCGGCGGCGCCCAGCACGCTCCACGCGTACGGGGCGTGGCCCTGGGACGCCAGCCAGGGGAAGTAGTGGTCGGAGGTCACGGAGAAGTCGAAGCCCGCCTGCTCGGCCGCCACCACATCGGCGACGAGGGCGCGCGGCCCCGACTGCTCGGTCATCATCGTGTATCCGAATTGCACCATATGGGATGGGTTACCGATCCCCGGCGGACGAAACGTGGTGCCGGGCGCGAAGGTGCCTAGGAGCGCATCCGGGTGAGGACGCTGGTGTCGAGGCGGCCCAGGAGGGCGGCCGGGGAGTCGTGGATCTCGACGGCTCCGGCCGCCTCCAGGTCCGTCGCGGGGATGCCGCCCGACAGCAGCCCGACGGCGGGCACCGAGGCCGTGCTCGCGGCCTTCATGTCCCAGACGGAGTCCCCGATGTACACGGCCTCCTCGCTGGTGGCGCCGGCGATCTCCAGGGCGTGGCGGATCGGGTCCGGGGCGGGCTTGCCCGTGTCCACGTCGTCGGAGCTGGCCGTGCCGGAGATGACGTCGTCGGCGTCGAGGGCGCGCCGCAGGGCCGCCAGCTCGGTGCCGGACGCGGAGGTGGCCAGGACGATCGTCCAGCCCTGGCCGGCGAGGGCGCGCAGCAGGTCGGCGGCGCCCTCGACCGGGGCCAGCTGTTCGAAGCGGGTGGCGTACAGCGTGGAGTGCCGGGCGCTGATGTCCGCGTCCTGGCCCCGGTCGCGGCCCGGGCCCAGCAGATGGGCGACGAGGTCCTCCGAGCCGAGGCCGATGGCCCGGTGGATCGCGGGCATCGCGACGGTGTGCCCGGTCTGGCGGAACGCCTCCCACCACGCGGTGACGTGGAGGTAGTTGGTGTCGACCAGAGTGCCGTCCACGTCGAACAGCGCGGCGCGCGTCATGGAGGTCCTTTCCCGCCGGCGTGGCCCGCCGGTGTCACAGATCGATGGTCTCGGCGGCGCACACGCGGGCGCCCATGTTGCGTTCGGTCATCCGCAGGGCCGCCTCCGCCAGGTCGGCGTGGATGTGGGCGACGCCGTCCTCGGGGATGGTCAGGTCCATGTGGCGGATGTGCGCGTCCAGCGCGGAGTAGAGGACGCACTGCTCGGTCACCTGACCGGTCAGCACGAGGTGGTCCGCGCCCAGTTGGTGGAGCAGGTAGGGCAGGGGGGTCTCGTAGAAGATGGAGTGCCGGGCCTTGACGACGAACAGCGACTTCTCGTCGGGCAGCAGCGGTTCGACGAGGTCGGGGCGGGCGCCGGCCATGGCGGTCTCGACGATCTCCCCGTGGTGCGAGCGCCAGTCGCCGAAGTTGTCGTTGGTGTAGATCACGGGCGCGCCGCTGTTCCGTGCCGCCTTCAGCATGCGGGCGATGACGGGCACGGCCCGCTCGGCGGACGGCAGCAGCAGCTCGGCGTCCTCGTGGTCGTACGGGTTGATCATGTCGATGACGATGAGCGCCTTGCGGGACATGGTTGTCATGGTGGCACCGCCCGCCCGGACCGGCGAGCGCGCGGCCCGCGGGCGGCTCCCCCGGGGAGCACCGTCGACGGACGGCGGGCCGTCCCCCTCCGTCAGCTCCACCGGCTGCCGGCCAGTGGCGCGGTGGGCTCGCCCTCGCCCCGTACGACGCCGCGCAGGAAGGCCGCCAGCGCCTCGGAGGCCGAGTGGCGGGGCCGCCACCCGAGTTCCTCGTGGGCCCGTGCGCAGTCCATGACGGGCAGGCGCAGCACCGCGTCGAAGAGGTGTGGCGAGGCCGGGACCGCCCGTGCGTGCCAGGCGGTGGCCAGCGCGCCGCGCACCAGCGGGACGGGCGCGCGCACCACCCGCGCGTCGAGGAGTTCGCCGAGCGCGCGGGCGTCGGTAACGGTGTCGGCGGCGAGGTTGAAGGGGCCGCGCACGTCGCCGTGGACGGCCAGCCGGTACGCCTCCGCCGCGTCGTCGGTGTGCAGCACCTGGAACCGCAGTCCTTCGAGGTCAGGCACGAAGGGCAGCAGGTCGGGGCGGATCAGGACGCCGGGGAGGTACTTGCCGCCGAAGATGCGCCGCTGTTCGGGTGCGGCGGTCTCCTTGAACAGGAATCCGGGCCGCATCCGTACCACCCGGATCTGCGGATGGCGCAGTTCGAAGGTGTCCAGGACCCGTTCCAGATAGGCCTTCTCCCGGCAGTACGCCGCGTCGGGCCAGCCGTGGGTCGGCCAGCGCTCGTCGACGCCCGGCTCCCGCTTGGGGCCCGGCGAGTAGGCGCCCACGGAGGAGGCGTGGATCAGCGCGGGGACGCCCGCCGTGCGGACGGCCTCGATGACCCGCAGGGTGCCCTCGACGTTGCTGCGCCAGGTGACGACCGGGTCGTGGGTGGGCTGGAAGCGCCAGGCCAGGTGGACGACGGCGTCGGCGCCGGCGAACAGGGATGCGAGCCTGCCGGTGCTGTCGGGGCGGGAGAGGTCCACCCGCCCCCACTCGACGCCGGGCAGGGTGAGGTCGGGCAGCCGGCGGGCCAGTCCCAGGACCGAGCCGACGTCCGGGTCCTGCGCGAGGGCGCGGACGAGGCTCGTGCCGACGTTGCCGGTCGCGCCCGTGACGACGACGCGCGGCCGTGGTGATGCGTTCACGCTGTCTCCTTCGGTTGCGCCGCTGCTCCCGGGCCCGGGCGGTGTGCGCCGGGTTCAGGGCCGCAGGAGCGTCTTGACCATGCCGTCGGCCTTCGCCTGGAACGTCTCGTACGCCTTCGGCGCGTCCTCCAGCGGCAGGTGGTGGGTGGCGAAGCCGTCGACGCCCAGCGGGTCGTCGTCCCCGAGCAGCGGGAGGATGTCGGGCACCCAGCGCTTCACGTTCGCCTGCCCCATGCGCAGCTGGATCTGCTTGTCGAACATCTTGAGCAGGGGCATCGGGTCCACGGCGCCGCCGTAGACGCCGGAGACGGAGACGGTGCCGCCCCTGCGCACGACGTCGATGCCGGTGAGGAGGGCGGAGAGGCGGTCGATGCCGGCGCGTTCCATGAGGGGGCGGGCGGCCGCGTCGGGCAGCAGCCCGACCGCCCAGTGGCCGGCCTTGCCGATCGGGGCGCCGGTCGCGTGCGCCTCCATGCCCACGGCGTCGATGACCGCGTCGGTGCCGCGTCCGCCGGTGAGGTCGCGGACGGCCTGCGGCAGGTCCTTGCCGTAGCGGCCGAGGTCGAGGACCTGGACGCCGCGCGCGGCGGAGCGGGCGAGGCGTTCGGGGACGAGGTCCACGCCGATGACCAGGCCGGCGCCCCGGTGGAGGGCGATCCGGGCCGCCATGTCGCCGATCGGCCCGAGCCCGAGGACGGTCACGCTGCCGCCGGGCGGGATCGCGGCGTACTCGACGGCCTGCCAGGCGGTGGGCAGCACGTCCGACAGGTAGACGAAGCGGTCGTCCGGCGGCCCTTCGGGCACCGCGATGGGCAGGGTGTTGCCGAACGGCACCCGCAGCAGTTCGGCCTGCCCGCCGGGCACCTGCCCGTACAGCTTGGTGTAGCCGAAGAGGGAGGCGCCGGTGCCGTACTCCTTCACCTGGGTGGTCTCGCACTGGGAGTGGAGGCCCTGGTCGCACATGAAGCAGGTGCCGCAGGAGACGTTGAACGGGATGACGACCCGGTCGCCGCGGGCCACGGCGGTCACCTCGGGGCCGGTGACCTCGACGACGCCCATCGCCTCGTGGCCCAGGATGTCGCCGGGGTCGAGGTAGGGCCCGAGGACTTCGTACAGATGGAGGTCCGATCCGCAGATGCCCGTGGAGGTGACCCGGATGATGATGTCGGTCGGGTCCTGGATGACCGGATCGGGAACGGTCTCGACGCGGACGTCTCGCTTTCCCTGCCAGGTCAGTGCACGCATGAGTGGTCTCCTCGCTGTCGGGTGGGGGGCCGGGTCGCGGTCGCGCCGCCGGTTCAGTGGCGGGCCGTGCGCCGTGCCGCCTTCGCTTCGGCCTGGGCGATCCGTCCGGCGGTCTCGCGCCGGCGCCCCTCCGCCTTCAGGGCGTCGTCGCCCAGCGCCGCGCCGTCCGACCTGAGTTTCGCCCCCTTCGCCCGCATGGCCAGGGCGCGGACGATTTCGGCATGCCGTCCCATGTCTGCTCGGTTCCTCCCGGTCGTCGTGCGGTGGTGGCCCGCCCGGTCGTTCCGTGGGCCGGGTTCCCACAGAACGCGGGTTCAACCGGAATGCCGGATTCGGTCGCTGGTGCGGTGGGGTGCCGGTACGGGAACGGCCGGCCGTTCCCGCATGGCGGCGCCCGGTCCGGGTACCCGCCTGGCCAGGCTCCCGGCGTACGCGGGAGCAGGCGCTGCCGGTTGGGACCACAGCCGCAGCGCCGTCCAGCGGACTCCGAGTCGCGGGCCGCCCCGGGAGCGCCCAGGATCGACGGCGGGGCCCCGCCGTACCCATTCCGCGATCAGTTACGGAGGAAGATCCCATGACCGAGTCCGCACCGGGCCAGGACCCCACCGAACGCTTCCCGAAGCCCGACTTCCCGCAGCAGGAGCAGCAGCACCCCGGCTGGACCGGGCCCATGGACCCGCCGCCCGACCACGGTGAGGACTCCTACCGGGGCCACGGGCTCCTGGAGGGCCGCAAGGCCGTCATCACCGGGGGCGACTCCGGGATCGGCCGGGCCGTGGCGCTGGCCTTCGCCCGGGAGGGGGCCGACGTGCTGATCACGCATCTCGGCCCCGAGGAGGACGAGGCGCGGGAGACGGCCCGCCTGGTCGAGGAGGCGGGCCGGCGGGCGCTGACCGAGGCGTGCGACATCCGCGACGAGAAGCAGTGCCGGGCCCTGATCGGCAGCGCGGTGCAGGAGTTCGGGCGCATCGACGTCCTCGTCAACAACGCCGCGTACCAGATGGCCCAGCCCGAGGGCATCGCCGCGATCTCCACGGAGCAGTTCGACCGGGTGCTGCGCACCAACCTGTACGGGATGTTCTGGCTGTGCAAGATGGCGCTGCCGCACATCCCGGCCGGCGGATCGATCATCAACACCACGTCGGTTCAGGCGTACCAGCCGAGCCCGCACCTGCTGGACTACGCGATGACGAAGGGCGCGATCGTGACCTTCACCCACGGCCTGGCGCAGATGCTGGCGTCCGACGGCATCCGGGTGAACGCCGTGGCGCCCGGTCCGGTGTGGACGCCGCTGATTCCGGCGACGCTGCCCGACACCCGGGAGTTCGGGAAGCAGAGCCCGCTGGGGCGCCCCGCGCAGCCGGCCGAGATGGCTCCGGCCTATGTGTTCCTGGCATCCGACCGGGCGAGTTTCATCACCGGGGAGATCGTGAACGCGACCGGCGGCACCCCGCTTCCGTAATCCCCGGGGTGCGGGGCGGATCGATCCGGGCAGCCGGGAAAGGCGGTAGGTATGGCGAAGAATCATGAGGAAGCACCTGTTCTGGATGCCCTGGCCGCCTACCGGCAGCGGGGCGAGCTGGGGTTCACTCCCCCCGGCCACAAGCAGGCGCGGGGCGCCGCGCCGGAGGTCAGGGAGGTGCTCGGCGACGCCGTGTTCCTCGGTGACGTGCTGGCCAGCGGCGGGCTCGACGACCGGCGGATGAAGTCGAACGTGCTGCAGCGGGCCGAGGAGCTGATGGCCGACGCGGTCCACGCCGAGCACGCGTTCTTCTCGACGTGCGGCAGTTCCCTGTCGGTCAAGGCGGCGATGCTGAGCGTCGCCGCGCACGGCCAGAAGCTCCTGGTGGGGCGGGACGCGCACAAGGCGGTCATCTCGGGCCTGATCCTGTCCGGCATCCGGCCGGTCTGGGTCGAACCGCAGTGGGACACCGCACGCCACCTCGCGCATCCGCCGTCCGCCGAGGCGTACGAGCGGGCCTTCGACGAGCATCCGGACGCGCGGGGCGCCCTGGTCACCAGCCCCACGCCGTACGGGGTCGCGGCGGATCTGCGGGCCATCGCCGAGGGCTGCCACCGGCGCGGCCGTCCGCTCGTCGTGGACGAGGCGTGGGGCGCGCACCTGCCGTTCCACCCGGACCTGCCGACCTGGGCGATGGACGCGGGCGCGGACGTCTGCGTCACCAGCATCCACAAGATGGGCAGCGGCCTGGAGCAGGGCTCGGTGTTCCACCTGCGGGGCGACCTGATCGACCACGACACGCTGGCCTCGCGGGCGGACCTGCTGGGCACGACCAGCCCGTCCGTCCTGCTGTACGCCGGGATGGACGGCTGGCGGCGGCAGATGGTGCGGGAGGGGCATGCGCTGATGTCGCGCGCGCTGGACCTCGCCGCGTCCGTGCGCGAGGAGATCGAGTCGATCGACGGGATGCACGTCAACGACCGGGACGACTTCTGCGGTCCGGGCGCCGGCTCCGAGTTCGACCCGCTGCCGGTGCTCATCGACATCGCGGAACTCGGCGTCTCCGGCTACCGGGCGGCGGACTGGCTGCGCGAGCACCACCACCTGGACACGCACCTGATGGACCACCGGCGTATCAGCGCCCAGCTCACCCACGCCGACGACGCGGAGACGACGAAACGGCTCATGACCGCGCTGCGCGACCTGGCCCGGCAGGCGCCCTCGCTGCCGCGCGGCCCCGAGGTCGCCGTGCCGTCGCCGGCCGAGCTGAGGATGGAGCAGGCGGTGCTCCCCCGCGACGCCTACTTCACCGTGACCGAGGACGTGCCGGTGGAGCGGGCCGTGGGCCGGGTCGCCGCCGAGATGATCACGCCGTATCCGCCGGGCATCCCGGTGGTGCTGCCCGGCGAACGGCTGACCCGGCCCGTGGTGCGCTATCTGCTGACCGGTCTGGAGGCGGGGATGAACCTGCCGGACCCGGCGGACCCGGAGCTGCACACCGTACGGGTGTGCGCCGACGAGGCCGGCTGACCGCCGGGCGGGCCGCTCAGCCGCGCGTCCGGGCGACGCACTCGGCGACCGTGTCGCGCAGGCTTCCGGTCCGGGCGAGCGCGTCGCGCTGGAAGCGGGCCCCGGTCCCCCGCTCCAGCACCCGCTCGACGCCCTCCGTGGCCGCCCGCAGGTCGCCGCTGTCCTCCAGCGCGTCGCGCACCTGGGCGAGCAGGGCACGGACCGCCTCCGGCCCGGGTACGGGGCGCATGGTCGCCGGATGCAGCAGCGGCCCCTCCACGCCGGAGCGGCCGGCCTGCCAGGCCGCCATGCGCAGCAGCCCCACCCCGTACGGCTCGGGCGGCTCGCCCGCCCGCCAGGCGCGGGCCGCCGTCTCCACCAGGGCGCGGGCCAGGGTGGCGAGCAGCACGGCGTCGGCGGGGTCCAGGCACACGTCGGCGACCCTGATCTCGACGGTGGGGTACCGGTGGGAGAGCCGGGCGTCGAAGTAGATCATCCCCTTGTCGCGCAGGACTCCGGTGTCCACGAGTGCCCGGACCTCGTCGTGGTAGCGGCGCGCGGAACCGAAGATCTCCACCGGCCCGGACGAGGGCCAGCGCCCCCACACCCGGCTGCGGTAGCTGCTGTACGTGGTGTCCTGGCCCTGCCAGAACGGCGAGTTGGCGCTGAGGGCGAGCAGGACGGCGAGCCAGGGCCGGATGCGGTCCAGGACGGCGACGCCCTCCTCGTCCGACTCCACGGAGACGTGCACATGGCATCCGCAGGTGAGCTGTTCCTGGGTGGTCAGCCCGTAGGTGTCGGCCAGCCACCGATAGCGTTCGCCGTCGCCGATGGAGGGACTGACGGGCAGCGGGGCGGTGGCGAGGGCGACGACCGCTCCGCCGGCCCCGGCGGCGCTGTGGGCCGCCTCCGCGCGCCAGCGCAGGATCTCGTCGGCGAGTTCCCTCATGTCGCTCCGCGGTTCGGTGGCGAACTCCACCTGCTGGCGGTGCAGCTCCTGTTCGAAGACGGAGTCGCCTTCGGCGCGCCGCTCCGCGAGGGCCAGGACGGCCGTCGAGAGCGCGCGGGGGTCGCCGCTCTGCTCGTCGACGAGCAGCAGCTCCTCCTCGACACCCACAGTCCGCACCATCGTGTCCTCCATGCTCGATCGGCGGGGCTCTCGGCTCACCCCGCAGGTTCGCGGGAGGGTCGTGTCAACCCTCCCCCACATCGCCGTGTGCCACCTCCGGGCGCGGGCATCCCCGCCCGGGGACACCATTTCGCGCGGCGACAACGGCCATGTGCCCGGCCGCGATCTCGGCGCCGCACGCCTCCAGCAGCGGGAACGGCTCCCCGGCCCCGGTCCGCAGCAGGGTGAGCGCGCCCAGCACCGTCGTACCGTCGGGCGCGACCAGGGCCACGGAGAGCAGCGCGGCGACGTCGGCCCGGACCATCAGCGGCGTGCCGTCCTCGTCCGCGCCGAGCCTCGCCAGATCGTCCGCCGCCTGCTCGACCACCGCCGTGCCCCGGGCCATGGCCTCGGCGGCCGCCGGGCAGTCGCGCGGGTCCTGGCGCAGGAACGCCTTCTCCAGACCGGTGTCGTCCGGCTCCGGGGGGCCGTGCACCGCCACCCGAACGGGCTGCGCCGGAGGCCCCAGGTCGAGCAGCGCCCAGTCGGCGAGCCCGTCGCGCAGCAATCCGGCGGCCCCGGCGAGCGTCACCACCGGGTCGTCGCCGGCCAGCAGCGCGCGGGCGGCGCGGTCCAGGAGGTCGGTCAGCTCGGCCCGGCGGACGACGGTGGCG
>NZ_JAKRGC010000064.1 GCF_022347745.1 Streptomyces sp. OfavH-34-F
GGCGGCCCCCGCCTGTACGGGTACTAGCCGCGCTGGACGAACCGCAGGGTCGGGAACATCATTCCGGTGATCGGGGTGACGGTGATGCCCTTGACGCTGAAGTAGGTGTTGTTCGCCTGGTACCAGACGTCCTGCCAGGCCTGTTCGGTGATTTCCTTGTTGAGCTGCTTGATGAGGGGCACCTGGGCGTCGCCGGTGGCCGCCTCGATCTTGCCGACGAGTTCCTTGACCTTGGGGAAGTCGTCGGTGGAGGGGTTGGGGTTGAACCACTGCTGGGAGGTGATCCGGCCGTCGACCGAGGCCGCCGGGTTGGAGTCCAGGGCCAGGACCGCCACGAACATGGGGAAGGTGGCGGCGTTCTTCTGGTAGTCGGCGGGTGACAGGTTCTTCCAGGTCACCTTGATCCCGATCTTGCCCAGGGTCTGCTGGACCGAGGGCTGCCACGGCTGGAAGATCGACGACATCGGCATGGTGACCTTGAAGCCGTCGGGGTAGCCGGCCTCGGCCATGAGCTGCTTGGCCTTGTCCAGGTCGAAGGCGTACCGGGAGTTCAGCGACTCGTCGTAGACGGGGCGGCCGGCCGGGAAGACCTGGTTGGTGGCCACGCCGGCGTTCTGGCCGACGGACTTGAGCATGGCGGCGCCGTCGAAGGCGTGGCTGATGGCGCGGCGCACCCGGACGTCGCCCAGGGGCTTGAGCTGCTTGCCGGTCCGGTCGGTGTACTGGAGGCCGACCCAGGTAGCGACGTCGGAGGAGACGTTCCAGCCGTTGTCCTTGGCGCGCGGGATGTCCGCGGCGTTGGCGTAGGCGATGTCGAGCTGGCCGGAGAGCATGGCGTTGAAGCTGGCGGTCGGGTCGGCGATGGGCTGGATGTGGACGGTGGAGAAGGGGAAGGTCTTGTCGTCCCAGTGTCCGGACTTCTTGGCGAAGACGTATTCGGAGCCGGGCGTCGACTTGCTCTTCTCGTACGTGTAGGGGCCCGAGCCGACCGGCTTGTCGGTGAGGGTGTCCGCCTTGATCGCGGCGGGCGAGGCCATCCAGCTGCGGCCGATGCCCATGTAGTAGAGGAGGGCGTCGTCCTTCTTCTTCAGGTGGAGGGCGATGGTGTCCGCGTCCACCTTCTTGATGTCGGTGACGTTGTCGTAGGTGGAGCCGGAGCGGACGCCGGCCTTGAGGTGTTCGAGGTTCTGCACGGCCGCGTCGGCGTCGAAGGCCTGGCCGTCGCTGAACTCGACCCCGGTGCGCAGGTCCATGGTGAGGGTCAGGAAGTCCGCGGAGTACTTCCACTCCTTGGCCAGGCCGGGGATGGGGTTGGAGTCCTTGTCCAGGGAGACCAGCGGGTCGTAGAGGGCCGAGAGGTAGGGGCCGTCGAAGCCGATGTCGGCCTGGGCGGGATCCCAGGAGGTGACGTCGAGGAGGGTGCCTATCCTGATGTCCTCGTCCGCGGTACCGCTGCCGGAGGTGGTCGTGTTGGTGCACGCGGCCATCGCCGTCGCGGCTACCGCGACGACTGTGGCTCTCCAGATTCGCTTCATGGAGTCTTCTCTCACGTAAGAAGGGGCGCTGGTACCAGATCGATGCGGGAGAGGAAACGGCCGGCCCTCTCGCCGTCACAGCGCTCGGCGCAGATATGAGAGTGGGTGCGCGGAAGAGTTCGCCTGCCCGCCACCTCACGTGTCGTGGCCGTTAGTCTACGGCCGTCGGCGAAAAAGGCAATGGCCCCGCCGCGGCCAATTCGGGAGCGACGGGGCCATGTTTCGCCCCAGGGACAATGCGCAGGTCAGACGGCTTCCGCGACCACCACGCGGGGGCTTCCGGGCAGGGCGATCACCTCACGCCGTCGCCACCCCGCCGCCTCCAGCCAGGCGGTGACGTCGGCCTCCGGATACACGACCGTGCCGTCGATGACGAAGTACTCCCCCGCGTGCAGGGCGTCGATCGGCCGCTGGCGCTCGTCGTCGTCCAGCAGGAAGTCCAGCAGCAGCAGGGTGGCGCCGGACCGCGCGGCGGCGCGCGCGTTCACGAGGATGGCGCGGTTCTGCTCGGCCGTGAAGCGGTGGATCACGTGGTTGACCATGACGAGGTCGTGCTCACCGCCCGGCGCGGCCGTGCCGGTGGGCGCGGGGTCGATCACGGCCCGGTCCGAGAGGCCGGCCGCGGCCAGCGCCTCGGTGAGCGACTCGGTGGAGGCCGGGTCGAAGACGAAGCGGGCCGACAGCTCCGGGTTGGCCCGCAGCGCGCCGAGGGCGAACTCCGGCGAGAGGCCGCCGAGGTCGAGCAGGCTCTCGTAGGGGGTGAAGTCGAAGGACCGGGCCAGCATGGCGGCGTGCAGGGCGTTGTAGCGCATGACACCGGCCATGAAGGTGGCCCAGCGACCCTCGTCCATCGCCAGCTCGCCGGGCTTGGTGGTGTCGACGGTGGTGTCGAACTGGAGCCAGTGGCCGTAGCTGATCTCGTTCAGAAAGCCGAGGAAGGGGTGGAGGTCCAGTTCACCCTCGCCGCTCAGGTGGGCGGCGGCGTCCGGGGCGAGCCGGTAGCGGCCCCCGGCGCGCTCCAGCAGGCCCAGGCCGTTCATGGCGTCGGCCAGGATGCGGGTCATCTGTTCGCTGAGCCCGGTCGCGGCGGCGAGCCCGGCCACGTCGCGCTCGCCGTCCGCGAGGGCGCGGAAGAGGCCGGTGCGGGCGGCGGCGAAGAGCTGCTTGGCGCCCATGTAGCCGATCGCGATGTCGACGATGCGGTCGGGCGTGGCGGGGGTGGCGGTGCTGGTCATGCGGTCCTCCTGAGGGTGGGGTCGGTGGTCGTGCGGCGGGTAGAGGCGCGGCGGGGTCCGGCGGGGCCGGGCCCGGTCACCAGGAGCCGTCCGGGGCGACGTCGCGGTCGAGCCAGAGGTCGGCCACGGCCTCGCGCAGGGCCGCCGCGCCCACCCGGTCGAGCAGGGCGACGGCGCCGGCGTTGTCCTCCAGCTGAGCCTGCCGGGAGACCCCGACCAGGACGTTGGCGGTCGCCGGGTTGGCCAGGCAGAACGCGATGCCCACCTGGGCGGGGGTGGCCCCGAGGCTCTCCGCCAGCTCCCGGACGCGCGGGTATGCGTCGGCGACGCGCTCCCGGATGCCGCCGACGTCGGCGCCGATCTTGCGGTTCGGCCGGAGGTTCCCGACCAGGATGCCGCCCTCGAAGACGTCGGACGCCTGGAGGGCCAGGTCCCCCGACTCGAAGAGCGGGGCGTAATAGCGTCCCTCGGCCATGGACCTGCGGACCAGGCCGTACTTGAGCTGGGCGAACGACGGCGGCACCAGACCGCGCTCCCGGGCGACGTCGAGCGCGGCCCGCAGGTCTTCGTAGCGCCAGTTGTTGACGCCCCAGGTGGTGAAGCGGCCGGCCTCGATCTGCTCGGCGACGTCGGTGACGACCCGCTCGACGTCGAGGTCGCCGACATAGTCGCCGACGACGACCAAGTCGGCGCTCTCGACGCCCACGCGTTCCAGCGAGGTCTCCATCTGCTGCGTGAAGCCGGTCGCCGGGTAGTCCCAGAGCCAGAGCTTCCCGCAGAACCGCCAGTCGGCGCGGGCGAGCCCGGCCTCCCGCACGGCACGGCCGAAGATCAGATCGGTGCGGGCGTTCTCCGCGTGGGGGCCCATGTTGTAGTGCGCGACGTCGAAGAAGGCACAGCCCAGCTCGGCCGCCCGTGCCACCAGCGACACCGCGTCGTCGAAATCCATCCGGTCCCAGGTGTTCCAGGACCCCAGGGCCAGGACCGGCACCTCGGGGCCACCGGGGCCCAACGGACGGCGGGGAACAGACATTTCAGCGCTCAAAGCTCCTCCCGAAGCCTCGGCTTTTTCGTCTACGCTTGTATACTATAAATCGGACCGCCGTGACAGAGGTCTCGGCGCGAGGGGAGTGACGATGAAGCGCACACGCACCGTGCTGGTGACCGGCGGAGCCGGCGGGATCGGCCGGGCGGTGGCCGCGGCCTTCGCCGCCGCAGGGGACACCGTGGTGATCGCCGACCGGGACGCGGAGCGCGTCACGGCAACGGCCGCGGAACTGGGCCTGCACGGCCTGGCCCTGGACATCACCGACGAGGACCGGATAGCGAGCGGGCTGGACGCCCTCCAGGAACGGTTCGGGCCGGTCGAGGTGCTGGTGAACAACGCCGGCCTGCTGACACTGCACGGCACGGTGCTGGAGCTGCCCGGCGCCGACCTGGACACGATTCTGCGCACCAACGTGGTGGGCACCTTCCTGATGACCCAGCACACCGCCCGGCGGATGGTCGAGGCCGGGGTCGCCGGGGCGATCGTCAACATCTCCTCGATCGGCGGCCGGCAGCCCACGCCGGGCATGGGCGGCTACGAGAGCAGCAAGGCCGCCGTGGACGCGCTCACCCGCTGGGCGGCCGTCGAGCTGGCCGCGCACGGCATCCGCGTCAACGCCGTGGCGCCCGGTCCGGTGCTCACCGACATGCTGGCCGCGGGGATGCCGGAGGGTTCCCCGCAGCGCAAGGCGTGGGAGGACCGCATTCCCCTCAAGCGCCTGGCCCCGGTGGAACAGGTCGCCGCGGCGGCCGTCTTCCTCGCCGGGGACTCCGCCGCCCACATCACCGGCACCAGCCTCCCCGTGGACGGCGGCCAGCTCCTCACATGACCCCGCCCCGACCGCGGGAGCGGCCCCGGACCGGGCGCGATGCCCGGTCCGGGGCCGCTCCCGTACGGGGGGGCGCCCGCCGTCAGACCGTCTCCGCGCCCCGGTCCGGGGACGGGGCCGTGCGGTCGTGGACGATCCTGCCGTCCACGACGGTCAGGTCCACCTCGACGTCCGGCAGCTCGGCCGGGGTCACGGTGAGCGGATCGGCGGCCAGCACGCACAGGTCGGCCGCCATGCCCGGCGCCAGGGTTCCCTTCCAGGAGGCGGCCGCGTCCTGGCGGGCCGGCTCGACCGTGTAGCAGCGCAGCAGCCGCTCCATGCGCGCCCGGGGGTCGGCCGCCGCGCCCATCCAGGCGTCGGCGGCGGCGATCTGGCGCCGCCAGTCGGGCGAGAGCACGGGGGCGTCGGAGGTCAGGCACATGGTCACGCCCGCGTCCAGCGCCGCCTGCAGCGGCCACGCCGCCTCCGCCGAGCCCGCGCCGAGCGCGTCGTCCACCAGGGAGCGGGTGCGCACCGCGATCTCCGGCTGGGTGTCCAGGCCCACCCCGAGGGCGGCCATCCGGCGCAGCTGGGGGCCGGTGACGAGGTCGCCGTGGATGATGTAGTGCCCCAGGTCGACGTCGCGCTCGGCCCTGGCGCGTTCGACCGCGTCGAGCGTGACGTCGATGGAGCGGTCCCCGGTGGCGTGCACGCCGACCTGCTGCCCGGCCCGGTGCGCGGCGACGATCATCCGCGCCAGGTTGGCCTCGCGTTCGGCGTCGTCACCGCCCGCGACCAGGAGGGAGGGGCGGACGCCGTCGGCGTAGCAGTGGTGGGTGTAGGCGGAGCGCATCGGCGGTATGCCGTCGGCGAATATCTTGACGCCCGCGAACCGCAGCCAGCGCGGGTCGGCGGTCGTGCCGTCGGCGGCGCCAAGCCCGGCGAGGAAGTGCTCCAGGTCGCTGGGGCCGTCCAGTTCGCCGTACAGCCGGAGCACGGTGATCCGGGCCCGCAGCCGTCCCTCGGCGGCGAGCGCGCGGTACTGCTCGGCGACCGCGGTGCCGAAGGCGCCGGTCCTGCCGCCGTCCTCGCCGGGGCCGAGGCCGGGCTCGGTGTAGCTGGTGATGCCGAGGGAGGCGGCGAGGTCGCCGGTGCGCAGAATGGCCCGGCGGCGCGCGGCGTCGTCGTGGAGCGGGCGCTCGGGGGGCGGGCCGGGCGCGGCATCGTCGCCGAAGAGCGTGTCGGGCCACATGGCGCCCAGCCAGGTGCCGTGCAGATGGGCGTCGTTGATGCCGGGCAGGACGGCGCGTCCGGCCAGGTCGACGACGCGGGTGCCGGCGCCGGCGAGCGCCAGGACCCCGGGATCGTCGCCGATCCGGACCACGGTTCCGCCGCGCAGGGCCACGGCGGTCGCGCCCGGGCCGCCGGGCGCCATGGTGTGGACGACACCCCCTCGCAGGATCAGGTCGGCCGGTGCATTTCGGGCGTCGCCGTCGGCTGTGCGCACGGGTGCTCCTCGTCGCTCTCAGGGGCTCGACATTTGAGTCGACAGTCGTAGACTAACCCATCGTCGAGCCCCTTGATCCGCTCGATACGAAGGAGTTGTGATGGACATTCCCTCCTCGACACGCGCCGCCGTACTCACCGCACACGGCGCCTCGTTGGACCTCACCGACCTGCCCCTGCCGCCCGCCCCGGAACGCGGGGCGGCCCTGGTGCGCATCGTCCGCACGACTCTGTGCGGCACCGACATAGAAATCTGGTCGGGCAGGATGACCCTCCCCGGCATGCTGCCGATGGTGCTCGGCCACGAGATGGTCGGCGAGATCGTCGCGCTCGGCGAGGACACCCGGGACGCGCTGGGCCGCAAGCTGTCCGTCGGCGACCGCATCGGCTGGTCGGAGTCGACCTGCGGCGCGTGCCACGGCTGCACGGTGCTGCGCGAGCCGGTCGCCTGTTCGTCCCGCGGCTACGGCTTCCTGCAGCGCGCCGACGTCCCGCCGTACGCCACGGCCGGACTGTGCGAGTACGCCTACGTCGTCCCCGGCGCCGCCAAGCTGCGGCTGCCCGAGGAGATCCCCGACACCTGGGCCGCGATGGCCGGCTGCGCGGCGAAGACCGTGCTGCGGGCGTTCTCACGGGCCGGCGGCGTCCGCCCCGGCTCCCGGGTCGTCGTCCAGGGCTCCGGCGCCCTCGGCCTGTTCGCGACCGCGGTGGCCCGGATCGGAGGCGCCGGCACCGTGATCAACGTCGGGGCGCCCCCGGCCCGGCTGGCACTGGCCGACGCGTTCGGCGCCGACGCCACCGTGGACATCGCCACCGGCTCGGAGGCGGTCGTCTCCCGGGTCCGGGACCTGACCGGCGGCCACGGCGCCGATCTGGTCCTCGACTTCGCGGGCGCCCCCTCGGTGGGCCGGGAGGCCGTCGAGATGGCCGCCCAGCGCGGCCGGATCGTCGTCGTGGGCAGCACCGGACCGGACTGCGAACCGATCGCGCTCGGCACGGTGATGGGCAAGGAGCTGACGATCACCGGCTCCCTCAACGGCGACATCGCCGACTACCACGAGGCCATCGGCTTCTTCACCTCGTTCGCCGGCCGCATGCCCTGGGACCGGCTGTTCGGCGAGCCGGTCGGCCTGTCCGGTGCCTCGGACCGCATCGCCGCGATGAGCAGGCACGAGGAGATCAAGGCCGTCATCGATCCCCGGCTCGCCTGAGCGGCCCGGAGAAAGGAACCACGCACGTGACCACCACCCCGCTCCCCCGTCGCCGGATCGGCGACAGCGACCTGGAGGCGTCGGCGCTGTCCCTCGGCTCCTGGCACACCTTCGATCGGATGGACTTCGCGGACGCCGTCACCATGGTCCGCCACGCGCTCGACGAGGGCGTCAACCTGTTCGACGTCGGCGTGTACGGCATGCCCGGCATGCCCCCCGTCTTCACCGATGTGATCTGGGGCTCCATCATGCGGGCCACCGGCGCCCCCCGGGACGCGTACCTCGCGTCGGTGAAGCTGTGGATCGAGGGCTTCGGCGAGCAGGGCTTCGCCCCGCAGCTGGAGAACGTGTTCCTGCGCACCGGCCTGGACCACGCCGACCTGGTGATCCTCGGCGACCTGCGGCGCGACGACGTACGCCTGGAGGACCTCGTCGACGACCTCGCCGCGCTCACCGGGGCCGGGCTGATCCGCGCCTGGGGCGTCAACAACTGGTCGGCGACGAACATCCGCGCCCTGCGCCGTATCGCCGCCGAACGGGGCGTGGCCGGGCCGCAGATCGCCCAGCTGAAGTACAGCCTGGCGCGGCGCTCCATCCCGGACGGCGAACCGTTCGCCGGGCTGTTCGCGGACGGGTTCACCATGCAGGCGTCCGACGTCCTGGAGGGCGGCATCCTGGCCGGCCGCACCTCGCCCGAGCGGGAGATCGGCCGCGACCCCGGCTCCGTCCGCGAGGCGATCGTGGCGACCGTCCCCGGCATCACCGCACTCGCCGCGGACCTCGGCACCACCCCGGCCCAGCTCGCCGTCGCGTTCACGCTGACCCACCCGGCCAACGTGACGACGCTGATCGGCGCGTCCCGGCTGGAGCAGGTCGAGCAGAACCTGGCCGCCCTGGACCTGGTGCGGCGGGTCGGCGCCGAGGAGCTGCGCTCCCTGGCCGAACCGTTCTGGTGCGACCGCGGCGTCGTCGACCCGGAAGGGCCCTGACCGTGACCCCGTCACCACGACCGGACGCGGCGCGCCTTTTCCCCGTGCCCGTCCCCTACGACCCGGAACTCGAACCGGGGCTGGCGGCCTGCCGCGACCTCATCGAGAGGATCCCGCTGCGGCCGGACACCATCCTGGCCAACCGGGCGCACTTCGAGACGATCGTGCCTCCGGTCGAGGCCGCCGTGGGGGACCGTCCGGTGGAGGTCGAGCACCGCACCGTGCCGGGTCCGGCGGGCGCGCCGGACGTCGAGCTGACGATCCTGCGCCCCCGGGGCGAGGTCCGGGACGCGCCCGGCATCTACGGCGTCCACGGCGGCGGCATGGTCCTCGGCAACCGGTTCTTCGGCATCGCCGGCCTCATCGAGGAGGTGCTGGAGTACGGCGCCGTCGCCGCCAGCGTCGAATACCGGCTGGCTCCCGAACATCCCGCGCCCGCCGCCGCCGAGGACTGCTACGCCGGTCTGCTCTGGTTCGCCGGGCACGCGGCCGAGCTGGGCGTCGACCCCGCCCGGATCCTGGTCGGCGGGGCGAGCGCGGGCGGCGGACTGAGCGCGGCCCTCGCCCTGATGGCCCGCGACCGCGGCGGTCCGGCCCTGGCCGGGCAGCTGCTGGACTGCCCGATGCTGGACGACCGCAACACCACCGTGTCCAGCAGGCAGTACGACGGCATCGGCATCTGGGACCGGAACAACAACGACACCGGCTGGTCGGCGCTGCTGGGCGCGGACCGGGGCACCGACGCCGTCTCGCCGTACGCGGCGCCGGCCCGGGCCACCGACCTGTCCGGGCTGCCGCCGGCGTACATATCGGTCGGCGCGGCCGAGGTGTTCCGCGACGAGTCGGTGGAGTACGCCACCCGGATCTGGGCGGCCGGCGGCCGGTGCGAGCTGCACGTCTGGGCGGGTGGCTACCACGGCTTCACCGGCTTCTCGCCGGACGCCGAGGTGTCCCGGGCCGCCGTGGCCGCCCGGTCCTCCTGGATGCGGCGCGTCCTCGGCGACGGCGGCCGGCCCCGGTGAGCGACACCGCCGGACACGGCGCGGCACGCGTGATGAGCGCGCGCCGCGCCGCGTTCGTCCTGGGGTCGCTGGAGGTGTTCGGGCCGCTGTCGATGGATCTGTCCATGCCGCTGCTGCCGCAGCTCGCCAAGGACCTGGACACCAGCAGCAGCCTCGCCCAGGCGTCCATGTCGGTGTGCATGCTGGGGCTCGCGCTGGGCCAGCTCGTGACCGGTCCGCTCAGCGACCGGTTCGGCCGGCGGCGGCCGCTGCTGTGGGGCATCGCCCTGTTCACGCTGTTCTCTGTGCTGTGCGCGTTCGCGCCCACCGTCGAGATCCTGCTCGTCACCCGGTTCCTGCAGGGGCTCACCGGGTCGGCCGGGGTCGTCATCGCCCTGGCCGCCGCCCGGGACATCGCCTCGGGCATCGAACTGGCGCGGCTGCTCAGCCTGCTCGGGCTGGTGGGCGCGCTGGCCCCGATCCTGGCCCCGGTGGCGGGCGGGCAGCTGGCGGCGTTCCTGGACTGGCGGGGCCTGTTCCTGGTCCTCGCCGGGGTCGGCGGGATACTCCTGGCCGTCGCGGGCACCGCGCTGCCGGAGACCCTGCCGGCCTCGCAGCGGCACGCGGGCGGGTTCGCCGCGACCGGGCGCCGGTTCGGCACGGTCCTGCGCGACCGGCTCTTCGTCTGCTACCTGCTGGTGGGGGCGTGCACCGGCACGGCCTTCTTCACGTACCTGGCGTCGATCAGCTTCGTGCTCCAGGACGGCCACCACCTCAGCCCGCAGGCGTTCAGCGCGGTGTTCGCGGCCAACGCGATCGTGGCCGTGTTCGGGTCGCTGTTCAACCGCGGGGTCGTACGCCGGGCCGGGCCCGCGCGCATGTACGTGGTGGGCACGACGGCGACCGCGGTGGCCGCGCTGGGCCTGCTCGGCGCCGTACTCACCGGTTCCGGGCTGCCGCTGCTGCTCGTGGTGCTCGCGCTGGTGCTGTTCTGCTACGGCGTCATCAGCCCGAACAGTTCGGCGCTGGCCCTGGCCGGCCACGGCGAGCGCGCCGGCACCGCGGCGGCCCTGCTGGGCATGTCGAGCTTCGCCGTGGGTCCGGTGGTCGCTCCGCTGGTCGCACTGGGCGGGGCGGCCGACCTCACGATGGCCCTCACCATGGCGGCCGCCACCGCCGTGGCGTGCCTGCTGGTGTGGACGACGGTCCGGCCCCGGCTGCGCCACTGAACCCGCCCGGGCGACACGGAGGAGCCGGACCGCTCACCGCGGTCCGGCTCCTCTGTCCCGCGGGACGGGTCAGTCGGCCTGCCCGCCCGGTGCCACGATGCCCAGGCCGTCGGCGCCGACCTGGACGGCGGACTCGTCGAGCACCGCCTCGGCGACGGGCTGGAGGCGGCCGTCGAGGTCGAGGACCGGGGACGCCTCCTTGTACCAGGACTCGATCACGGCGTTGCCCCAGAAGTCCCGGCGGCGGTCGTCGCGGACGTTCCACCGGTAGGTCTCGTGGTCGGGGTCGCCCGTGTAGTAGTCGGAGGTGTAGATCTCAACCCGGTGCCCGTCCGGGTCGCGCAGGTAAAGGTAGAAGGCGTTGGAGACCCCGTGCCGGCCGGGGCCGCGCTCGATGTGGTGCTCCTTGCGCAGTGAACCGAAGAGGTCGGCGGTGCGCAGCACCTGGTGGGACTCGTGGGTGGCCACGCCCACGTGGTGCAGCCGGGGTCCGGCGCCGCCGGTGAAGGCGACGTCGTGGACGGTCTGCTTGCGATACATCCACGCCGCGTACAGCTCGTGCTCGTCGCCCTCGATGGTCTCCGAGCAGCCGAAGCCCAGGGCCTTGTAGTGGCTGTAGGCGGCGGGGATGTCGGGGGTGCAGATGTTGAAGTGGTCCAGGCGCGCTATCTCGGCGCCCCGGCGCAGGTCGTAGCGCTGGATGAGGCGCTCGGCGCGCTCGATCTCGTGGAAGAACTCCACCGGGAAGCCGAGCGGGTCGACGACGCGGACGGCGTCGCCGACGCCCGGCGTGCCCGCGCCCCTGGGGACACGGCGCACGGGCCGGCCCAGGGCGCGGAAGTACGCCTCGGCGCGGTCGACGTCCTCGGGGGTGCGGACGCGGTAGGAGATGTGGTCCAGGGCCGCGGTTTCGCCCTTGCGCAGCACGAGGGAGTGGTGGGTGAGTTCGTCGGTGCCGCGCAGGCACAGCAGGGAATCGTCCTCGTACTGGATGTGGAAGCCGAGCATGTCGCCCCAGAACCAGCGGGCCCGGTCCAGGTCGGTGACGACCAGCTGGGCGTAGGCGGAGCGGACGACGTCGGGAGGTGTACTCATGGGTACGGCTCCTTGAGGGTCAGGACGCGCCGAAGCGGGGGGTGTGGGGGTCGCCGAGCATCACGTGGACGATCTTCGACTCGGTGTAGAAGTCGATGCTGTGCGCACCGCCCTCCCGGCCCAGACCGGAGGACTTCACTCCGCCGAAGGGTGTGCGCAGGTCACGGACGTTGTGGGAGTTGATCCAGACCATACCCGACTCGACCGCGTGTGCGACGCGGTGGCCGCGCTTGAGGTCGGAGGTCCAGATGTAGGCCGCGAGGCCGTACTCGGTGGCGTTGGCCAGTTCGACGGCCTCGGCCTCGTCGTCGAAGGGGGCGACGGCCACGACCGGGCCGAAGATCTCCTCCTGGAAGATCCGGGCGTCGCGGGAGACGCCGGCGAAGACGGTGGGCTGGAGGTAGTTCCCCTCGGGAAGGTGGGCGGGGCGCTCGCCGCCGGCCACCAGCTCGGCCTCCTGCCGCCCGATCTCGACGTACTCCAGGACACGGGCGTAGTGCTCGGGGTGCACGAGTGCGCCGACCTCGGTGGCCGGGTCGGACGGCGGCCCGACCCTGACGTGCTCGGCGCGCTCGGCCAGGCGCCGGGTGAACTCCTCGTACACCGGGCGCTCGACCAGGACGCGGGAGCCGGCGGTGCAGCGTTCGCCGTTGAGGGAGAAGACGCCGAAGACGACGGAGTCGAGCGCCGCGTCGAGGTCGGCGTCGGCGAAGAGGACGACCGGGGACTTGCCGCCCAGCTCCATCGACGTGGTCTTCAGGTGCGTGGCGGAGCTGCGGACGATGTGCCGGCCGGTGTCCGTGGAGCCGGTGAAGGAGATCAGCGGCACGTCCGGGTGGTCCACGAGGGCCTGGCCGGCCTCCTCGCCGATGCCGTGGACGATGTTGACCACACCGGTGGGCACGCCGGCCTCGTCCAGGATCTCCGGCCACAGGCTGGCGGACAGCGGGGTCCACTCGGCGGGCTTGAGGACGAGGGTGCAGCCGGAGGCCAGCGCGGGGGCCAGCTTCCAGCTCTCCAGCATGAACGGCGTGTTCCAGGGGGTGATCAGCCCGGCGACGCCGACGGGGGTGCGGACGACGTAGTTGATCTGCTGCTCGCCGGCCCGGAACGCCTCCTCGCCGAGGGCGACGACGACGTCCCCGAAGTAGCGGAAGTTCTCGGCGGCGCGCCGGGCCTGACCCCGGGCCTGGGTGATGGGCAGGCCGGAGTCGAAGGTCTCCAGCGCGGCCAGCCGCTCCTCGCGGGCCTCGACGGCGTCGGCGATCCGGTACAGGACGCGGGCGCGTTCCCGGTTGCCGAGCCGGGACCAGGCGGGGAAGGCGGCGCGCGCCGCGGTGACGGCGCGGTCCACGTCGGCGCGGTCACCGGCCGCGACGGTGGCGTAGGGGGCGTTGGAGACGGGGTCGCTGACGGGGAACGTGCGGCCGTCGGCGCTGTCGAGCAGTGCGCCGCCGATCCAGTGGCGGATGCGCTCGGGCAGGTCCTGCGGGCGGTGCCCGGTCGGGTTCGTGGACATGGCGTCTCTTTTCGTTCGGGAAGGGCTCAGAGCTGCTGGGTGAGGTCGCCGCCCTCGGCGAGCAGGGCGCGGATGCGGGTCAGACCGGCCTCGGTGGGCGAGGTCAGCGGCGGACGCACGTGGGCGGAGGCGATCCGGCCCTGCTCCTTGAGCACCCACTTGGCGGGGGCCGGGTTGGTCTCGACGAACAGCAGGTCGACCAGGGGGTGGAGCCGGTAGTGCAGGTCGCGGGCGGCCTCGAAGTCGCCCGCCTCCCACAGCTCGTACATCCGGGCCACCGCGTTCGGTGCCAGGTTGGCGACGGCTGAGACGAATCCGGCGCCGCCGAGCGCGAGGAGCGGCAGGCAGAGCAGCTCGATGCCGGACCAGACCAGCAGTTCGCGGCCGCAGGCGTGCAGGACGCGGGAGAAGTGCTCGAAGTCCTTGGTGGTCTCCTTGACGCCGACGAAGTTGTCGAAGTCGGTGAAGAGTCGCCTGACCGTCTCGGGCGCGATGTCGACGGCGGTGCGCGAGGGCACGTTGTAGGCGACGAGCGGCAGGTCGGGGAACTCGCGGGCCACCGTGGCGTACCACTGGTACAGCGCCTCCTGGGTGGGGCGCGCGTAGTACGGGGTGATGACCAGGGCGGCGTCCGCGCCGAGGTCCTGGGCGGCGGCGGTCATCTCCAGGGTCTCGTCGAGCTTGTGCGAGCCGGTGCCGGGCAGGAAGGCCACCCGGTCGCTGATCTCCCCGGCGGCGGTGCGCATGGCGGCGATCCGCTCGGCGGTGCTCTGGGCGGAAGGCTCCCCGGTGGAGCCGCCGAGGGAGATGCCGTGCGAGCCGGACTCCAGCTGCCAGCGGATCAGGGCGCGCAGGCTGTCGTGGTCGACGGCGCCCTCGTCGGTGAAGGGCGTGACGACGGGGGCGATGGACCCGCGGATGGTGGCGGGGTCGGTGCGGAACTTCATGAGGTGCTCCGTGGTGTGGGTGGCGGGGCCAAGGGGGCGCGCAGGGCGGAGGGTCAGGGCCGGTCGGCGTGCCGGCGCTCGTAGGCGGCGCGCCAGGCGGGGCCGAGCGGGTACAGGCCCTCGACGGGTTCGCCCGCCGCCACCTGCTCGGCGATGAACCGCTCCTGGCGCTCCTGTTCGGTGCTGTCGGCGATGAGCTGTGCGGCCAGGTCCGGGGGGACGACGACGACCCCGTCGGCGTCCCCGACGAGGATGTCGCCGGGCTGGACGAGCGCTCCGCCGCAGGCGACGGGGGTGCCGGTGTCCCAGGGGACGTGCCGGCGGCCGAGGACGGCGGGGTGCTCGGCGGCGTAGTAGGTGGGCAGGCCGAGGGCGGCCACGGCGGCGCTGTCCCGCAGGGCGCCGTCGGTGACGATTCCGGCCGCGCCGCGCTGCCGGGCCCGCAGGGCGAGGATGTCGCCGATGGTGCCGGCGGTGGGGTCGCGCCGGGCGTCCATGACCAGCACTTGGCCCGGGCGCAGTTCTTCCACGGCGCGCTTCTGGGCGTTCATGCCGCCGCCGTACCGCTCGAAGAGGTCCTCCCGCAGCGGCAGGTAGCGCAGGGTGTGGGCGGTGCCGACCAGCTTGGCTGCGGGGTCGGTGGGCCGGACGCCGTCGATGGTCATGTGCTGGAGGCCGCGCTTGCGCAGCTGGGAGCTGAGGGTCGCGGTGGCCAGGCCGCGCAGCGCTTCGGCCGTCTCCGGGTCCAGCGCGGGTTCGGCGGGACGGGCCGCGCCCCAGGCGTCGGCGCGCAGTGCGGCGTCGACGCGGGGCATGGCGCCCCAGGCGGCCAGCTCGTGTCCGGCCTCCGTGACGGTGTTGCTCAGCCGGCCGGTGGAGATGTCCTGGTCCGGGCCGGTGACCTCGACCTCGACCACGTCGCCGGGCGCCACCACGGACGCCCCGGCGGGGGTGCCGGTGAGGATGACGTCGCCGGGTTCGAGGGTGACCAGACGGGAGAGGTCGGCGACGAGGTCGCCGAACGGGAAGAGCAGGGTGGAGGTGTCGGCGTCCTGCGCCACCTCGCCGTTGACCCAGGTGCGCAGCCGGAGCGCGGCGGGGTCGAGCCGGGCGGCGTCCAGCAGCCGGGGGCCGAGGGGGGTGAAGCCGTCGGCCCCCTTGGAGCGCAGGTTGGAGCCCCGGTCGGCGTGGCGCAGGTCGTAGGCTCCGGCGTCGTTGGCCCCGGTCACCCAGGCGATGTGGCTCCAGCCCTCCTGGGGGGTGACCCGGTGGGCGCGCCGGCCGACGACGAGGGCGATCTCCCCCTCGAAGGACATGAGTTCACAGCCTGCGGGGCGGACCAGGGGGTCGCCGGTGCCGGCGAGCGAGGAGGGCGGCTTGAGGAAGTAGGACGGCTGGCCGGGGACGCGGCCCCGTTCCTTCGCCCGGCAGCGGTAGTTGAGGTGGACGGCGATGATCTTCGAGGGCTGGGTTCCCAGCGGGTGCGGCATGGGAGTTCTCCCTGTGCGTGAGCTGCGTGGGGCACTGTTCCGTCGGAGGAAGCGGCGGGGCGGGCGACGGGCCCCGAGGCCGGCGGGCCCCGGATTCTCGGGTGGCGCCGCCATTAATCGTATACGATATCATGCACGTTTTAGAAGGGAAGCATCCGCCGCGCGAACCTCGGAAGCAAGGGGCGACGGGCGGGATACAGTGGCCAGATCGTATACGAAAATAGATGTGAGGAGTCCGGGAGATGCGTGAGACCGAGAGCCTGACCGGCCTGGCCGTCCGTAGGTTCACCCCCGAGCGGCCCGTCGGACTGCCGCCCGTGCTGCTCGTGCACGGCTTCGGCTCCGACGGCAGCCGGGACTGGGTGGACACCGGGATCGCCGCCGCGCTGGCGGAGGCCGGGCGCGAGGTGTTCGTGCCGGACCTGCGCGGTCACGGCGACAGCCCCGCCCCCGCGTCGGCCGCCGGTGCGGGCGCCCCGGCCCTCGCCGGGGAGCTGGTGGAGGTCCTGGACGAGGCGGGCGTCGCGGAGTTCGACGCGGTCGGGTACTCACTGGGCGCGCGACTGTCCTGGGAGCTGCCCGTGGTGGCCCCGGGGCGGGTCGGCCGCACCGTCCTCGGCGGCCTCGGCCCCGGCGAGCCGTTCGAGGCGGTGGACGTGCCCGCGCTGCACCGCGCGGTCGCCGGGGGCACGGAACCGGCCGACCCCTTCACGGCCATGATCGCCGGCATGATCAGCACGCACGGGGACCGGGCCGCCGGGCTCGCCCGGTGCGTCGAGGGACTGCTCGCCACCCCGTTCGCACCCCGGGGCTGGGCGGGCGCGACACCGCCGCTGTTCGTCGTCGGCGCGGACGACATGATGACCCGGGGCATCGAGCGGGTGGTCGCCCTCGCGGAGGGCGCCGAGCTGGTCACCGTGCCCGGACAGCACCACGAGGTCCTCGCCGGTGAGGCGTTCCGCCGTACAGTCCTGGAAGCCCTCGCGGGATGAACGTACGAGTACACGACCGGGTCCGCCTCGCGGCCGCCCGGCACGGGGTAGGGAAACAGGCATGACTGCCACGCAGAAGGACACCCGTTCCAAGGGGTCGAAGGCCGAGGTCAGCTACGAACTGCTGCGCTCGCGCATCCTCGACGGCACGTACGGGCCCGGCTACCGGCTGGTCCTGAGCCAGCTCGCGCGGGAGACCGGGGTCAGCACGATCCCGCTGCGCGAGGCCCTGCGCCGGCTCCAGTCGGACGGGCTGGTCGAGGTCGTGCGCAACATCGGCGCGCGGGTGGCGGTGTTCGACGCCGCCCAGGTGGAGCACGCCCTCCAGGTGCTGGCCCGGCTGGAGGGATACGCGACCGCGATCTCCGCCCCGCACATGACCGCCCGGCACGTCGAGCGGTCCCGCGAGATCAACGCCCGGATGACGACGGCACTGGAGGACTTCGACCCCGCCGCCTTCACCGCGCTCAACCGCGAGTTCCACTTCTCCCTGTACGAGCACTGCCCCGACGACCACCTGGTCGGACTCCTGGAGGCGGAGTGGGCACGCCTGGACCACATGCGCCGCTCGACCTTCTCGCACGTGCCGGGGCGGGCCCGCCGTTCCGTGGCGGAGCACGAGCGGATGCTGGAGCTGATCGCGGCCGGTGCGCCGGCCCGGGAGATCGAGCAGGTCGCCTGCGCCCACAAGGTGGCGACCGCCGACGCGCTGCACCGCTCGCAGGCCCCGCAGTAGCCCGACGGCGGTCCCGGCCGGTCCCCCGCGCGGCGCCGCCCGGGGCCGGCCCGCTCGCGTGCGGGTTCCCTCGCCGTCCCCGGAGCTTCTGATTCCGGGGGAGCCCTCCGGAATGGTCCCGAACCGGTGCCAAACCAGTGCCGAATAATCGTATACGATCAGGTATCTCATCTGTTAGCGTGACCGCATGTCCACCACCGACCCGACCGCGGGGTCCGGCACGCCGCCGCCCGCGCCGCCGTCCAGGGGGCACGCCGTCACCGTCACCGGCGAGGTCCCGCCGGACGCGCTGGGCGCCGCGCTCCCCCACGAACACCTGCTGAGCGACTTCGCACCGCCGCACGACACGGCCGAGTCCTGGGCCGCCGTCGGACGCGCCCGCCCCACCGCGGTGAGCCGGCGCCGCTTCTACGCCGCCCCGCTGACGATGGACCTCCTCGGCGAACTCGCCATGGGCGCGCCCAACCGGGACAACTGGCTGCTCGACGACGAGGCTCTCGCCGTACGGGAGGCCGCCGACTTCCGCGCGGCCGGCGGCACCACGCTGGTCGACGTCACCACCCCCGACCTCGGCCGCGACCCGGCGGGGCTGCGCCGGATCGCCGAGGCGACCGGCCTCCGCATCGTCATGGGGTCGGGCCGCCACCACCCGGCCCGGGCGGCCGGCCGCGGCGTCCCGGTCCCCTCCGCCGGGCCCGGCGCCGACCGCCTGGCCGAGGAGATCGTGCGCGACCTCACCGAAGGCGTGGACGGGGTGCGGGCCGGTCTCATCGGCGCACTCGCCGCACTCGACCCGGACGAGCCCGCCGAGCGCGCGGTCCTCGTCGCGGCGGCCCGCGCCTCGGCCTCCACCGGCGCCCCGATCTCGGTCGCCCGCAGCGCCGACGCCACCGTCCAGCAGCGGGTGCTCGACCTGCTCGCCGCCGAGGGCGCGGACCTCACCCGGGTGGCCGTGGCCCGCTGCGACCCGCTGTCGCCACGCCCGGACGACCTCGAACCGCTCCTGGAACGCGGGGTGTTCGTACAGTTCGACCAGCTCGGCCGACTGCCGTCGGTGCTCAGCGTCAGCGACGACCAGGACGCCGCCGCCGCCGTGCTGGAACTCGCCCGCCGGGGCCACGCCGACCGGATCCTGCTCTCCCAGGACGTCCACACCAAGTCACGGCTGCTCGCCCACGGCGGCGGCGGATACGGCTTCGTCCTGCGGCAGTTCGTGCCCTACCTGCGGATGCTCGGCGGCGACGACGCCCTCATCGAGTCCGTCACGGTGCGCAACCCCCGCCGCCTGCTCACCCTCACGCACCGGAGGACCACCTCGTGAGCCGCTACCCCTTCGCGATCCCGGACCTGTCCGGCCGGGCCCTGACCGTCGCGGGCCCCGTGGACCCCGCCGCGCTCGGCCCCACCCTCATGCACGAGCACCTGTTCGTGGACCTGCGGCGCCCCCCGCGCTTCCACCGCCCCGGCGAGGACTCCCCCGAGGCCGCCGAACCGCTCACCCTCGCCAACCTGGCCCGCACCCGGCACGGACACCCCAACGCCGACAACGACGTGCTGGACGACCCCGACGAGATGCTGGCGGAGGTCCTCGCCTTCGCGCACAGCGGCGGCGGCACCGTCGTCGAGGTCTCCCCCGCCGGGCTGGGCCGCGACCCCGAGGGGCTGCTGCGGCTCTCCCGCGCCTCCGGGCTGCACATCGTGATGGGCGGCGGCTGGTACACCCCGGCCTTCCACCCGGCGGACATGGACGAGCGCACCGTGGACGAACTGGCCGACGCCGCCGTCCGCGACATCGTCATCGGCGTCGACGGCACCGGCATCCGGTCCGGCGTCATCGGCGAGGTCGGCGCGGACTCGGTCCCGCTCAGCGACAACGAGCTGAAGAGCGTCCGGGCGAGCGGCCGGGCGAGCCGGGTGACCGGAGCGCCGGTCACCTTCCACGTCGGCGGCGTCGGTGAGGACAAGCTCCGGGTGCTCGACATCCTCGCGGAGGAGGGCGTGGACCCGTCGAGCATCGTGCTCGGCCACGCCATGGAGGTCGCCGCCGACCCGGACCTGGGCCGGCGCGTCCTGGACCGCGGCGTCTTCGTGGAGTTCGACTTCCTGACCTCGCCCGGCAGCCCCTGGGGCCATCTCTTCCTCAGCAGCGACCACAAGGTGGCCCGCGGCATCGCGGAACTGGTCGAACGGGGCCACACCGGGCAGATCCTCCTCGGCCACGACGTGTGCCAGAAGATCCAGCTCAAGAAGTACGGCGGCCAGGGATACGACTACATCCCCCGGCATTTCCTGCCCGCCCTGCGCCGGCTCGGGGTGAGCGAGACGGCACTGCACACGATCATGGTCGACAATCCCGCGCGCGCCCTCGCCTTCGCCGCGCCCCGGTGAGCGCCGACCGTCCACTCGTTCCCGAGGGAGAAGCATGAGCGTCACCCCCGTACCCTTCGACCCGGCGCTCGGCGCGGTGCTCGACTCGATGCCCCGCGACGGGGAGACCGCCCCCGGCCCGGACACCGTCGGCGCGATCCGCGCCTCCGCGGGCGCCTTCCCCGTACCGCCCCTCGCCGAGGTCATCGGCAACCGGGCCGTCGACGCCGAGGACCTGACCATTCCGGGCCCCGAGGGCGCCCCCGGCCTGGCCGTCACCGTGCTGCGCCCGCGCGGCCGGACGGAGCCGCTGCCTGCGCTGTACAACATCCACGGCGGCGGCATGATCAGCGGCAACCGCCACCAGGACACCCCCCGCCTGGTGGACCTCGTCGACGCGCTCGGCGTCGTCGCCGTCAACGTCGAGTACCGGCTCGCCCCGGAGCACCCGGACCCGGCGCCGGTCGAGGACTGCTACGCCGGGCTGCGGTGGATGGCGGAGTACGCCGGGGAACTGGGCATCGACGCCGGGCGCATCGTCGTGATGGGCGGCAGCGCGGGCGGCGGCCTCGCGGCCGGGGTCGCGCTCCTGGCCCGCGACCGCGAGGGCCCGCACCTGGCCGGGCAGTTGCTGCTGTGCCCGATGCTGGACGACACCAACACCACGGTCTCCAGCCACCAGTACACCGACCGCGGCACCTGGCGCCGGCCGATGAACGTCGTGGCGTGGCAGGCGCTGCTCGGCGACGACGCGGGCGACCCGGCCGCCGCGGTGTCCCCGTACGCGGCCCCCACGCGGGCCACCGACCTGTCCGGCCTGCCACCCGCCTTCGTCGAGGCGGGCGCCGCCGAGCTGTTCCGGGACGAGGACGTCAACTACGCCTCCCGGATCTGGGCGGCGGGCGGCCACGCCGAACTGCACATCTGGCAGGGCGCGTTCCACGGCTTCGACGTCTTCGCCCCGGACCACGAGGCGACCCGCGCCGCGCTGGCCTCCCGCCGGTCCTGGCTGCGCCGCGTCCTCGGCCTGTGACCCGACCGGCTCGGACCGGCACCCCCTCCCCCCTCTCCCTCCATCTCTGTTTCACCAGCCAGAAGGGCCACCCATGCCGGAGACAGCGGACCTCATCCTGACCGGCGGCGACGTCCTGACCATGGACGACGCCTTCTCCGTCGCCGAGGCGGTCGCCGTGCGGGACGGCCGGATACTCGCCGTGGGCGGCGACGCGGAGATACGGGCCCTGGCCGGACCCGGCACCCGCGTCGTGGAACTGGCCGGGCGCACGGTGCTGCCCGGCATCAACGACTCGCACCTGCACGCTGCGGCGTGGGCACTGACCAGCCCGCCGTTCGCGCTGGACCTCGGCCACCCGGCCGTGGAGTCGATCGCCGGCATCGCCGACGCGGTGCGCGAGGCCGCCGCCGGCACGCCCGCCGGGCAGTGGATCACCGGCCTCGGCTGGGACGTCGGCTATCTGGCGGAGTGCCTGGCCCATCCGGCCCGCCGCCCGCACCGCGCCGACCTGGACGCCGCCGCGCCCGACCACCCGGTCTGCCTCACCGACTTCTCCGGCCACATGGTGTGGGTGAACTCCCGCGCCCTCGAACTCGCCGGGATCGACCGGGACTTCGAGGCCCCGGCGGGCGGGGTGATCGACACCGACGCGGCGGGCGTCCCCACCGGGGTCCTCAAGGAGACGGCGCAGGCCCTCGTGCAGGGCCTGGTGCCCCCGGTGAGCGTGGCCCAGCGCAAGGAGGCCGTCCTGTCGGCGGTGCGCGCGCTGCACGCCCTGGGCATCACCAGCTACACCGAACCGGGCCTCGGACCGGGCGGCGCCGAGATCCTGGGCGGCGGCCTGGACACCGCCACCCTGCACGCCTACGTCGAACTGGCCCGCGCCGGACGGCTGGAGGCCCGTGTGCGCGCGCTGCTGCTGCCCGCGCCGATGGGCGGCTCGGCGGCCGACGTACGGGCCGGCCTCGACGGGGCGGCTGCCGTGCCGGACGACGTGGACGAGCGGCGGCTGGCCGTGATCGGCGTCAAGGTGTTCGCGGACGGGGTGCCGCCCAACGAGACCGCGTGGATGCACGAGCCCTACCCGGGCGGCGGCCACGGCGGACTCTGCGTGCACGGCGCCGACAACGGCCTGAAGGAGGCCGAGCTCGCCGAGATGATACGGATCGCCCACACCGCCGGATACCAGCTCGGGGTGCACGTGACCGGCGACCGCGCCATCGACAGCGTGGTCGACGCCTTCGCCGCCGCCCAGCTCGCCCACCCCCGCCCGGACGCCCGGCACTACGTCATCCACGGCGACTTCGCCTCCCGGCGGAGCCTGGAGAAGCTGGCCGCCCACGGCTACGGCATCAACATGAACCCGGCCATCAAGTGGACCATCGCGGACCTGATGGACGGCGTCGTCGGCAGCGCGCGCTCCGGCTACATGTGGCCGGTGCGGTCGGCGGTGAAGGCGGGCATCGCCGTCTGCGTCGGCTCGGACGCACCGATCACCGCGCCGGACTGGCGGCGCGGGGTCGCCGCGATGCTGCTGCGCGAGTCCAAGGCCACCGGCCGGGTCAGCGGACCCGAGCAGTGCGTGCCGCTGGAGACCGCGCTGCGCGCGTACACCGTCAACGCCGCCCGGCAGGACTTCGCCGAGTCCTGGAAGGGCACCGTGGAACCCGGCAAGGTCGCCGACCTGTGCGTCCTCGGCGGCGATCTCCGCGCGGCCGATCCGCACGACATCCCGGACCTGCCCGTCGACATGACGGTGTTCGACGGACGGATCGTCCACGAACGGGACGGCGGCGAGGGCTGAGCGCGGCCGGGAACTGCCGGACGCCGCGGACTGCCGGTCGACCGCCGTCGTAACTGCCGGTCGGGGCGGGGGGCGGCGCATAGCGTGCAGGCCACCACGTCCCCAGTACTAGGGAGTCGACCATGAAGAACTCGTCCCGGACGGCGGCGGCCACCGGCGCCGCCGCTCTCCTCGCCGCGGGTCTGCTGGTGGCCGGCGCGACCACCGCGTCCGCCGCGCCCGCCAACGGTGAGCGCATCACCTCGCTGGAGCAGCTGAAGGCACACATCGAGCAGGCCACCCACCTGGACGCCGGCGGGCCCCTGGGCACCGACCCGGTCGGCCAGGCCGTCTGACCGCCGGAGGGCGAGGACCGTGGACGAGAAGGAGACCCCGACGAGCTGGTGTCCCAGCGGTGACGCCCACGCGCCCGAGTCGGTCGTGCTGGGCGTACGGTCCGGACAGGACGGCCGGGTCGTGTACCTGGCCGACCCGGTACCGGCGTCGCAGGTGCTGGGCGAGGTGCCCGAGGGAGTCGAACCGCGGCGCATCCTGCGGTTCGCCTCGCACTGTGTCTCCGGCTGCGCCAACCGCCGGGGCAACGACTGCACCCTCATCGAACGGGTGCTGGCCGCACCCCCGGCGGTCGAGTCGAACGTGCCGCGCTGCCATCTGCGGTCGCGGTGCCAGTGGTGGGCGCAGAGCGGTGTCGAGGGGTGCCGGCGCTGTCCGGCGGTCTCGACCCGGCATCTCGCCGACGACGAGCTGTCCGGGCTGATCGCGGATCCGAGCACCACCCGTGAACAGCTGGACGCCTGGATCGCCGCCGAGGCCGGCTGATCGTCCCGTTCCTCGCCCCGCCGGAACCGTCCGGCGGGGCGTTCCGGCTGCCCGCGACCGGGCCGGCATGGGGTCCGGTACGAGGGGGTACAGTGCGCGGCGGCATTCCGGCCGGCTGAGGAGGGGGACGACCCGTGACCGACATCGACGAAGCCCGGCCCGCGACCGTGGACGAAGAGGCCGGCCCGCCCCCGCTGCGCCGTGTGCTGCGCTACCTCCCTCTGATCGCGCCCGTGCTGCTGTGGGCCGTGCCCTGCTGGGTGCTGCTGTACACCGGACAGGACTGGCCGCTCCCGGTGACCGCGGGCGGAACCGGTCTGTTCGTCCTCGGGCTCGTCACGATGCCGCTCGCGATGGTGCGCGGGCACGGCAGACGGCAGCGGGACCGGGCCGCGGTCCTCGGCGACACCCTCCTCGGCGCGGTCTGGGTGGTGTTCACCTGGTCCGTGCTGTGCGGTGCGCTGCTGCGGCCGGCCCTGGCACTGATCGGCGCCGGCGCGGACGGCCAGGCACGGGCCCGGATCGTCACCTGGGCGGTCCTCGGCGTCGCCGCCGTCCTGCTGGCCTGGGGGTACGGGGAGGCGCGCCGGGTACCGCGCGTGCGGTCGCTCGACGTGGAGCTGCCCCGGCTCGGCGCCGGCCTTGACGGCACCCGGGTCGTACTCATCACCGACACCCACTACGGGCCGCTCGACCGCACCCGCTGGTCGGAGCGGGTGTGCGCGAAGGTCAACGCGCTGGAGGCGGACCTCGTCTGCCACACCGGTGACATCGCGGACGGCACCGCCGACCGCCGCCGTGCCCAGGCCGCCCCGCTCGGCACGGTGCGCGCCGCCCACGCCCGCGTGTACGTGACCGGGAACCACGAGTACTACAGCGAAGCCCAGGGCTGGGTGGACCTGATGGACGAGCTGGGCTGGGAGCCGCTGCGCAACAGGCATCTGCTGCTGGAGCGCGGCGGGGACACCCTCGTCGTCGCCGGGGTGGACGACATCACCGCCGAGTCCGCCGGGCCGGCCGGTCACCGCGCCCACCTCGCCGGGGCGCTGGAGGGCGCCGACCCCGGTCTGCCGGTGCTGCTCCTGGCCCATCAGCCGAAGTTCGTCGACCGGGCCGCCGAGGGCGGGGTGGACCTCCAGCTCTCCGGCCACACCCACGGCGGCCAGATCTGGCCCTTCCACCATCTCGTCCGGCTCGACCAGCCCGCCGTCGCCGGACTCAGCCGCCACGGGGCCCGGACGCTGCTCTACACCAGCCGGGGCACCGGGTTCTGGGGGCCGCCGTTCCGCGTCTTCGCGCCGAGCGAGATCACCCTGCTGGTGCTGCGCTCCCCGGCGGCTCCCTGAGACGTCCGCGGTCGCGGCGGGCGCCCGCGCCGACGCGCCGCGGCAACCCGGAGCAGTACCGGTTCGGACCGGTGACCGGTGGCCGGGGGCACGGCCTTCCGGTCAGGGCTCCGCGTGGTAGTAGCGCGTACAGGACTCCACCATGCCGTCCGCGGCGATGCGGAAGACGTCCACGAACCGCGCCGTGGTGCCGTCGGGGTCCGTGCCGACGCGCCGGCCGGAGACCACCACGGTGCGGTCGCGGGCGACGACGTGGTCGATCTCGTGGCGGGCGGGGGCGCCGAGGTGGTCGCGGTGGGTGCGCAGGAAGGCGGTGCGGCCGCGGACCGGCGGGGCACCGGGCAGGTCGAGTCCGACGTGTTCGTGCAGCAGCGAGGCGCACGCGTCGAGGTCCCCGGCGTCGAGGTAGTCGTAGACGAGGCGGACGTGGTCGGTGCCCGCGGCGGTGACCAGGTCGTCCGCCGGGTGCGGGGCTGTGGTCGTCCAGGCGTCGGTGTGCATGGACGCCTCCTTTCTCTTTCGCCCGGCACTCTTCCGGCCCCCGCCAACCCCCGCCTATCGCGCCGCTATTGGCGGGGACGGTCACGCTCGGCAGGCAGGATGGACAGATGCGTGAGGGTTGTGAAAACTTTGGGGCTGTTGATCCCGGAGTATCAACGCGCTTACGAGCTGGGGGTCTCGGTGGCCGAGGGTACGACGCACACGGTCCAGGATGCCCCCGGCGCGTCGAGGCCACCCTTTCAATTGCTGGGTCCGCTCCAGGTACGGGGCAAGGACGGCCCGCTGCGGGTGCCGCCGGGTCGCCAGGAGGTCATTCTCGCCGCCCTTCTGCTCGAGGCAAACCGGGTGGTCGGCACGAATTATCTGGTGGACCTCATCTGGGAGGACAACCCGCCGGAGACCGCCCGTACGCAGGTGCAGATCTGTGTCTCCCGGCTGCGGAAGCTGCTGGCCGGTGCGGACAGCACGGTCTCGATATCGACCCGGCCGCCGGGTTACGTCCTGCACGTGGACACCGGGGACGTGGACTCGCTGCTGTTCACCGGCCTGGTCGCGATGGCCAGGCGGCAGCGCGACGAGGGCGAGACGGAGAAGGCGGTGGCGCTGCTGAAGTCGGCGGTGGCGCTGTGGCAGGGGGACGCGCTGGGCGGTCTGGAGAGCGCCCCGCTCGCCAACAAGGCGCGGCAGCTGGACGAGGAGCGGCTGGGCGCGATCGAGCTGCGGATGCAGCTGGAGCTGGAGCTGGGCCGGCACGACCGGCTCGTCGGGGAGCTGCAACTGCTGACCCACGAGCACCCGTTGCGGGAGCGGCTGCGCGGTCAGCTGATGTGTGCCCTGTACTGGTCGGACCGGCAGGCGGAGGCGCTGGAGGCGTTCCGGGACGGGCGCCGCATCCTGGACCAGGAGCTGGGTCTCGAGCCGGGCCGCGAACTGCGGCGCCTGGAGTCGGCGATCCTGGCCGGTGAACTCCCGCCGCCGGTACGGGTGCGGCCGCCCCGCTCGCGTGACGGCGGGGCCGAGGCGTCCGGGCCCGCCGCCGGGGCCACCCGGCAGCCGGCA
>NZ_JAKRGC010000065.1 GCF_022347745.1 Streptomyces sp. OfavH-34-F
ACCGGCCGCACCGGGAAGAGCCACGGCCGCAGCGGACAGCGCGGTCACGGCGGCGGCCGTGCTGAGCAGGGTGGTACGGCGGCTGGGGCGGGACGGTCGGGTGATACGCATGGCGAAGATCCTGTTCCTGTGGAGCACGGCCGAACCGCGCGGTTCGCGGGACGGCCGGATGGTTCGACGTGAGGTGGGGGTGGGAGGCGGCGCCACGGCCGTGCGGTCCGAGGGGACCGGGGGGTCGTGGCGCCGTGCCTCCGTGCAGCCGCCGGGTATGAGGGCCGGCCGCACGAGCACGCGGACGGGCCACCAGGGGGTGGCGCACCGGCCGCGGTGGATGCGCCGCTCCATGGGTGAGCGGCGCATCCACTGCCGACAACGGGACCGGGCACGGAGCGGTTCACGTCCCTGCGGAAATTTCCCCTGGGCGACGGGGGAAGCGGTGGTGAGAAGCAGGGAAGGCGACGGCGGCAAGGAGGCGGCAAGAAGACGGAAAGGTTCGGCCAAGGTGGCTCGCGCACTGTGAATTCCACGCTCCCGCCCCTGCGGGAGAGACCCACAGGACACGCGAACAGGACAGAGCCTCACCCATGAACGGGACCTTGGAAACGCCGCCGGCCACCCTCGCTCCGGCCCGGACGCACACCCCGCACGCCGAGCCGGACGCCGACTGCGACGCCTTCGTCGGCGACCTCTACACCACGTACCGGCCCGTGCTCCTGCGGTACGCCGCCCGGCTGCTGGACGGCGACTGGCACAAGGCGGAGGACATCCTGCAGGAAGCGGTCGCCCGTGCCTGGAAGAACGCCCAGTTCCTCAGACCGCGCGGCGAGGAGGTCCGGCCGTGGCTGTTCACCGTGGTCAGGAACCTGGTCATCGACCACCACCGGGCCCACCGGATTCGCCCCCTGGCCCCGACGGCCGACGCCGTACCGGAGACCGGCCGGGACGACACGGACAGCACCCTCACCTCCCATGTCGTGCTGGAGGCCCTGCGGGGACTGAACGAGCAGCAGCGGGCCGTCATTCAGCTCATGTACTGCCTGGAGTTCAGCGTCGCGCAGACCGCCGCGCACCTCGGCATCCCGGCCGGCACCGTCAAGAGCCGCGCCTTCTACGCGGTGCGGGCCATGCGCAAGGCACTCGCGGAACAGGGCGTGGCCCGCGCGTGAACGCCGGCCACGCCCGCCCTGACGTGCGACTCCCGGGCCGCTGGAGGATGCCGGGGGTGCGGCTCAGCGGCTCCGCGTGCGGGAACGGAGCGTTCCCGCGGTGACATCGGGAGCCCGTCGGTGAGAGCCCAGGCTCTCGGTCCCGCGACTGCTACCAGACCCTGATCTTCGTGATCTTGTGGAGGGGCGCGCCGGTGACCGTCCCGTAGGCCCACTTGCCCACGGTCTTGCTGGTCGTCGGCGCGCCCTGGGTCGGCACGTACTCGAAGGTGATCTTGTTGTTGCCGGTCCAGATCTGGTCCACGCCGTAGATGGCGACGTCTTGCACGCCCGCGTTGGCGAAGCAGAGGGAACCGCCTGCGTTGTGGATCGTCAGGTAACCCATTTCCGTGCAACTGACGCGGTTGAGGGCGGACGCCGACGAGCCGGGCAGCACGGCGGCCAGGGTTCCGGCCGCCACGACCACCGCGGCACGTGCGAAGAAGCGCTTCACTGTGAGCTGTTCCTTCCGTAGGGGATCGCCGCCGGGCGCCACAGCGCACGGCGGCATCGCTGGGACGCAGGTGCGCCCGTCGTCACAACGGGGACATGGGCGCCCCGGTTCATCAGCGAAATCCCGTACCGGACGAGCTGAACCCGCGAGGGCTTCCCGCCGTTCCCGGCCCCGGGTTCATCGGCCCCCGGCCTGACCGGTCCGGGCCGGGTGCTCGTCCGCGTCTTCCTACGGTTTCACCGGTTCGACCTCGATGCGGATCTCCCGGGCCACCCGGTGCAGCAGCTCCTCGTACCCCGCGGGGTCGTCCGTGCCGAAGACGACGAAGACGCACCACTCCGAGGGGTGCGAGAAGTCCACCACGTCGCCCACCTGGCGCAGACACTGGACCCGCAGCACACCGTCCACCGCCAGCATCTCCTCCGTGCTGGGGAGCGCGGTGATCCGGCCGGGCTCGGAGGGGCGCAGGTGCAGGCCGCCGACGTAGCGCGGTCCCGGCCGGGGTGCCGGGAGCTTGCCGGTGGTCATGGTCTCCGCCAGGGCGCGGTAGATGTCCATGCCGGCGGCCTCGCTCAGCATCAGGGGCACCCAGGCGCCGCCGAGCCGGGTGGCGATCTCGGAGAAGACCAGCTCGCCGTCCGGGCGCTCGAAGACCTCCAGATGGGTGACGGCCCGTTCGATGCCGAGCGCCCGGTTCACGTCCCGGTGCAGCTCCAGCACCCGCCGGTAGAGCTCGGGGGCGTCCTCCCGGGGGATCACGCTGCTGCCGTCCAGCGCGAGCGTGGCGTCCGCGCCGCCCGAGATGCCGTCCAGCACCGCGAGCCGGTTCTCGTGATAGGCGCTGACCAGCAGCAGCAGCGGCTCGCCGCCCTCCCACAGGGCGTCGATGTGCAGCTCCCGGCCGACCACGAACTCCTCGGCGATGAGCTGGCTCGTCTTCACGTACGGGGCGGGGCCGAGGCCGGCCAGCTTGGGGGCCAGCTCCTCGGGGGAGTCCACGGTGAACGTGCCGACGGTGCCGCCACCGGAGACCGGCTTGACGACGATCGGGAAGGTCAGCTGCTCGCCGACCGCCCGTACGTCCTGCTCGTCGGCCCGGTCGGGCAGGCCGGCCCAGGCGGCGGTGGGCACCCCGGCGGCGGCCACCCGCTGCTTCATCAGCCGCTTGTCGCGGTAGGCGACGTGCCGCAGCGGGTCGCCGGGGTCGCCCAGCAGCGTGGCCAGGTAACCGGCGCCGAACTGGCTGAACTCGGTGAAACTGATGATCCGGTCCCCGGTGACGCCCCGCAGCGAGAGGTCGACCGCCACGGTGGCGATCTCCTCCAGCGAGTCGAACTCGCTCACCCGGTACACCCGCTCGGCCCTGCTGAGCAGCTTCCAGTCGGGCTGCATGAAGTCGACGTCGAAGGCGTCCAGGATCACGTACACCTCGAGCGGGCTGTCGAGCAGCGAACCGAGCAGCTCCGGGTGCCACTTGCATACGACGATCTGATCGGGACGGGGGGCGGCTGTGTCGGTCATGGCGGTCCTCGGAATCCTCGGCGTTTCGATGGGGTGGCGGGGGTACGGGGCCGGGTCAGGCCATCTCGTAGTGGAACGCGGCGCGGACCCGGTCGGCGACCTCGATCAGCCCCTCGACCGTCTCGGCGGTGATCAGCGCCTCGGTGAAGAAGTTCTCCTGGTCCAGCGTGTGGACCTCCATGCCGTCGAACTGGTAGCCGTCCACCACGCCCGGGATGGCCTTCAGCTCGTCGAGCGGGGTGGCGCGCGCGACCCGGCCGACCTGGTCGATCTCGAACGGCAGCAGCGCCAGCAGCTCGTCGTTGCGGGTGGCCACGGCCAGCTCCTCCGCGGCGGCGCCGCCGAGCGACATCTGCACGCTCGCCTGTACGGAGTCGATGCCGCAGGTCCGCAGGGTGGCGGGGCGGTAGAGGCCGCCGCCCGGGCGGGGGTTGATCTCCACCAGCTCGGCCCGGCCGTCCGCAGTGACCCGGCCCTCCACGTGCAGCCAGCCGCCCACGATGCCCAGGCCGGCGCAGAGCGCGCTGATGTCGGCGGTCAGCTGCTCGGCCCCGCGCCGTACGTGCGCCGAGGGCGGCGGGGAGATCCGGAGCCCGGCGTCGTGGTGGCGCAGCTCGTCGTGCTGGGACTTCTCGACGCTGAACAGGCCCCGGAAGCCGGTCTCCAGCAGCGGGCCGTCCACCGAGAACTCGGTGCCGTCGATGTGCCGTTCGACGATCACCTCCAGGTCGGGCGACGTCTTCTCGGCGATCTCCCGCAGGTGCTCGGCGAGTTGCTCGGGGCCGTCCGCGCGGCGGACCAGCCGGGAGCCCCCGGAGTCACGGGCGGGCTTGACGATCACCGGGTACTCGGCCACCGCCGCGACGTCGAACTTGGCCACCGGGCCGCCGGCGAACGGCAGGGCGGAGAGCCCGAGCCGGGTCATCTCCTCCCGGACCCGGGTCTTGCTGAGCAGCACCTCGCGGTTCGGCTCGCCACCGGGCAGCCCGTAGTGGTGCGCCGTCCTGATCTGCCAGCCGATCAGCGGATCGACCAGGTTGACCACCGCGGTCGGCCGGACGCCGGCCTCGTCGGCCGCCCGGACCAGATCGCCGAGTTCACCGCCGTCCCAGTCCACCACCAGGTGCACGTCGCAGGCGTCCCGGTTGATGTCCTCGGGATCGGCCGAGACCAGCACCGGACGCAGGTCCAGCTCACGGAGCATCGTGGCCAGGGTGCGGACGCCGCCTACGAAGCGCTTGGAGAAGACGAGTACGTCGCGGGAGTGTGACATGGAGCCACGGTCCTTTCGCGTTGGGGTGGACGCCGGCGCGGGATCAGGTGGTGGTGACGGCGTCCGACGGGGCGGGAGCCTCCGGGGCCGCGCCACGGTCCCGGAGTGCGAGGTAGAGCCAGTAGGCGGAGAACACCAGGACGGCGACCGCGCCGAGGATCACCACGGCGCGCACCCCGATCAGCTCGGAGAGCAGACCGCCGAAGAGGGCGGCCAGGACGGCGGCGCCGTACGACATGGCGTGCAGCGTGGCGTGCAGCCGGCCCTGGACGTGATTGGGCGTGACGCGCTGCTGGTACGAGGAGGCCGCGATGTCCCACATGAAGATGGCGGCGCCGCAGGTGAAGAACGTGGCGATGGCGAGCACCGGGCCGTCGGCCAGCCCGAGCGCCAGCCGGCTGAGGCCGGTCACCAGCAGGGTCAGCGCCATGGTCCACTTCACGCCGACCCGGCGGACCAGGGCCGGGACCAGCAGGCTGCCGAGCAGGCTCCCCAGCGCGGCGGCGGTGAACAGCATCGCGTACTGGGAGTCCGTCAGGCCGAGGTCCTGCTTGGCGTACACCACCATCAGCGCGGTGGCGATCAGCATCCAGAAGTTCAGCACCACCTCGCTGACCAGGATGGTGCGCAGCAGCGGTGTCCGCTTCACCAGCACCAGGCCCTCGCGGAGCTGGCCGAGCATGGAGGGGCGCGGGCCGTCGGGCGCGGCCGGGGCGGCCGGGGCGGCCTCCTCGGCCGGGGCTCCGGGCCGCCGGAGGACCGGGATCATCAGGGAGAGCACGGCCGCGGCCACGAACAGGCCGCCCTCCACGAAGAACGGGGCGCTGAGGGCGACGCCGAACAGCGCGGCCGCCACGGGGGAGCCGATCACCTGCTGGGTCAGCATCCGGGCCGTGAAGAAGCGGGAGTTCGCCTTCTCCAGCAGCTCCGGCGGCACCGGGATGGAGATCATGGCGAAGGTCGAGGACTCGGCGAACAGCTCGGCGGTCGCGAGGGCGGCCGTCATCACGTAGATCTGCCAGAGCTCGACGTGTCCGGTCACCACCACACTGGCGAAGCCGAACACCAGGACGGCCCGTGACGCGTTCGCCAGGGCGAGGAGGCGGCGGCGGTCGAGCCGGTCGACCAGAATCCCGACGAACGGCCCGGCCAGCAGACCGGGGAGCGCGGCCACCATCATGATCAGGGAGATGTCCACCGCGTTGCCGGTCACCGAGAACGCCAGCAAGGGCATGGCGACCAGCCGCAGACCGTCGGCGAAGCTGGAGACGGTCACGGACGAGAACAGCGTCCAGTAGCCGGCGCCGAACTGCTGTTTCACTGGGATCTCCTCAGAGACTTCCGCGCAGGGTGGCCGAGAAACGTGTGCTGAGCTGCTCGGATATGCCGCGGAGCACGGTGCGCAGGCGGGCGGGGTCGAGGGGCGCGGCGGACGTCAGGTCCAGGGTGAGGGTGACGGACTGCCGGCCGTCCGGCAGCGAGCTGCCACGCCAGGTGTCCGACACCCGGGCCTCCAGGCCGAGCAGTTCCGGAAGGTGGAGGTCCTCGGCCGCGCCGCAGAGCAGTTCGGGCTCCAGTGCGGCGTCGCAGAGGAAGGACAGGTCGACCGAGCGGGTGCTCGCGGCGTCCTTCCGCTGCTGGGCCAGGTCGTCCCGGAAACGTTCCGCCATGTCGGTGCCGGGCGCGTTGACGGCGCCGATCGCGGCCAGCTGCCCGATCAGCCGCTCGTCCGGCACGCCGAGCTGCCCGGCCAGCCGCTCCAGGTAGACCAGGGCCTTGCGCATGATGTAGCCCTGGGCGCGCTTGGCGGGGACGACGCCTACCCGGTAGAACTCGGCCGCCAGCCCCAGCAGATCGGCCAGCTTGGCCTGCTGCGGGGTCTTTGGCAGGCAGACGGTGCCCTCGGGGGTGGTGTCGATCACCCAGCGGGCGGCGGTCAGCCCGGCCGCCAGGGTCTCCAGGCCGATCCCGAAGCCGTAGGCGACCGTCCGGCCCTGCCACTCGAAGGCGATCAGATTGCCCAGGTCGCGCCAGCTGCCGTCCGGCTGGACCAGGCAGAACGTCGCCCCGCGGCCGGTCATCCCCTCGTCCCCGAAGGTCCAGGAGTAGAAGTCGGCCGGCTCTCCGTCGTAGCCCACCGGGCCGGCCCAGGCCCGCTGCCACGCACCGCTCAGGTCGTGGTGGGCCTCGGCCACCTTGAAGGCGACCTGCCCGGCGGCCAGGCCCAGCGCGGTCCCGAAGTAGCCCGCCACCGCTTCCGTGAAGGCGTCGAGGTCGCCGGCCGGGGCCATCGCGCCGAGCATCTCGAAGTGCAGGACGAACTCGGTGTGGAAGTCCTCCCGGAACGTGGCCCGCAGGTTGTGGCTGCGGATGCAGGGCTGACGCACCGTCACCCACTGGTCCCGGAAGGGTTCGTCGCCCCGGATGAACGGCTTGAACGGCACCACGGCCGAGTTGGTGAACAGGATGGTGCGGTCGGTGGTCGGTACGGCCGGCTCCGGGGCCAGCCGCCGGGAGCCGGCGGCCAGGAACCAGTCGGCGAACCCCGAACCCCACTCCTCCAGCCGGTCTCGGGCCGCCCGCGCGGCGGCGAGCCGGTCCGGTATGGCGTTGTCAGGCACCGTGGACTCCGTTCGGCTTGGGGGGAAGGGGGGCGGGCAGGGCGCGCAGGCGCTTCGTGACCTGCCCGGCCAGGGCGAGGGCCGCGCGGTGTGCGGCCGAGCCGTCGCGGTCGTCGCCGGGCAGCGGGATCACGAAGAGGGCCGGGTACAGCCACCACAGGTGCCAGAACGAGATGCCCAGGTACCTCTTGGTCAGCAGATGGAAGCCGATGGCGGAGGCGCCGATCAGGTGCCGGTCCTTCCAGCGGGCCAGCAGCAACGGCAGGAAGGCCGTCTCACCGGCCACGGTGGCCACCGCGATCAGGCGCATCAGCCTGTCGTTGTGGCTCACCTCCGCGCCGGCCGGGGTGCCGAGGAGGGCCAGGGCCCCCTTCACCGTCCGGCCGGTCGTCATCCACTCCTTGCCGCCGTGCACCAGCTTCGAGACGCCGGCCTGGCTGTAGATGGTGGCCGCGCCGAGCTGCATCGAGGCCATCGCCACGGACTGCAGCTGGCGGGTGGCCTCGCCGGCCTCACCGCCGGCCGGGGGGCGCAGGTCGGCCGCCGCGGCGGCGGCGACGAACAGGCTGAGGTGGCTGTTGTAGTTCCAGAACCTCGGATGGAAGTGCGCGACGTAGGCGTTGGTGGCGATGAACCCGGTGGCCGCCACCGCCCGGACGGCCGGATGCCTGACCCCGGCCGTCCAGAGCGCCATCCCGGCCAGGCCGGCGCCGCGGAGCAGGTCGTACTGCCGCCGGCTCAGGGTGAACCGCTTCTTGCCCTGGACCTGTTCGGACATGACGGTGTCGGCGTGCTCCTCGAAGAACGAGCCGTCCGGCAGATGCCGGAGGGTCCGGAGCGCGGCCACGCCGAGCACGGTCCTGGTCACCCGGAGCCGGGCGGGCGCGTCGGCCTGCCCGAACAGGATGCCGGTCATCCTGCGCAGCATCGGTCGGCCTCCCAGCGGTGGAGTGTGCGGTGGTCGTGGAGGGGTGAGTCGGTGGCGCGGGAGTAGTCGGCCGTGTCGACGGTGACGAGCAGCAGTTCCAGGCCGGTGAAGCCCTCCGGGGCGGCCGGCCGCTCGGACGGGGCCACCTCGTCGAACCCCTTCCAGGGGCGGGTGTTGAGCCGTTCGACCACCCGCCGGCAGAAGGCGTCCCGGACCCGCTCGTCCTCGTTCTCCATCAGCACGGCGGCGCAGATGTCCACCACCCGGAAGAACTCCAGCGGCAGCAGGCCGTAGACCTGGCGCGGCTCGGTCCACCGGGTGCCGTCCCGCAGTCGCACCCGCAGTTGCGGAACCCGGTCCGGCAGCACCTGGTTGAACATGTTGTTGGAGCAGATCGGCCACCGGTTGCGGTCCCGGACGGTGTGCACGAACTGGGCCACCGTGAGCCCGGCCAGTGCGGTGGCGGCCAGCAGTGGAACCCGGTGCACGACGGTGTGCCGGTGGCCGGTCCTCACGCGCTCACCGCCCCGTCGAGCACGGTCAGCCCGCACACCGGCCCCGAGGTGAGTTCGGCGCGGGCCCCGAACGGCAGGCTGAGCATCGGGTCGGTGTGGCCGAACGGCAGCCCGCCGACCACCGGTCCGGCGAAACCGGCCGTCTCCCCGGCGATCAGCTCGGCCAGCGTGTCGGACCGGTCGAACTCCGGATCGGTGAACCGGCCCAGCGCCAGACCGGCGATCCGGTCCAGCGCACCGGTGTGGCGCAGCTGGGTGAACTGGGCGGTCAGCCGGCCCGGATCGGTGCCGGTGCTCTCCAGCAGCAGGATCGCGCCGTTCAGCTCGGGCCAGTACGGGGTGCCGGCCAGCGAGAGCAGGGTCTCCAGGTTCCCGCCGATCAGGAAGCCGGTGGCGCGTCCCGCGCGCAGGGCGCGGGCCGGCACGGCGTCGAGCACGGTCCGGGGCCGGTCGTCGGCCTCGTCCCACGGCAGGAACTCGGTGACCTGCTCGGCCGGGAAAGGCACCGGACCCAGCGGCTCCGGCGAGCCGAGCACCCGCTGGAAGAACCGCCGGGTGTACTCCAGGCTGCCGCCGGCCTCCCCCCACTGGGGCAGGAGCTGCGGACCGAGCACGACGGCGGTGCCGGTCCGCTGCCAGATCGCGACCAGCAGCGCGGTGGTGTCGCTGTAGCCCACCAGCGGCTTCGGGTGGGCCCGGATCAGGTCGTAGTCCAGCAGGTCGAGCAGCTGGTTGGCGTTGTACCCCCCGATCGACGTCATGACCGCCCGCACCCGGTCGTCGGCGTACAGCTCGTGCAGGTCGGCCGCCCGCTCGGCGGCCGTGCCCGCGGTGTGCCCGGTGTCGCGCAGCCAGTTCCGGCCGCACCGCACCCGGTAGCCGAGCTCCTCCAGGTGGGCGACGGCCCGTTCCCGGCGCCGCGGGTAGCGGGCCGCGTGCGCCATCGAGGGGGCGCAGATTCCGATGGTGTCCCCCGGGCGCAGCGGCCGCGGCCGCACCACCGGGGGAGACGTCGTACCTGATCCGGACACCGTGACTAGACCCCGCGCTTCGCGACGAAGAAGAGGTTGTTGCCGCGCTCGGCCAGCGACGCCTCGCCGAGCAGGTACAGCTCCAGCTCACGAATCCGCTCGTAGTGCTCCGGGTCCGAGAGGGTGCGCAGCACACCGGAGCTGGAGCCGTCGAGCTGCGTCTCCTGGTAGCCGGGGTACACCAGGGCGGGGTAGCCGGTCCGGACCGTGGTGTGCAGGCCGACCCGGGCCAGGTCGCCCTGCAGCTCGGTCGGGGTGAAGAGGTGCATCGCCGGCATGTCCGGGGTGAACCGGCCCTTGCGGTCGAGGACGGCGGAGCGGGCCTCCTCCAGGTTGCCGACGGTGATGTTGAAGAAGGCGGTGTGGTACCGGTTCGGCAGCACCAGGGCCATCTGCGCGCCGGGCTTCATCAGCGCACTCAGCTGGCGCAGCACCTCGGTCGGCTCGGCCACGAAGCCGAGCACGTTGTGGAAGCTGATGACCAGGTCGAACTCCTGGCCCGCCAGGTCCTCGGCCACGTTCATCAGATCGCCGTTGAGCACGGTCAGGCGGTCCTGGTAGCCGTGCTTCTCGGCCTTGGCGAGCGCGTGCTTGGACATGTCGGGGCTGAGGTCGTACAGCACACCGGTGAGGTCCGGGCGGGCGGTGAGCAGGCGGTCGGTCCACCGGCCGGTGCCGCCGCCGGCGTCCAGCAGGCGGCCGCCCTGCGGCAGGCCCGGCAGCACGTAGCGCTCTATCGCCTCCCAGAGGAGTTCGTCGGACAGGCGCCAGTAGATCTGTTCGTCGACGCGGTCGTATCCGTCGGCCTTGTCGCGGAAGTAGCCGAGTACCTCCGCGTGCTCGGCGGTGTCGGCGGCTTCGGTGGTCCGGGACGTCACAGTGGGGCTCCGTTCGGGGTTCTGACGGGTGGTCGGGCGAGGGCCTGGCGGCGCTCGGTCAGGGCAGTACGGCGGTGCCGTTGAACCGGAGCAGCAGCGCGAGGTCGCGGATGTCGTCGTGCTGGGTCGCCCACAGCAGGAAGCGCTCGACGCCGAGGCCGAAGCCGGAGGTGCGCAGCGGGTGGCGCTCCTTCATGACCGTGTACCACTCGTAGCTGTCGGCGGAGACCTCGTGCAGGTCCAGCGCCTTGGCGAGGGTCTCGCCGTCCGGGTGCCGCTCGCCGCAGCCGACGGTCTCGCCGACACCGAACAGCAGGTCGGCGCTGAGCGCCTTGGTCGGGTCGTTCTCGTCGAACGCCTGGTAGAACGGGACGCTCAGGTGGTCGGGGTGCGTGACCCAGACGTAGCCGCCGAACTGCTTCATCAGCTCGCGCTCTCCGGCCCGGGTCAGGCTGCGGCAGCCCGGCTCCGGCTCGTTGACGAAGCGCGGGTCGGCGTTCAGCCGCTCCGCCGCCTCGTCGAAGGTGATCCGGGGCAGGGCCGAGGAGCCGGCCAGCTCCTCCAGGTGTTCGACCGTGCCGGCCATGTCGCGGACCGCGTCACCGGCGTGCGTCAGGAGTCCCGCGGCCAGGTGGCGCAGGTACTCCTCCACGTTGCGGATGACGTCGTCCAGGCCGCCGATGATCTCGGCCTCGCTGTGGAAGAACTGGCACAGGTGGGTCTCGTCGGCGGGCTCACCGCGGAACGACGGCATCAGGTAGTACGAGCCCCCGGGCGCGAGCCGGCACCCGAACTCCAGCATGAACTGCATGGAGTCGGCCAGGTAGGTCGGCACCCCCTCCAGGTTCACCTTGACGGGGCTGCTGTCGCTGCCCCGGCCCATCGGGCTGGAGATCGAGCCGGTGGTGATCGGCAGGTGCAGGTAGCGGGCGTCGCGCTCGGTCCAGAAGCTGGTGGTCTGGTGTGCGATCACGTCCTGGAGCACCGTCAGGTTGCGGTACCAGGGGTTCTCCAGCACTTCGAGGTAGTGGCTGTCCGGCTTCTTCCATGAACGCGGGGCGGGAGTCTTGGCAGCAGGCATGGGAGTCCTTCGCTCGTGGCTCGACGTATCACCGGGGGAAGGGGGCCGCGAGGCGCTCGTCGGAGCCGCGGCCGCTCCTCATCCTGCGCGGCGGCCAACTGAACTGCCAGGCTTTCCCGTTGCGCCCACCAGCCATGTCCGGTCGACGCCACCGGAGCGGGGAAGTCCGTGAGGCGGGCACCGGTCGCGGGCCGGTGTCTTGTATCGCAAGACGGGGCGCGCGCGATGCGGGAACACGCCACGGCGGCGGGCCGCTGCCCCGTGCCCTGGAGTCCGGCGGGCCGCGAGTGCCAGCATGTGCGCTGTACTCGAAAGGGCGGGAAGCGCCGCCCGTCCGTACGCCCTCTGGAGTGGTCTCCGTGCTGCGTTTGGTACCCACCGCCGTGGTCGCCGGGACCGGGCCCGTCCTGTCCGGGGTGTCCGCCCTGATCAGGCGCAGCTCCTCGTTCGAGCTGCTGTCCGTGCTGGATCTGGCCGCCGCCGGCGGCGAGCGGGGCTGGCACGAGCTGCTGGCCGCCCCCGGGGTCGATCTGGTGGTCCTCGACGCGAGCGGCCCCGACCGGCTGCGCCGGGTGCGTCAGCTCGCCGAGGCGGGCAAGGCGGTGCTGCTGTGCGAGCCGTTCCCACTGCTCACCGAGGAACTGGACGGGCTGCTGAGCATCGAGCGGGAGAGCGAGCGCCCGATCGGCGTGCTGGCCCCGCACCGGGCCCTGCTCGACGACGCCACCCGGGCGCACACCTGGGGACCGAAGACCTCGGCGGTGCTGGTGGTGAGCGCGTACCGCCCGGTCGAGGCGCACCGCTGGGCGCGCTGGGCCCCGGTGGCCGAGGTGCCCACCACCGCGGCCGCCCTGTGCGAGGCCGCCCCGTACCTGGACCTGGTCTGCCAACTGCTCGGCGAGCCGCGGGACGTGCGCAGCCTGGGACCGGGCGCCGGGGTCGAGGTGGGGATCGCCGACTTCGTCGGAGGCGCCCGGCTGGCCTTCTCCGGCACCTCCAGGGCCTCCATCGGCGTCGAGCGCCTCGATCTCCTGGACACCGGGCACCGGCTGCGCGTGGAGGACGGCCGCTCGTGGCTGGAGGGCCCCGCCGGACTGCGGGCCGGCGGACCGCTCTCGCTGCCGGACGCGCACGAGGTGGTGCTGGCGGAGATGGCCGGGGCGATCAACTCCTTTGATACGCTGCGGCATTGCAGTTTGGCTGCTGGTCGCGGCCTGGCGATGCTGCTGGGGTCCTGAATGCCTGAGGTGATTTCGGCCGGGGCCGGTTGGCAGATCAAGCCTATGGAGTGGGTGAGTTGACAGACATCGACAGCTTGCGGCAGTCGTTCCTGGAGGAATTGTCCGGGGCTTCCCAACGTGTCGAGATCGAGGCGCTGCGGACCTCGTACCTCGGTCGTCGCAGTTTCATCAAGGAGGAGTTCCGCCGGCTGGGCGAACTGCCGGAGGAGGAACGCAAGCAGCACGCGGTCCGTCTGAACGACCTCTCCCAGCAGATGCAGTCCGAGATCGACGCCCGGCTGGAAGCGGCCCGCAAGGCCGAGACCGCCGTGCAGCTGGAGGCGGAGTGGCTGGACGTCACCCTGCCCGGCCAGGTCTCCCGGGCCGGTGCCTGGCACCCGCTCACCGAGGTGGAGCAGCGCTGCCTGACCGTGCTGCGGCAGCTCGGCTTCGAGCGCGCCGAGGGCCCCGAGGTCGAGGACGCGTACCACAACTTCGACGCCCTCAACATCCCGCAGCACCACCCGGCCCGGGACATGCAGGACACCTTCTGGCTCGACGCCGGGAAGCTGCTGCGCTCCCACACCACCACCATCCAGGCGCGGGTCCTCGGCGAGGGCCGGGAGCTGCCCATCAAGATCGCCGCGGCCGGCCGGGTGTACCGGAACGAGGCGGTGGACGCCACCCACCTGGCGATGTTCCACCAGCTGGAGGGGTTCTGGCTGGAGCCGGGACTGAGCGTCGGGCACCTCAAGAGCCTGCTCACCTTCGTCGCCACCGCGCTGTACGGCGAGGACGTCAAACTCCGCTTCAAGCCCAAGTACTACCCGTACACGGAGCCGTCGCTCGGGCTCGACATCGCGTGCACCCACTGCGGCGGCACCGGCTGCGAGGCCTGCCACCACATCGGCTGGGTGACCATCATCGGCGCCGGCATGATCCACCCCGCGGTGCTGCGCGAGTTCGGCTACGACCGCGACGGCGTGACCGGAATCGCGTTCGGCTGGGGCTCCACCCGGATGACCGCGCAACGGCTGGGCGTCTCCAAGGTCAAACCGCTCTACAGCTCCGACCAGCGCCTGCTGAGCTACCTTCACCGAGGCCAACAGTGAAAATGTCGATCGCAGGTCTGCGGACCTTCCTGCCCGGACTCCCGGACGACCCCGCCGGCTTCCGCAACGCCCTGGACGAGTCCGGGATCGAGGTCAAGAACATCCAGGCGGACGGCGCGCGCACGGCCGTCACCCTGGAGTTCCTGGCCAACCGCGGCGACCACCGCAGCTACGCCGGTGTGGCCCTGGAACTGTCGGTCAGGCTCGGCCTGCCGCTCGCCGTGCCTCCCGCCGAGCCCCTGGTGACGGGCGAGGACGGACCGGAGGCCGCGGTGGCCTCGGACCGCTGCCTGGCCTACACCCTGACCGAGCTGAACGTGCTGGACGGCTCGGCCGTGTTGCCGGCCGACACCGTGGAGCGGCTCACCCTCTCGGGCCTGCACACCGGTCTCGCCGTGGTGGACGCGGCCGAGGCGGCCGGACTGGAGACCGGCCAGCCGGTCCAGGTGTACGACGCGGACCTGGTGCGCGGGGCGGTCCGGGTCCGGGAGAGCCGGTCGGGCGAGACCTTCCGGCCGGCCGGTGCCGCGAAGGCGGTGGAACTGGCCGAGGACACCCTGGTGGTGGCCGACGAGGAGAAGATCCTCGCGGTGGCCGGGGTGATCGGCGGCGAACTCGGCAGGGTGACCGCGCAGACCCGCCGGGTGCTGCTGGAGTCGGCCGCCTTCGACCCGGTCTCCGTCCGGCTCGCGGCCACCTCGCTGGGGCTCTCCACCCCGATGTCCCAGCGCTTCGAACGGGGCGGCGACCCCACCGCGGTGCACCAGGGGGCCGGCCGGGCGCTGGCCCTGCTGGCCGATGCCAAGGCCGCCCTGCGCACCGGTTCCACCAGCGAGCCGCGGCGCTGGTCGGGCACCCTGCCCGTGCTGACCGTGGACAGCGCGCGGGCCTCGGCCTTCCTCGGCCTGGAGCTGACCGCCGAGGACGTGGCGGGGCGGCTGGCCGACTACGGCTTCCGGCCGGTGGGTGAGGGCGAGTTCGAGGTGCCGGGCGCCCGTATCTGGGACGTCCGCGAGACCGAGGACCTGTACGAGGAGCTGGCCCGGCACGTCGGCTTCGACCGGCTTCCCTTCCAGGAGCTCCCGGTCGGCATCGGCTCGGTGCCGACGCCCCGCGAGGAGCTGGTCACCACGATCGGTGACACCCTCGTCGGCCTCGGCTTCTACGAGACGTTCACCGACGGCTTCTACGCCAAGGACGCGCTCAAGGTCCTCTCGCCCGCGGCCGGCCACCCCCTGGCGGCGCACGTCGGCATCGTCAACGCCGAGGACCGGCGCTACTCGATGATGAAGAACAACTGCCTGGCCCAGGCCGTCGCGGCGGTCGGCAGCAACCTGCGGTTCAAGCAGGAGCGCGTCAGGCTGTTCGAGGTGACCAGGGTCTTCGAGCCCGACGCCGGGGCCGCGAACGGGCTCTGCAACGAACGTCCGGTGCTCTGGGCGATCGCCTCCGGCGCGCTCGACGAGGGCCGGTGGTCGGGCAAGTCCGGGACCGCGGACTTCTTCCACATGCGCGGGGCGGCCGAGGAGGCCGCGCAGCGCTGCGGTGTCGCGCTGACCGTCCGGCGTCTCGCGGAGAGCCACCCGCTGGCGGACTTCCTGCACCCGCACCGCAGCGCCGAGCTGCTGGTGGACGGCGTGCCGGCCGGTGTCTGCGGCGAGGTGCACCCGGATGTACGGCACCGGGCCAAGCTCGGCGGCAAGCGGCCGGTCTACCTCGAACTCGACCTGGACGCCTGGACGGTGGTGCCGCGCCGGGTGGGCGGTGAGCGGTTCAGGGAGGACCCGGCGGTCGAGCGGATGCTCGACTTCGTCATCTCGCCGGCCGTCTCCAACGACCAGGTGGCCGGAACGCTGCGCGAGGCCGCCCCGGAGTGGCTGCGTTCGGTCGAGGTGGCGGACGTGTTCCTGCCCGACCGGTCCACGCCCGGCGTGCGGTCGGTGACCTATGTGCTGCGGTTCGACAGCGAGCCCGCCCGGCCCGCCGAGGAGACGAACCAGGTACTGGACGGGCTCGTCCGCACCGTGACCGAGCGGTTCGAGGAAGAGGGCGTCCGGCTGCGGACCTGAGGTCCGTGTCCCCGGCCGGCCCGCCGTACCGGTGGGCCGGCCGGGGAGGCTCAGCCCCGGTAGGCCCCGACCTCGGTGTCGGCCAGCAGCCCGGCCTTGGTGAGCTGCACCGCGGCCTGGAACCGGCTCTGGACGCCCAGCCGGTCCAGCACCGTGGAGATGATCCGGCTCAGGGTCCTGGGGGAGATGCTGAGCTGACGGGCGATCGCGTCGTCCTTCGCGCCCATGGCCAGCATCCGGATGATCGCCTGCTCCTGGCCGGTGAGCAGCGGATGCCCGGCGGGCGCGGTCTCGTCCAGCTTCCTGGCGTCGTGCCAGTGGAAGTCGAAGACGGCCTCCAGCGAGCGGGCCACCTCGGTGCTGTGGATGGCGAAGGCCCCGCGCGAGGTGTCCTTGGGGTCGATCGGCAGGATCGCCAGGTTCTCGTCCACCAGGATCATCCGGAGTGGCAGATAGGCGGCCAGCCGGACGTCCGCGCCCTGGTGGACGGACTCGGTGAGGTACTCGCGGACGTAGCCGATCGAGGTGATGTGCTGGGGGTAGAGCGCCCGGATCTGCACCCCGCGGGAGATCACCTCGATGTCCCGCAGCATCATCTCGTCCACCAGCTCCTGCGGCGGGGCCCCGCCCGGGTGCATGGCCAGCTGGCGCCGGTTGATGCCGCCGGCCCGCCCCTCGATGAAGGCGTTCACCTCGGCGCCCGACAGCAGCAGTTCGATCTGGGCCTCCCCGTCGGGATGCCCCTTCAGCGGGAAGCTGTGCATCAGTGCGTTGACCTGGCCGCGGGTGACGGTCAGGCGGTGGCGGCTCTCCTCCAGGATGCGCTCCTCGACCGCCAGCAGTCGGGACAGCGCTTCCTCGGGCCGGGCGAGCCCGTAGCCGGACGGCGAGGCCGGCTGGGGGACCAGGAGGCCGAGTTCGGTCAGCCGGGTCACGGCCCGTTCGACCTGGGCCGGTTCGGCCCCGACCTCGGGGCCCACCGTCGCCGCGTCCCAGTCCGCCCGTCGGGCCGCCGTTAAATAGAGCAGTCTGGCGAGGTTGTCTATCTCCTCGTCATGCCCTTCGCTCCTCAGCGGGATCACCTCTGTAGTATGAAAGGCTCTCGTTTGTTCCGCCGACCGAACTGTTTCGCAGGTCGGGGCAGTTATCACAAAGCCTTGAGATGGTCACATGCCCGGTGATCCCCGGTCAAGGAAAATTAATCCGGCCATTTTCTTCCGCTCCGGAATTCCGGAGATTAGGAGCCGGTATTCCGGGGAAAGGCCGCCGGGGAAAGAAATTGACCATTAAACCAAGTAGGCGGGTTCAAGATCGCGCAAGGTCCCTCAAAGGGTGGGAAAGGCCCTGCGCGGGCCGCGCGCTCGGGGGCGTTCACAGCCCCACGGCGACTCTTTCCCACACCGTCCGGCTGAACGCGGCCGCCCGGTCGGCCTCCTTGAGCCGCACCGAGGACCGTCCCGCGGTCCACTCGGCGAAGGCCGAAACGGCCTCGGTCAGCGTCGCCCTGGCGATGCCGGCGCCCAGGCAGAAGTGGTGGCCGGCCCCGAAGGACAGGTGCGGACGGTCCGGTTCTCCGGCGGCCGGAATCCGGAAGCGGTCCGGGTCCGCGAAGACGGCCGGGTCGCGGTTGGCCGCGGCCACCACGAGGGCCACCCGTTCCCCCGGACGCATGGTCGCCCCGGCCGCCTCGACCGGCTCGGTGGCGGTGCGCGGCACGAGGTGGAACGGCGCGTCGTACCTGAGTGCCTCCTCGGCGACTTGCGCGGCGTCGAAGCGGCCCCGGTGCAGGCCGTCGAGTACGTCCTGGTCCCCGTCCAGCAGGCCGACCAGCGCGGAGGCGAGGCTCGCCGCGACCGGTTCGATGCCGCCGGTGAGCAACTGGGCGTACAGGGCGGTGCCCTGGCGCGGCTCCAGGTCGAGGAAGGCGCGGATCTGCGGCGGGCCCTGCCCGGCCCCGGCCATGGGCAGGATCACCGTGCGCAGGTACTCCTGGAGTTCGCGGATGGCCGCCCGGGTGCGCGGGGCCCGGTCCGGGTCGCACTGCGGCACGCCGATGAACCCGATGATGTCGGAGGACCAGGAGAGGACCGACTCGCGGTGCTCCTCGTCGATGCCGAGCAGCTGGCAGGTCACCGACACGGCGAGCGGATGGATGAAGCCCCCCAGCAGATCGGTGTCGCCGGGGTCGCGGGCGGCCAGCAGTTCCCGTGCCTCGCGCGCGATGCGGTCCCGCAGGGGGCGGACGCCCGCGGGACGGTATCCCGGGCCCGCCGCGGACCGCATCCGGGTGTGCTCGGGGGGATCGGTGAACATGGGCCACGAGTCGAAGAAGCCCGCCACGTCCCGGACGGCGGCCCGTGCGGGCGCGCCGAGGTCCCCGTAGAAGCCCTCCCCGATCCGGGCCGAGAGCCGGGCGTCCCGGAGCAGGGCGTTGACCTCGTGGTAGCGGGTGACGTACCAGCACTTCGTTTCGGTGTCCCACCACACCGGCGCCTGTTCGCGCAGGCGCCGGTAGTGCGGGTGCGGGGCGCGGGAGAACTCCTGCGACAGCAGCGACGGCAGTTCCGGCGGCGGCGTCGCGTGCCCCCGCGCCCCGGTGGTCAGGGACTCGGTCATGAAAGGGATCCCCCCTCGAACGTGCACGGCCTTGTACGGCCTGACCGCAGGCCCCTCACCTGTGCGGACAGGAATCGGTATTCCGGCGGCGAGTCCGTCGCCGGAGTCACCACCAGCCGTTGATGAGAGATTCCATTGCTGCCCCCCTCGTGAGATGAACGGGCTCGGCGTGCGAGCGCTTCCCCTTCTGCCGTCGAGTGTTTCCCCTGGGTTCACCCCCGGTCCAGGCTTGCGCCGTGCGGGTGCACGCTTTGGCGTGAGGGGGCCGCGAGGTCCGGGCGTATCACATAGTGAGACGGGATCGGAGTGGGGAATTCCGCTCAGGGGGCCGCCGTCGGACATGCGGGAGCCCCCGCCGGCGTGGGGCCGGCGGGGGCTCGGTGCAGCAGGGGGGAGGCTCAGCAGGCGCCGAGGTCCTTCCAGACGCCCCACTCGCCGGTGCTGCCCGGCGTCTCGTTCTGGGTCCACCACTGGGCCTTGTACTTGCGGCCGTTGTGGGAGACCTCGTTGCCCGAGTTGTAGACCGTGCCGGCCACGTACGCCGGGACCGAACCGCAGCTGCCGGTGGGCGGGGTGCTCGGGCCGGTGGTGGGCGGGGTGCTCGGCTCGGTGGTGGGCGGGGTGGTGGGGCCCGTGGTGGAGCCGCCGATCGCCGCGTTGATCTGCTTCAGCAGGGTGGCGTTCTCGTCCAGGCCGAGCAGGGAGTACATCATCGCGCCGCCCAGGCCGCGCTGCTTGGCGTAGTCGGCCCGCGCCTGGATGGACTTCTTGTCCAGGCCGGTGAAGAACTCGCCGTCCTTGTAGAAGTAGGAGGCCTTCGCCTCGTCGTCCCAGTAGGTCGTCGCCGGGTTGTCGACGATGCCGCCCAGCTCCTTGTAGTGGGCGATGCCGGCCTGCTGGCTCAGCGGGCGGGGCGAGGAGCCGCCGGTGGCGGACTGGCCGAGGCCGTGGGTGCCGCCCTCGGGGACGCCCTTCCAGCCGCGGTAGTACAGCTCGTAGCCCAGGGTCAGCTTGGCGGCCGGGAAGCCGCCGGCGATGCCGTAGGCCGGCTTGCCGTCGAGCCAGGAGTCGACCGCGTTGTCGATCGAGTACTTCTCGGTGCCGGGCGCGACCGGGTCGGACGGGTCGTTGCTGCCGGAGTAGAGGGGCGACTGGTGGTACGTCGGGCCGTCGCCGTCCCACGCGCCGTGCATGTCGTACGTCATGATGTTCGCGTAGTCGAGGTACTGGCCGATCTTGTCGGTCTCGATGTTCGCGATCTTGTCCTGGCCGGCGCCGAACGCGGCGGTCAGCAGGTACTTCTTGCCGCCGTTGGCGGCGCCGTACTCGTCGAGCTGCTTGCGGAACTCGGCGAGCAGCAGCGTGAAGTTGCGCTTGTCCTCGGGGGCGTAGTGGTTGCCCAGGTGGCCGCCCGCGGAGGCCGGGTACTCCCAGTCGAGGTCGATGCCGTCGAAGATGCCGGCCGCGGTGCCGGGGCCGCCGTAACCGCCCTCGACGGGCAGGTTGCCCTTGATGTACTGGTCGATGCAGGAGGAGACCAGCTTCTTGCGGCTCGCGTCCGTCTTGGCCGCGTCGCTGAAGTACTTGGAGTACGTCCAGCCGCCCAGCGAGATGTTGATCTTCAGGTGGGGGTACTTCGCCTTCAGTTCCTTGAACTGGTTGAAGACGCCGACGATCGGCTGGTCCCACTTGTCGGCGACGCCGTCCACGCTGTCGGCGGCGCTGAACGACTTCTGGTAGTCGGCGTACGAGTCGCCCGCACCGTCGCCCGCGTTGGGGTTGTTGTCGTCGCCCGCCGCCTTGTTGGCCTCGAAGCACGTCAGGTCGGTCGGGTGGATGTTGCCGAACGAGTAGTTGATGATGTCCAGCTGCCCGGCGATGCCCCGGGTGTCCAGGTGCTTCGGGTAGAAGGCGTTGCCGTACACGCTCCACTGGTCGTAGTACGCGATGCGGACGCCCCCGGTGGAAGCGGAAGCCGATGCGGAAGCCGGCGCGTCGGCCGCCTGAGCCGAGCCGATGCCGACGGTCGCGGCGAGCGCACCGGCGGCGAGGGCCGTGCTCAGGAGCGCGGCGGTGAGTGTCTTGCGGGGGTGCACGTGCGGGCCTCCAGCGTGGGGGTGCGGGTGGTGCGGTGGGAATGGGGGGTTGCAGAAGTGATAACCGGCCCGTGACCTGCGCGTCAACGATTCCGACGAGATTAGGACTAGACCAATTTGACGGTCTGTGGGCCACCCGGGGCGTCGCCGCTCACCTCGGGGCGGCCGGCCGGTGCCGGTGACCAGCGGCTTAAGGATCACTTAAAAATGGCGAACGAGTAGTGCGCCAACGAACCACTCGAATATGAAAAGCGGAGGCGCCGGCGGGCTTGCTCCGAGCCCTTGACTGGCGCCCGAACCCCGTTAATGTCTAGACCGCATCGTCTAGGTCTAGACCACGGACCGGGCGGCTTCGCACCCCCGTCCCGCCGGAACGGCCGACTCCCCCCATGCCCGGGCGCACCCCCCCAGCGCCCCATCGAGCACGCGGCCAGTCTCCGTAAGAGCAAAGGAAGTGATGTGGCATGAACATCAAGCGACGCACGGCTGTCTCCATCGGCGCGCTGGTCGCCCCCGCCCTCGCCCTCGGCCTCCAGGTCGGCACCGCGAGCGCCCACGGCTGGGTCACCGCCCCCACGAGCCGCCAGGACCAGTGCTCCACCGGCGCCGTCGACTGCGGCCAGATCAAGTACGAGCCGCAGAGCGTCGAGGGCCCCAAGGGCCTCAAGAGCTGCAGCGGCGGCAACGCGGCCTACCGTGAGCTGGACGACGACAGCAAGGGCTGGAAGGTGACCCCGGTCGGCAAGACCTTCACCTTCACCTGGCACCACACGGCCCGTCACGCCACGGCCAACTGGCAGTACTTCATCGGCGACACGAAGATCGCCGAGTTCGCCGGCAACAACGCCCAGCCGCCGGCCGACGTCAGCCAGCAGGTCGACTTCGGCAACTTCACCGGCAAGCAGAAGGTGCTCGCCGTGTGGAACGTCGCGGACACCGGGAACGCCTTCTACGCCTGCGTGGACGTGAACATCGGCGGTACCACCGGCGGTGGCGACGGCGGCAACACCGGTGGCGGCGACGGCGGCAACACCGGTGGCGGCGAGACGGACACCTGCACCGCCCCCGCGTGGAGCACCGAGGCCGTCTACACCGGCGGCAGCACCGTCTCCTACGAGGGCCACAACTGGCGCGCCAAGTGGTGGGTGCAGGGTGACAAGCCCGGCGCCGGCGGCGAGTGGGGCGTCTGGCAGGACCTCGGCGCCTGCGCCTGACGCGCCACGCTCCACGGAGCGCCCCCTGACGGCGTGCCCCCTGACGGCGCGCCCCGACCGGCGGCCCAGCGGTGATCCGAATCCCGCTGGGCCGCCGTATGTCGCACGCCGGTCCGGTCGCCGCTCGGGTCGCCGGTCCGGGCGGGGGTGCCCGGCCGGGGGGCCGGCTCAGAACGCCACCGGCTCCCGGATCAGCGGGCACGTCATGCAGTGGCCCCCGCCGCGCCCCCGGCCCAGCTCCGCGCCGACGATCTCGATCACCTCGATGCCCGCCCTCCGCAGCAGCGCGTTGGTCTGGGTGTTCCGGTCGTACGTGAACACCACGCCCGGCTCGACCGCGACCGCGTTGTTGCCGCTGTCCCACTGCTGCCGCTCGGAGGCGTACACATCGCCCCCCGTCTCGATCACCCGGAGTCCCGGCAGCCCGAGCGCCCCGGCGACCACCTCGGTGAACGGCCGGGAGCCCTCGTCGGTGATGTCCACCGGCACGGCGCCGCCGCCCGGCCGCAGCGAGAAGGAGTGGATCGCGTCCACGATGCGCGGGTAGAGGGTGACGACGTCCCGGTCGGCGAAGGTGAACACCGTGTCCAGATGCATCGCCGCCCGCAGCCTCGGCATGCCCGCCACGACGACGTGCTCGGCCGCGCCCCGCTCGAACAGGGCGGCGGCGACCTGGGTGATGGCCTGGCGCGAGGTGCGCTCGCTCATGCCCATGAGGACGACCCCGTTGCCGACGGGCATGATGTCGCCGCCCTCGAACGTGGCCTGCCCCCAGTCCCGTTCCGGGTCGCCCCACCACACCTCGGCGTCCGCGAAGTCGGGATGGAAGCGGTAGACGGCCTTCATCAGCAGGGTCTCGTCGTGCCGGGCCGGCCAGTACAGCGGGTTGAGCGTCACCCCGCCGTACAGCCAGCACGTGGTGTCGCGGGTGTACAGCGTGTTGGGGAGCGGCGGCATCACGTACTCGCGCATCCCGTTGGACTCGCGGGCCAGGGCGACGTACGGCGGGCGGTACGCGTCGGGCAGGTCCGTGGTGGCCAGGCCGCCGATCAGGAACTCGGCGAGCGCGCCCGGGGAGAGGGTGTCCAGGAAGGCACGGGTGGAGTCGATCAGCCCCAGGCCCGCCTCGTTCGCCGTGATCTTCCGGTCGAGCAGCCAGTCCTTCGCCCCCGGCACCGCCATCGTCTCGGCGAGGAGGCCGTGCAGTTCGACGACCTCGACGCCCCGGGAGGTGAGCGCGTCCACGAAACCGGCGTGGTCCCGCTGGGCGTTCTCCACCCACATCACGTCGTCGAAGAGCAGATCGGCGGCGTTGGTCGGGGTGAGCCTGCGGTGCGCGAGGCCCGGCGCGCACACCAGGACCTTGCGGAGCCGGCCGACCTCGGAGTGGACACCGAGCGGGGTGCGGGAAGCGCTGGCAGCGGTCATGGGCGGTCCTTCGCAGACGGGTCGGGGGAGTCGGGTCCGGTTCAGAGGCTGATCCAGCCAGCCGCGAGGGCGATGACACCCAGGGCGGCACCGGCGACCGAGACGGCGCAGATCAGCAGCTCACGGGGGGAGAAGGGGCGCCGGCCCTGCTCGCGGCGGGCCATCACGAACAGGACCGTGGCCGGGGCGTAGACGATGAAGGAGAGCAGGACGAACCTGAACCCGGCCGCGTACAGCAGGAACGCCGTGTAGAGGGTGGCCAGGACGCCGACGGCGAGGTCGCACCCCGTCGCCGGCCGCCGGGCGAGCGGGTCCGCGGTGAGCGAGATCTTCAGCGCGAACGCGGCGGCGAGCAGGAACGGGATCAGGGTCAGCGAACTGGTCATGTTCAGCGCGAAGTTGAACGCGTCGTCCGAGAGCAGCGTGACGACCAGCATCAGCTGGACCAGCACGGTGCTCATGACCAGGGCGGGCACGGGCACGTCGGCCGCGGTGGCCCGGCGCAGGAAGCGCGGCATGTCGTGGTCCTGCGCGGCCACGTACAGCACCTCGGCGGCCATCAGGGACCAGGCCAGGTAGGCACCGAGGACGGACACGATCAGCCCGACGCTGACGAAGACGGTGCCCCAGGTGCCCACGGCGTGCTCCAGGACCCCGGCCATGGACGGCTGGCGCAGCTCCGCGATCTCGCTCATGGGCATGATCCCGTACGAGACGACGGTGACCGAGGCGAAGACGGCGAAGACGCTGAGGAAGCCCAGGACGGTGGCCCGGCCCACGTCCCGGCGGCGCCTGGCGTGCCGGGAGTAGACGCTCGCCCCCTCGACACCGAGGAAGACGAAGACGGTGGCCAGCATGGTGCCGCGGATCTGGTCGAACAGGGAACCGGCGTAGTCGGCGCCGCCCCAGTTCCGCGCGAACACGTCCGTGTCGAGGAAGAAGAGCGCCAGCACGACGAAGACCAGGATCGGCACGACCTTGGCGACCGTGACGATGCGGTTGATCGCGGCGGCCTCCTTCACGCCCCGCCGGATCAGCAGGAAGAAGCCCCACAGGCCGGCCGAGGAGAGCGCGGCGGCCAGGACGGTGTCCCCGTCGCCGAGGGCCGGCCAGACGGTGCCGATGGTGGACATGATCAGCACCCAGTACGTCACGTTGCCCACGCAGGCGCTCGCCCAGTAGCCGAACGCCGAGAAGAACCCGAGGTACTCGCCGAACCCGGCCTTGGCGTACGCGTACACCCCGGCGTCCAGGTCCGGCCGGCGCACCGCCAGGGACTGGAAGGCGAAGGCCAGCATCAGCATGCCCGTGCCCGCGACCGTCCAGGCGATCAGCGCCCCCGCGACGCCGGTCTCCTCGGCGAAGCGCCGGGGCAGCGAGAACACGCCCGCGCCGACCATGGAGCCCACGACCAGCGCGGACAGCGTCAGCAGCGAGAGCTTCGCCGTGTGGGGCCGTTCATCGGTGACTGCGGACACGGATCGGGCCCTTCCTGGTGCGGGGGCTGCGGCCGGAGGGGGCGGGCGGGAACACGGAACAACGCCCCTGTGGGGGTGAAATGTACCTTTCGTTACGTGGGTGGGGGTGGCTGACGTGCCGGTGGCCCCGGACCGGGCCCGGCTTGACCCTCCCCTTACGTCAGGCTTGAGGATCGGTCGCGACGAAAGGGCAGGTGGATGAGCTATTCCGTGGGGCAGGTCGCGGCCTTCGCCGGAGTGACCGTGCGCACGCTGCACCACTACGACAAGGCCGGGCTGCTGTCGCCCAGCGGCCGCTCCCCGGCCGGATACCGGCTGTACGAGGAGGCCGACCTGGTCCGCCTCCAGCAGATCCTCTTCTACCGCGAACTGGGCTTCTCCCTCGACGAGATCGCCGAGATCTTCAAGGATCCGCAGGCCAACGCCCTGGACCAGTTGCTGGCACGGCAGGAGCGGCTGGCGGCCGAGATCGCCCGGCTGCAACGGCTCTCCGAGGTGGCCCGGCGCGCGATCGAGGTGCAGCGGACCGGGGTGTCGCTCACCCCGCAGGAGCGCTTCGAGGTGTTCGGCGAGATCACCTTCGACCTGAGCTACGCCACCGAGGCGGAGCTCAAGTGGGCGGACTCGCCGGGCCGCCGCGAGTCGATGACCCGCGCCGCCGCCCACACCAAGGAGGACTGGCGGCGGCTCATGGGCGAGGCCACGGCCTGGCGCGCCGAACTGCTGGCCGCCTTCGACGAGGGGGAACCGGGGGACGGCGAGCGGGCCATGGACCTCGCCGAGGAGCACCGCCTGCACATCTCGCGCTGGTTCACCGCCTGCCCGCCGGACATGCACCGGCGCATCGCCGACGACTTCGCCGCCGATCCACGCGCCTTCGCCCTGGTCGTACCGCCGTCCCAGCAGCGTCCCGGGCTCGCCGCCTGGCTGCGCGGGGCCGTCCACGCCAACGCCACCCGCCGCACCGGCACCGGACCCGGTGCCGAGGAGGACCGATGAGAATCCTGATCGCCGCCGCCGGATCGCGGGGCGACGTCGCCCCCTACACGGGCCTGGGCGCCGCGCTCCGCACCGCCGGCCACGACGTCGTGCTCGCCACCACGGACGCCTTCGCCCCCCTGGTCCGCGCGGCCGGGCTGGAGTTCCGCGCGCTCCCCGCCGACCCGCGCAAGGGCGGCGGAGGCGGCGGCGGACGGGAACTCATGCGGGCCGCCGCCGCGTTCGTCGGCGAACTGGGCCAGGGGTTCGCCGACGCCGTGGACCGGGGCACGGACCTGCTGCTGCTCTCGACGACGACCGCCCCGCTGGGCTGGCACCTCGCCGAGGCCACCGGCATCCCCGCCCTCGGCGTGTACCTCCAGCCCACCGCGCCCACCGGCGACTTCCCGCCCGTCGTCACGGGCGCCCGCTCCCTGGGCCGCGCCGGCAACCGCATGGCCGGCCGCTTCGCGCTGCGGATGACCGACCGCCTGTACGCCC
>NZ_JAKRGC010000066.1 GCF_022347745.1 Streptomyces sp. OfavH-34-F
CGCCTGCCGCACGCCTGCCCGTGGCGGCGTCCGCCGCGTTCCCGCCCGTGCCCGCCGCTGCCCCTGTGCGCGCTGTCATGCACCCGCCCCTCGTCCGGACTCCTGTAGGCCCGCGCCCTGTTCGCGGAGCGCGGCGGCCAGCTCGTCGAGCCCGGCCCGGTCGACTCCCTCGCCGATCAGCGGAAGCTCGTACCCCGGCAGGCCGAGGCCCGCCAGGACCGCGCGCTGTTCGCGTTCCAGGGCGACCCGCTGGGTGTGCTCGGCGGCCTGTTCGACCAGGGGGCGCACGAGCCCCGCCGCGCCGGTCACGCCCGCCCTCGTCAGCGTCTTGGCGATCTCCTTGCGCCGGCCGCTCGCGGCGTCGCCCAGCGCGTCGCCGTCCAGCAGCCGCGGGCGCACCATGTTCACGATGACCCGGCCCACCGGCAGTTCGGCGGCGCGCAGTTCCGCGATGCCGTCCGCGGTCTCCTGGACCGGCATCTCCTCCAGCAGGGTGACCAGGTGCACCGCGGTCTCCGGGGACTTCAGCACCCGCATCACGGCCTGGGCCTGATTGTGTATCGGGCCGATCCGGGCGAGCCCGGCCACCTCGTCGTTCACATTGAGGAAGCGCGTGATGCGGCCGGTCGGCGGGGCGTCCATGATCACGTAGTCGTAGACGAACCGGTTCTGCCGGTCCTTGCGCCGGACCGCCTCGCAGGCCTTGCCCGTCAGCAGGACGTCGCGTACGCCGGGAGCGATGGTGGTCGCGAAGTCGATGGCGCCGAGCTTCTTGAGCGCCCGGCCCGCGCCGCCGAGCTTGTAGAACATCTGGAGGTAGTCGAGGAGCGCCAGCTCCGCGTCGATCGCGAGCGCGTAGACCTCGCCGCCTCCGGGGGCGACGGCGATCCTGCGCTCCTCGTAGGGAAGGGAGTCCGCCTCGAAGAGCTGGGCGATGCCCTGTCTGCCCTCGACCTCCACGAGGAGGGTGCGCCTGCCCTCGGCCGCGAGGGCGAGCGCGAGGGCGGCGGCGACCGTGGTCTTACCGGTACCGCCCTTGCCGCTGACGACCTGGAACCTGCTCACGTATTCGAGCCTAACCAGTCGCACCGCAGCCTACGCACGAGGCTGCGCGTGCCCTGGATCGCGCAGGCATTACAGTCGGGCCATGACCAAGTGGGAATACGCGACCGTGCCCCTTCTCGTGCACGCGACCAAGCAGATTCTGGACACCTGGGGCGAGGACGGCTGGGAGCTGGTCCAGGTCGTTCCCGGCCCGAACAACCCCGAGCAGCTCGTGGCGTACCTGAAGCGGGAGAAGCAGTAGTGGCGGGAACCGTCGAGGCGAAGCTCGCCGAGCTGGGGCTGCCGCTGCCGACCGTCGTGCCGCCGCTGGCCGTGTACCAGCCGGCCGTGCAGTCGGGCGTGTACGTGTACACGTCCGGCCAGCTGCCGATGGTGGACGGCAAGCTCGCCGTCACCGGCAAGGTCGGTGCCGAGGTCACGCCCGACGAGGCCAAGGAGCTGGCCAAGACCTGCGCGCTGAACGCCCTGGCCGCCGTGAAGTCGGTCGTGGGCGACCTGGACCGCATCGCGCGCGTCGTGAAGGTCGTCGGCTTCGTCGCGTCGGCCACCGACTTCACGGGGCAGCCCGGTGTGGTCAACGGCGCGAGCGAGCTGCTGGGCGAGGTCCTCGGGGACAAGGGCGTGCACGCCCGCAGCGCCGTGGGCGTCGCCGTGCTGCCGCTGGACGCGCCGGTCGAGGTCGAGATCCAGGTCGAGCTGACCGAGGCCTGAGCGGACCCGGGTCCGCCGCCGATCCCGCCCGGTCGCCACGACCGGGCGGGATCACGCGTTTACGGAGGCCGCGCCAAGGTATTTCCGGAGGCCGCGCCGAGGTAGGTGTAGCCGCCATGGACGGAGAGGGGTTACCTCTCGAACATCGGCGCGGTTCCGGATAGCCTCCGGCCATGTCCAATGGTCAGTGGTACCCCCCGGAATGGCCCGGCCGGATCAGGGCCCTCGCCGCAGGCGAGCTGACGGCCGCCGTGCCCCGCCGGGCCGCCACCGTGATGCTGCTCCGGGACGATGCCGCCGGGGGCGCGCCCGCCGTCCACATGCTGCGCCGGCGCACCTCGATGGCCTTCGCCGCAGGGGCGTACGCCTATCCGGGCGGCGGCGTGGACCCGCGCGACGACGACCGGCTCGTCGGCTGGGCCGGTCCCGCGCTGGAGACCTGGGCCCGGCGGCTGGGCGTCGACACACCCGCCGAGGCGCAGGCGATCGTCTGCGCGGCCGTCCGCGAGACGTACGAGGAGGCCGGGGTCCTGCTCGCCGGGCCGACGCCGGAGACGGTCGTCAGCGACATCACGGGCGAGGACTGGGAGGCCGACCGGGCGGCTCTGGTCGCGCGGGACCTGTCGTTCGCCGCGTTCCTGGAACGGTGCGGGTTGGTGCTGCGCTCCGACCTGCTCGGGGCGTGGGCGCGCTGGATCACGCCGGAGTTCGAGCCGCGCCGCTACGACACCTGGTTCTTCGTCGCCGCGCTCCCCGCGGGCCAGCGCACCCGTAACGCCTCCACGGAGGCGGACCGCACGGTGTGGATCACGCCGGGCGACGCGGCCGACGGCTACGACCGGGGCGAACTGCTGATGATGCCGCCGACCGTGGCGACGCTGCGGACGCTCCGCCCGTACGCCACCGCCGCGCGGGCACTGGCGGCGGCGTCGGACCAGGACCTCACCCCCGTACTCGCGCAGGCCCGGCTGGACGGTGACGAGCTGGTGCTGAGCTGGCCGGGGCACGCGGAGTTCACGAAGCGCCTTTCCGCGGCCGAGGCGGAAGGCGGAGCGCGATGAGCGACGCTGCGGCGCTGCCCGGACAGCCGCGCGGTGGCGTGCTCACCGGCCCCGCCACCACCCGTACGGTCAACGTCCTGGCACCCAACCCCTCCGCGATGACGCTGGACGGGACCAACACGTGGATCGTCGCGGAGCCGGACTCGGACCTGGCGGTGGTCATCGATCCGGGCCCGCTGGACGAGAACCATCTGCGGGCCGTCATCGACACCGCCGAGCGGGCCGGCCGCCGGATCGCGCTGACGCTCCTCACCCACGGCCACGCGGACCACGCGGAGGGCGCGGCCCGGTTCGCGGAGCTGACTCGGTCCAAGGTGCGGGCGCTCGACCCGGCGATGCGGCTCGGTGACGAGGGCCTCGGCACGGGTGACGTGATCACGACCGGCGGCCTGGAGATGTACGTGGTGCCGACGCCCGGGCACACGTCGGACTCGCTGTCGTTCCATCTGCCGGCCGACGGGGCCGTGCTGACCGGGGACACGGTCCTCGGACGCGGCACGACCATGGTGGCGCACCCGGACGGCCGGCTGGGGGACTACCTGGACACGCTGCGGCGGCTGCGCTCGCTGACCGTCGACGACGGGGTGCACACGATCCTGCCGGGTCACGGCCCGGTCCTGGAGGACGCGCAGGGCGCGGTCGAGTTCTACCTGGCCCACCGCGCGCACCGGCTGGCCCAGGTGGAGACGGCCGTGGAGTCCGGCTACCGGACCTCGGCCGAGGTGGTGGCCCATGTCTACGCGGACGTGGACCGTTCGCTGTGGCCGGCGGCGGAACTGTCGGTGCGGGCGCAGCTGGAGTACCTGGTCGAGCACGGGCTGATCTGAGGGCACACGCGGAAGGGCCCCGCCGGTCCCGGCGGGGCCCTTCACCCGAGGCGTACGGCGCCGGGTCAGCGCGAGCGCTTCGCCAGCCGCTCCACGTCCAGCAGGATCACGGCGCGGGCCTCCAGCCGCAGCCAGCCGCGGCCGGCGAAGTCCGCGAGGGCCTTGTTGACCGTCTCGCGGGAGGCGCCGACCAGCTGGGCCAGCTCCTCCTGCGTCAGGTCGTGCACCACGTGGATGCCTTCCTCGGACTGGACGCCGAAGCGGCGCGACAGGTCCAGGAGGGCGCGGGCGACGCGGCCGGGGACATCGGAGAAGACCAGGTCGGACATCTGGTCGTTGGTCTTGCGCAGGCGCCGCGCGACCGCGCGCAGCAGGGCCGTGGCCACCTCCGGGCGGGCGTTGAGCCAGGGCTGCAGATCGCCGTGGCCCAGGCCGAGGAGCTTGACCTCGGTCAGCGCGGTGGCGGTGGCCGTGCGCGGGCCGGGGTCGAACAGCGACAGCTCACCGATCAGCTCGCCGGGCCCGAGGACCGCCAGCATGTTCTCTCGACCGTCGGGGGAGGTGCGGTGGAGCTTCACCTTGCCCTCGGTGACCACGTAGAGGCGGTCGCCGGGATCGCCCTCGTGGAACAGCGCGTCGCCGCGCGCGAGGGTCACCTCACTCATCGAGGCGCGGAGCTCCGCGGCCTGCTCGTCATCGAGCGCCGCGAAAAGCGGGGCGCGCCGCAGAACGTCGTCCACGAGTTCTCTCCTTGTCGGCCTGTCCAGGGAACCGTGGTCCCCATCATGCCGGACGGTAAAACAGTGCGATCAATCACAAACCAGTTTGACGCACGCGCGTGCCGAGGGGTACGGCAGGGGGCCGATTGGGGGTGGATCACCGGTGACCGGGGCGGATGTCAGTGCCGGGCTCTAGGCTTGCCGGGAGTCCGGGATGCCGGTGAGAACGCAGGCCAAGGGGGCTGATGGAGTGTCGGATGGCCATGATTCCGCTGTGGGCGAACAGGGTGCGGATGACCGGAAGAACCTGAGGAAAACGGCGGAAAGCGGGTCCGGCGCGAAGAAGGGGCAGGCGTCCGGGGCCGGGGGGCCGAAGCGGAAGCCGGGGCGGCCGGAATCGCATCTGGCGATGGTCCGCCGCGCCCGCCGGATCAACCGCGAACTGGCCGAGGTCTACCCGTACGCCCATCCCGAGCTGGACTTCCGCAATCCGTTCGAGCTGCTGGTCGCGACGGTCCTCTCCGCCCAGACCACCGACCTGAGGGTCAACCAGACCACCCCCGCCCTCTTCGCCGCCTTTCCCACCCCCGAGGACATGGCCGCCGCCGCCCCGGAGGAGCTGGAGGAGCTGATCCGGCCGACCGGCTTCTTCCGCGCCAAGGCGAAGTCGCTCCTCGGCCTGTCCACCATGCTCCGGGACGACTTCGGCGGTGAGGTGCCGGGGCGGCTCGTGGATCTCGTGAAGCTGCCGGGCGTCGGCCGCAAGACGGCCAACGTGGTGCTCGGCAACGCGTTCGGAGTCCCCGGGATCACCGTGGACACGCACTTCGGGCGGCTGGTCCGGCGGTGGAAATGGACGGAGCAGGAGGACCCGGAGAAGGTCGAGGCGGAGATCGCGGCCATCTTCCCCAAGAGCGAGTGGACCATGCTCTCGCACCGCGTCGTCTTCCACGGCCGCCGGGTCTGCCACTCCCGCAAGCCCGCCTGCGGCGCCTGCCCGATCGCCCCGCTCTGCCCCTCGTACGGCGAGGGCGAGACCGACCCGGAGAAGGCTCGCAAGCTGCTGAAGTACGAGATGGGCGGCCAGCCGGGCCAGCGGCTGAACCCGCCGCCGGACTATCCGGGTAGCCCGGCCCCTCCGCTCGGCGCCGGCTGACGCGTACCGCCGCTGCGGAACGAATCGCGGGACGACAGGCGTTGTGAGACGGAGGGGTGCCCATGAAGACGCATGAACCCGGCACGGAACGGCAGGGCCAGGAGCGGCACGGCGACGCGGAGCGCCGTGCCCCGGTGGCGCGCGGAGGCGCCGGGCACGGCGGCTCCCCGGTGACCGTCTCGGAGGAGGGCCTGCCCGGCTGGCTCGATCCCGTCGCCCGCGCCGCGCGTACCGTACGGCCCCAGCAGCTCAGCCGCTTCCTGCCGCCCGCGAGCGGCGCGGGCCGGCAGTCGGCCGTGCTCGTCCTGTTCGGGGAGGGGGCGCGGGGCCCGGAGCTGCTGCTCATGGAGCGGGCCGGAAGCCTGCGCTCCCATCCGGGCCAGCCGTCCTTCCCCGGCGGCTCGCTCGACCCGGAGGACGGCGACCAGGCGACGACCGGGCCGCTCAGGGCAGCGCTGCGGGAGGCCGAGGAGGAGACCGGGCTCGATCCGCGCGGGGTGCAGCTCTTCGGCGTACTGCCCCGGCTCTACATCCCGGTCAGCGGCTTCGTCGTGACGCCCGTCCTCGGCTGGTGGCGTACGCCCAGCCCGGTCGGGGTCGTCGATCCGGGTGAGACCGCGCGGGTCTTCACCGTGCCCGTGGCGGATCTCACGGACCCGGCCAACCGGGCGACGGCCATCCACCCCAGCGGCCACCAGGGCCCGGCATTCCTGGTCGAATCGGCACTCGTCTGGGGGTTCACGGCCGGGGTGATCGACCGGATTCTGCACTTCGCGGGGTGGGAACGCCCGTGGGACAGGGCCAAGCAGGTGCCGCTCGACTGGCGCACATGACAGGCTGACTTCCGTGCTCCGCAGCTCCAAGACCGCCCGGACCGCGGAGACGTACGGGCCCGGTGACGAATCTGCGAGGCTATAGACGGTGAACGTGCTGGACTTCCTGCTGCTGGCCGGCGCCGTGTGGTTCGCGGTCATCGGCTACCGCCAGGGGTTCGTCGTCGGCATTCTGTCGGTGATCGGGTTCCTGGGCGGCGGTCTCGTCGCCGTCTACCTCCTGCCGGTCCTGTGGGACCAGCTGACGGACGGTTCGGAGGTCTCCTCCACGGCGGCCGTCGTCGCGGTCGTCATCGTGATCGTGTGCGCGTCGGTGGGCCAGGCGTTCACCACCCACCTCGGCAACAAGCTCCGGCGCCACATCACCTGGTCGCCCGCGCGCGCCCTGGACGCGACCGGCGGCGCCCTCGTCAACGTGGTGGCGATGCTGCTGGTCGCCTGGCTGATCGGCTCCGCCCTGGCGGGCACCTCGCTGCCGACGCTCGGCAAGGAGGTCCGCAGCTCCTCGGTCCTGCTGGGCGTCTCCCGGGTGATGCCCCCGCAGGCGTCCACCTGGTTCACGGACTTCTCGTCGGTCCTCGCGCAGAACGGCTTCCCGCAGGTCTTCAGCCCGTTCGCCAACGAACCGATCACCGAGGTCAGGGCCCCCGACCCGGCCCTGGTGGGCAGCCCGGTGGCGGCGCGCGCCAAGCAGTCCATCGTCAAGGTCGTGGGTACGGCCCCGAGCTGCGGCAAGGTCCTGGAGGGCACCGGCTTCGTGTTCGCCGACCGTCGCGTCATGACCAACGCCCATGTCGTCGGTGGCGTCGACGAGCCGACCGTCCAGATCGGCGGCCAGGGACGCCTGTACGACGCGAAGGTCGTCCTCTACGACTGGCAGCGCGACATCGCCGTGCTCGACGTCCCGGACCTGGACGCCGAGCCGCTGCGCTTCGCCGACACCAAGCGTGACGCGGAGTCGGGGGACAGCGCCATCGTCGCCGGCTTCCCGGAGAACGGCGCGTACGACGTACGCTCCGCGCGCGTCCGGGCCCGCATCGACGCCAACGGCCCCGACATCTACCACCGGGGCACGGTCCGCCGCGATGTGTACTCCCTGTACACGACGGTCCGCCAGGGCAACTCCGGCGGCCCGCTCCTCACCCCTGAGGGCGAGGTGTACGGGGTCGTGTTCGCCAAGTCGCTCGACGACCCGGACACCGGCTACGCGCTGACGGCGGACGAGATCCGCGACGACATCGCACGCGGCCGTACCGCCAACCAGCAGGTCGACAGCCAGGGGTGTGCGCTTTAGGGGGTGTCTGCCACATCCCCTAGGGGATGTGCGCGGGGTCAGTTGCGGGGATGGCGCAGCCGCGCCGAGACCCAGCGGGCCCTGCGGCGCAGGATGCGCGAGATGCCGAGCCGGGGATCGTCCACAACGTGCATAGCCTGCACCCGGCCCTGGAGGCCGTCCCCCTCATGAATGCCCGGAACCGCCGTGGCGGTCGAGCGACGGTTGCGTGCTGCGTCACCGAAGTCGTGCGTCCAGCCCATACCGGGACGTCTGCCCGTGCCTCATGGTCCGTAACCGTCTGTTCGTCAGCCAATTGGCCTATGCGCCGGGCACGTGGCTCTTTCTCGGACACGTGTGCGCATCGGCTAGCGGTCCGGTTCGGAATCCTTGAGCCAGTTGATGAGTTCGGCCGAGAACCCGGCCGGGTCCTCCTCGTGGGGGAAGTGCCCGAGACCGTCGAAAAGTCGCCAACGGTAGGGCGCCTCGACGTACTCGCCGGACCCGGCCGAACTGCGGGTGCGGACCGCCGGATCGAGTGAACCGTGCAGGTGGAGCGTCGGCACCCGGACGGGTCGCTTCATGCGCCGGTTGAACTGGATGCCGTCCGGACGCGCCAGCGAGCGCACCATCCAGCGGTACGGCTCGATCGAGCAGTGAGCCGTCGAAGGGATGGTCATCGCCCGCCGGTACACGCCCAGCGTCGCCTCGTCGGGGAAGTCGGTCTTGCCGGGGCCCGCCCAGTCACTGATCAGGCGCCCCACCAACGCGGCGTCGTCGGCCACCAACTGACGCTCCGGCACCCACGGCCGCTGGAAACCCCAGATGTACGAGCCGGCGCGCGACTGGGCGAAGTCGGAAAGCATCGAGGAGCGCCACCGCCTGGGGTGGGGCATCGAGGAGACGACCAGCCGGCGCACCAGCTTCGGGCGCATCACGGCCGCCGTCCAGGCCAGGTAGCCGCCCATGTCGTGGCCGACCAGCGCGGCATCCGGTTCACCGAGCGACCTGATCACGCCGGTGATGTCGAGGGCCAGATTGGCGGGATCGTAGCCGCGGGGGGTGCGGTCGCTGCCGCCGACACCGCGCAGATCCATCGCCACGGCCCGGAATCCGGCCTCGGCGAGCGCGGGCAGCTGGTGGCGCCAGGTCCACCAGAACTGCGGGAAGCCGTGCAGGAGGAGAACCAGTGGCCCTTCACCCATTTCGGCGATGTGGAAGCGGGCGCCGTTCGCCGCGACGTCCCGGTGGGTCCAGGGTCCGTCGAGGCGGACGGGGCCGCCCGACGGGGCGAAGGAAACGGATTCCGCCGGTGCGGCCGGCCGCGCGCGGCCCGCCCGGTCCTCCGGGCCCAGGGGGCCGACTGCGCTGGAATCGGGGACGGTCATGTGGACGAGCGTGCCACAGCGGACGCCTTGTCCTGGACCGGTGCGCTTTCGACGGCCCGGTCCGAGCGGGTGCTGCCGCCCACCGGGAGGATGGCATCGGAGGCGGGCTCCGGACGGGGATGCGGCTTGACGCCCTGCAGGACGGCGGCGGTCTGCTTGGCGGACGCGATGGACTTCTCCGGCGGCTTGACCTTCTTGATCTTCGCGTAGCCGAACAGCGCGAGCAGGAGACCCAGCAGGATGAACGCGCCGCCGACGATCAGGAACGACCAGGCCAGCCCGAGCCCCAGGTTGTGGATGCCGTACGCGGCCGCGAAGCTCAGCACCGGGATGGAGAACAGGATCAGCACGCCCGTGACGATGAACGCCACGCTGCCGATCACGCCACGCTTGACGTCCTGCCGCACCTCGGCCTTGGCCAGGGCGATTTCGTCGTGCACCAGCGCCGACAGCTCGGCCGTCGCCGACGCGACCAGCTGGCCGAGACTGCGGTCGGCGCTGCCCGCGTAATTGCCGGGGTCGCTCATCCCTGACTCCCTCTCCTGTTCAACACGTCCGATGTCAGATCATGCCGGACTGTCCGGCTCGTTGCTCGCTGCCCCCGCCAGTCGGGCACGGCGACGGTGCTCGGCCGCCTTCTCCTCGTGGATCGCGGCCATCCTCAGGTGGTACGCGGGATCGTCCTGTTCGTAGACGTCCGGTACCCCGGAACCGTCCTCGTCGAGCTCCTCGGCGTCGGACAGTGCCCGGTACTTCCGTACCCGGAGTTTGAGCAGTACACCGGAGAGTGCGGCGGCGATGAGGGAGCCGAGCAGCACCGACGCCTTGATCTCGTTGATCATGTCGTCGTCACCGGCGAAGGCCAGCTCGCCGATCAGCAGCGACACGGTGAAGCCGATGCCGGCGAGGGTGGCGACGGCGAAGACGTCGGCCCAGGCCAGGTCCTTGTTGAGTTCGGCCTTGGTGAGCCGGGTGGTCAGCCAGGTACCGCCGAATACCCCGATCGTCTTGCCGGCGATGAGCCCCAGCACGACCCCGAGCGTCTCGGGTCGGCTGAACACGCCCGCCAGCGCGCCGCCGGAGAGGGAGACGCCCGCGGAGAACAGTGCGAAGACCGGTACGGCGAAGCCCGCCGACAGGGGGTGCACCAGGTGCTCGACGTGTTCGCCGGGGGAGTGCTCCTCGCCCTCGCGCCGGGTGCAGCGCAGCATCAGGCCCATGGCGACACCGGCGATGGTGGCGTGGATGCCGCTGTTGTACATCAGGCCCCAGATGACCAGGGCGAGCGGTACGTAGACGTACCAGCCGCGTACGCCCAGGCGGAGCAGCAGATAGAAGACGGCCAGGCCGACGAAGGCGCCGCCGAGCGCCAGGAAGTTGATGTCCTCGGTGAAGAAGATCGCGATGACCAGGATCGCGAAGAGGTCGTCCACGACGGCGAGGGTCAGCAGAAACGCCCGGAGCGCGGCCGGCAGTGAGGTGCCGATGACGGCGAGGACGGCGAGGGCGAAGGCGATGTCGGTGGCGGTGGGAACGGCCCAGCCGTCCATGGAACCGTCGCCGGCCACGTTCACCAGTGTGTAGACGAGCGCCGGGACGATCATGCCGCAGAGCGCGGCGACCACGGGCAGTGCCGCCGCCTTCGGGTCGCGCAGCTCACCCGCCACGAGTTCCCGTTTGAGTTCGACACCGGCGACGAAGAAGAAGACGGCGAGCAGCCCGTCGGCGGCCCAGTGCGCCACGGAGAGGTTCAGCCCGAGGCTCTCGGGCCCGATGTGGAAGTGGCTGACGGTCTCGTAACTCCCGCCGGCGGTGTTGGCCCACACCAGCGCCGCCACCGCGGCGACCAGCAGGATGACGCCCCCGACGGTCTCCGTGCGCAGGGCTTCGGCGACGTAATTGCGCTCGGGCAGCGGAAGCCGCCCCAGAAAGGTGCGGCGAGGGCCGGGGGGCGCGGGGGTGCGTGCGGTCACGGGGGGAGACCTCCGGGTCGGTACGGCAGCGATGGCATGGCTGATGCACTTGCCGACCAGACTTCCCGGCACCCCTGTAGAGATTTTCTTATCTTTTGACGATCAGCTGCCACTGTACCCGCGGGGCATGGGGGCGGGGGATGCGTGGGAGTGGTGACCTTCACCCTAAGTCCCCGAAGGGCACCCGGCGCGTCACCGGGTGCCCTTCGGATCGGGTCCGCCCTTCGAGGTCCTCGGCCTGCCGGACCCCGGACCCTCAGTCCTCCGACGGAGCGGAGGGGAGCTGGCTCTGGATCAGGTCCATGACCGAGGAGTCGGTCAGGGTCGTGACGTCTCCCAGCGCCCTGTTCTCCGCGACGTCGCGCAGCAGGCGGCGCATGATCTTGCCGGAACGGGTCTTGGGCAGCTCCGCCACCGGCATGATGCGCTTCGGCTTGGCGATCGGGCCGAGCGTCGAGCCGACGTGGTTGCGCAGCTCCGCCAGCAGGTCGTCGGAGGCGGTCGCCGTACCCCGCAGGATGACGAAGGCGACGATGGCCTGGCCGGTCGTCTCGTCGGCGGCGCCGACCACGGCCGCTTCCGCGACGGAGGGGTGCGACACGAGCGCCGACTCGACCTCGGTGGTCGAGATGTTGTGCCCGGACACGAGCATCACGTCGTCCACCCGGCCGAGCAGCCAGATGTCGCCGTCCTCGTCCTTCTTGGCGCCGTCGCCGGCGAAGTACTTGCCCTCGAACCGGGACCAGTAGGTGTCGAGGAACCGCTGGTCGTCGCGCCAGATGGTACGGAGCATCGACGGCCACGGCTCGGTGAGGACCAGGTAGCCGCCCCCGCCGTTGGGAACCTCGTTGGCCTCGTCGTCCACGACGGTCGCCGAGATGCCCGGAAGGGCGCGCTGGGCGCTGCCCGGCTTGGTCTCGGTGACACCGGGGAGCGGCGAGATCATCATCGTGCCGGTCTCGGTCTGCCACCAGGTGTCCACGATCGGGCACTTGTCGGCACCGATGTGCTTGCGGTACCACATCCACGCCTCGGGGTTGATCGGCTCACCGACCGACCCGAGCACGCGCAGCGACGACAGGTCGAACTTGGCGGGGATGTCGTCTCCCCACTTCATGAACGTCCGGATCGCGGTCGGCGCGGTGTAGAGGATCGTGACGCCGTACTTCTGGATGACCTCCCAGAAGCGCCCCTGGTGCGGGGTGTCGGGGGTGCCCTCGTACATCACCTGCGTGGCGCCGTTGGCCAGCGGCCCGTAGACGATGTACGAGTGGCCGGTCACCCAGCCGATGTCGGCGGTGCACCAGTAGACGTCGGTCTCCGGCTTGAGGTCGAAGACCGCGTGGTGGGTGTAGGCCGCCTGGGTGAGGTAGCCGCCGGAGGTGTGCAGGATGCCCTTGGGCTTACCCGTGGTGCCCGACGTGTACAGGATGAAGAGCGGCTGCTCCGCCTCGAACGCCTCGGGGGTGTGCTCGGCGGACTGGCGGCCGGTGATCTCGTGCCACCAGATGTCGCGGCCCTCGGTCCACGCGGTGTCCTGGCCGGTGCGGCGGACCACGAGGACGTGCTCCACGCCGTCGATGCGGGAGACGGCGTCGTCCACCGCGGGCTTGAGCGCGGACGGCTTGCCGCGGCGGTATCCGCCGTCGGCGGTGATGACGACCTTGGCGTCGGCGTCCTGGATGCGGGCCGCGATGGCGTCGGCGGAGAAGCCGCCGAACACGACCGAGTGTGCGGCGCCGATGCGGGCGCAGGCCAGCATCGCGACGGCGGCCTCGGGGATCATCGGCAGGTAGACGGCGACGCGGTCGCCCTTGCCGACACCCAGTTCGGTCAGGGCGTTGGCGGCGCGCGAGACCTCGTCCTTCAGCTCCGCGTAGGTGATGGCGCGACTGTCGCCCGGCTCGCCCTCGAAGTGGATGGCGACCCGGTCACCGTTGCCTGCCTCGACGTGACGGTCCACGCAGTTGTACGCGACGTTGAGCTTGCCGTCCGCGAACCACTTGGCGAAGGGCGGGTTGCTCCAGTCGAGCGTCTCGGTCGGTTCGGTCTCCCACGTCAGGCGTCGGGCCTGCTCGGCCCAGAAGCCCAGCCGGTCCGCTTTGGCCTGCTCGTACGCCTCGGCGGTGACGTTGGCGTTGGCGGCCAGTTCGGCAGGCGGAGAGAACTTCCGCTCTTCCCGAAGCAGGTTGGCCAGGCTTTCGTTGCTCACGACTTCTCCCAGTCCCAGGGTGTCCGTTGTGTCCCAGGGCATAGCTCATCAGTCCGAAGGCCGGGTGACAAGGGTCTGCCGGGAATTGGTTTAGACCTGTGTCTCGTGTATAAGGCATGATCCCGCTTCCGCACCGGCGCGGCGCGTCGAATCGGCGCGTTTGCACCGGTGCGGCGGCCGGTCCGGGCCGGAAGCGGGGTCACTGGGTCTCACGTACCCGGGCGGCCTGCGGTTCAGGCGCCGGTACGAGCCAACTCGGCCGGACGGGCGGGCACCACCGGGTCGAACACCGCGGCTCGCCCGTCCGCCGCGCTCGCGCTCTCGGCCAGCAGGTAGGACTGGGCCTCGGCCACGTGGAAGTACATCCCGTGGAGCCGCAGGGCGCCCTCGGCGATGTGGCGGGCCACCGTGGGGTGCGCCCTGAGATGGTCGAGCTGCTGCACGACGTTGGTCAGGCAGAGCTGCTCCACCGCGTCGGCGGCCGGTCGGCCGGCCAGCCGTGCTCGGGCCTCTCCGGCCGAGGTCATCCGGTCCAGACTGGGGAGCCCGTGCCGGAGCCACCGCGCCAGCGAGGTGTGGGGGGTGTCCGGGGAGTTTCGGGCGGCCGGGGAGTCCGGTGCGGTGGCCGGGTGGAGCGGAGGGGCCGCCAGCAGTGCGTTCATCGCGCCGCAGTCCGAGTGGCCGCAGACGGTGATGGACTCGACGCCGAGCACATCCACCGCGTACTCGATCGCCGCCCCCACCGAGTGGTCACCCCGCTCGGTGTCCGGAAGCGGGACCAGATTGCCGATGTTGCGCACGGTGAACAGATCACCGGGGCCGCTGGCCGTGATCATGCTCGTTACCAGGCGGGAGTCCGCGCAGGTGATGAAGAGCTGCGAGGGGTGCTGGCCCTCTCTGGCGAGGCGCGCCAGCTCCGCGCGGACCAGGGGCGCCGTATCGCGCTGGAACGAGCTGAGACCTCTGGCCAGGCGGTGTCCGCCGTGGGCGGCGGGGCTGGTGGGGCTTGCGGCTGCGGCGGGCCCGGCCTGTCCGTCGTACTCGGCAGCCGCACCGTGGAGGGCGGGGGCCGATCGCGAACCGGGAGGTGGCGGCGTGGAGGGCGTGGTGGGGGGTGCCTGGGCCGGCGCGGGAGTGGTGGGCGCGGCGGGAACCGCGGGGGCCGGTTGCGGCGGTGGGCAGTGCGAGGGCTGTGGGGCCGCAGCCGTGGGGGCGCCGGTGCCGGGCTCGGGCGGGGCGATGCTCAGGGCGGCCGGGGCGAGGGAGGCGGTGGCCGGGTCGGGCGTGAGGCCGGGCGCGGGATGCGGTCGGCTGTCGGCAGCCTGCGGGGGAGGAGCGTGCTCGGGCCGGTCGTGACAGTGATGGTTGCGCCACGGCGTCCATGGCCGGCAGCAGGAGTGGGCCGCGGCGGCGGGCTCGGCGATCCTGCCGCCCGAGCGACCGGCGAAGGCTACCTGCCCGCCGTGCGCGGTATGGGCGTTGCTCCAGTCCTGGATCGCCTCGTAGGCGGCGTGATCCATGAAGAAGCCGTCCAGTTCGACCACCGCGTCCGCGCCCTGGGGCAGTCGTCCCAGCACCCGGCTGAGGCGGGGGACGGCCAGGAACGTCAACTGCCCGCTGACGAGCACATGGTGCTGCCCGTTCAGGGTGGAGACCGTGATCCGGGTCCGGGCGAGGCGGTGCAGCGCGACGGCCACCGCCACGGCGATCCCGATCGCCACACCCTTGAGGACCCCGACCACCAGCACACCGGCGATCGTCGCGGCGTACACCGGGAACTCCCGGTGCCTATGGACGTTACGGATGTGCGCGAGGCTCACCATCTTGAGGCCGACCATCATCACCAGCGCCCCGAGGGCCGCCAGCGGGATCAGCTCCAGCGCGGCGACGAGGAGGCCGGAGGCGAGCAGAATCCACACCCCGTGCAGCACGGTGGAGGCCCGGCCGGTCGCCCCGGCTCTCACGTTGGCCGAGCTGCGCACGGCTCCGCCGGAGACCGCGAGCCCGCCCAGCAGCCCGGACACCATGTTGGCGATGCCTTGGGCGCGTAGTTCCCGGTCCAGATCGGAGCGCTTCAACGGGGGCGGCGCGAGGCGCCCGGGGCCGGCCGGTGCGGCGGGGCCCTCGGATGCGGACGCCTCGGGGGAACCCGCCGCGCGGTCGCGGTTCCGGTCGGCGGCCAGCTTGTCCACCGCGACCGCGGCCAGGAGCGACTCCAGGCTGGCCACCAGCATCATCGTGAACACCGCTGTGGCCAGGCCCAGCACCGGTCCCTGCGGCAGTTCGGGCAGGGCGTGCGAGCTCCAGGAGGGCAGGTCGACACGTGCGATCGACGGGGCCGCCCAGGCTGCCACGGCCGTGGCCACGGCCACGGAGGCCAGGGCTGCCGGAGCCCGGCGCAGGACTCGTCCGGCTCGTCCGGGCAGCAGTGGCCAGAGGACGAGGACGGCGACGGTCAGCCCACCGATCAGCGGGGCAGGAGGACTGACACGTGCCAGTTGATCCGGGAGATGGAGGACGTTGGAGAGTGCCGAGCTCTGTGGTGACCCGCCGAGCACGATGTGCAGTTGAGCGAGGGCGATCGCGACGCCGATACCGGCGAGTGTGCCGTGGACGATGGCGGGGCTGACGGCGAGGGCGCTCCGGGCCGCCCGCAGGGAGCCGAGCACGAGTTGAAGCAGGCCGGCCCCGATGGTGATGGCGCAGGTGGTGCGCCAGCCGTAGACCTGGATGGTTTGGGCCGTCACCACGGTCAGTCCGGCGGACGGGCCGGAGACCTGGAGGGGCGTACCGCCGAGGAGTCCGGCGACGATGCCGCCGACCGCGGCGGAGAGCAGACCCGCCTCCAGCGGGGCTCCCATGGCCACGGCCAGTCCGAGCGACATGGGGATGGCGAGTAGGAAGACGGTGATGGACGCGGAGACATCGGCGCCCGCGATGCGGAATCGTCCACCGCGCGGCGGCGGGCTGTGTGGTCGCTTGACTCCCGTGGACCGGGAGGGGCGCGAACTGCGGGACGAGTGGTCGTGGCGAGTGGGTACGCAGGCAGACATATTTCCGGTCTCCTCCTGGGCGGCGCGGTCTCGGAGTCCGATGACGCGGCCGTGGGCGACGGTATGCAGCGGCGGGGTATTTCCAACTCTCGGTAAATAGACGGTAATGGAGAGTAAAGGCCCGTGTCCAGGATTAGGGGCAAATAGGCCGCCTGATAACCCATTCAAGTGAATAAGCATCTTTTCATTCGGCCTGTCGCGCTATCTCTTCGTCAATGCGTGCGACCTTGGCGGCGCCGTGTCGGCACTCGGCGCAAGCTACCGCGAGGAAGAGGTGGGCGGATGATGGCCGCCACAAAGAGGATTGCCCTCGGTGTCATGGCCGCCGCGCTGGTCGCGGGGGCGACCGGATGTACGGGGTTGGGTGCGGGGCCGGGCGGCTCCGGTCCCGGAGCCGTCAACGGCGCCGCGGGCGAGAAGAAGAAGGCCGCCGAAGCGGCCCCCAAGCGCGTGTTCCGGGCGATCGGCGACGGTTCCACCGCGTTCACGGGCGTCCAGCCCAAGCAGCCGGCGGTGGAACGCCTGGCGGTGGGGCAGAAGCCGCCGCAGTTCGTGGTGTTCTCGTGGGACGGTGCGGGCGAGGACAGCCAGCGGCTCTTCTCCCACTTCCGCGAGGTGGGCAAGAAGTACAACGCCTCGATGACGTACTTCCTCAGCGGCGTGTATCTGCTGCCGGAGGCGAAGCGAGCGCAGTACGACCCGCCCAAGCACAACGCGGGCAGTTCGGACATCGGCTTCAACGACACCGAGGGCGTCCGGAACACCCTCACCCAGCTCCGCGGCGCCTGGGAGGACGGGAACGAGATCGGCACCCACTTCAACGGCCACTTCTGTGGCAAGGACGGCGGAGTGGGCACCTGGTCCGTCGAGGAGTGGAAGAGCGAGATCGCCCAGGCCAAGTCATTCGTCAAGAGCTGGAAGTCGAACGCTCCGCTCCTCAAGGCCGAGAAGCCCCTCCCCTTCGATTACGACAAGGAACTCGTCGGCGGCCGTACCCCCTGTCTGGAGGGGCGGGAGAACATGGTGGCCGCGGCACGCACCATGGGGTTCCGTTACGACTCCAGCGGTGTCAACGACCAGGTGTGGCCCGCGAAGAAGAACGGAATCTGGGACCTCTCCATGCAACTCGTCCCCGTTCCGGGACGCGACTTCGAAACGCTGTCGATGGACTACAACTTCATGTTCAACCAGTCCGGAACCACAAAGGGGGATCCGGAGAAGCACGAGTTCTGGGGGAACCAGATGCGCGACGGGCTGCTCCAGGCCTTCGACCGCGCGTACAAGGGCAACCGTGCGCCGCTGATCATCGGCAACCACTTCGAGTCCTGGAACGGCGGCACGTACATGCGGGCCATCGAGGAGACGATCGCTGCCGTCTGCACCAAGGAGGAAGTCCGCTGCGTCTCGTTCAGGCAGCTGGCGGACTGGCTCGACGCCCAGGACCCCGCAGTGCTGGCGAAGCTCCGGACTTTGAAGGTCGGCCAGGCGCCCAAGGCGGGGTGGCCCGCGTTCCTCAAGGCGGGCGCGGCGTCGGCTTCGGAGGCGCCCGCCGCAGCCGCGGGTAATCCGGCCGGTCGTTGAGACCGGGCAGTCGACCCGCAAGGCGCCGGAGGGGAGTTGCGCCCGGCGCCGGCTGCCGCGCCGACCGTGGTCGGCGCGGCTCAGCGGGTGGTCTGCCCGCAACCCCGCTCCATCAGGCGGGCTGGGCGGCTCCGGCGTGAATGAAACGCTCGTCCAACACGAACGACGGATCGACCTGGGCGGCCAGGTCCGCCCCGGTCTTCTCGTTTCCCCAGCTCTCCGCGTTCTTCAGATGGAAATGAACCATCTGGCGCGTGTACCGGTTCCAGTCGCGCCGCTCGTACGAGTCCTCGGCGGCATTCTGGAGGGCTTGCAGAGCCATCCTGTTGTCCGCCTCGAGCAGTTCGAAACGCGCGGGTCGGCCCTTCTCCATGGCTCGCACCCAGTCGGAGTGGCCGACGGTGACCAGGAGGTCGTCACCCACCTCGGCGCGCAGGAACTCCAGGTCGTCCTCGCCCTGCACCTTGTTCCCGACGACCATCAGGTCGACGCCGAAGTCCCGCGCGTACTCCTTGTACTGGCGGTAGACCGAGACGCCCTTGCGCGTCGGTTCGGCGATGAGGAACGTCATGTCGAAGCGGGTGAACATCCCCGAGGCGAAGGAGTCCGACCCGGCCGTCATATCGACCACGACGTACTCGTCGGGGCCGTCGACGAGGTGGTTGAGGCAGAGTTCGACCGCGCCGACCTTGGAGTGGTAGCAGGCCACACCGAGATCCGACTCGGTGAACGGTCCCGTCGCCATCAGGCGGATGTCTCCGTCGTCGAGCCGGACCGTACGGGCGCAGGCATCGAAGATCGGATTGTCCTCGCGTACGCGCAGAAGCCGCGAGCCCTCGCCGGGCGGCGTCGTCTTGATCATCGTCGCCGCCGAGGTGATCCTCGGGTTGCTTCCCCGCAGGTACTCCTTGATGAGAGGCAGCTGTGCCCCCATGGCGGGCAGCGCGGCGGCTTCGTCCTCGTCGAGGCCGAGCGCGGCTCCGAGGTGCTGATTGATGTCGGCGTCCACGGCGACGACGTGAGCTTCATTGGCGGCGAGGTGTCGGATGAAGAGCGAGGACAGCGTGGTCTTGCCGCTGCCGCCCTTCCCTACGAAAGCGATCTTCATGTTCACCTAGGGTAGTCGATCGATCGCTTTGCGTTTTGCGCTTACGTGAAGAAGGCCACTCCGGCCCGGCGGGAAGGGGTGGTGCGCGTAGCCTCGCTACTTATGAGTACGACTTCCTCGGACCCGCTCGTCGCCCTGGGCGCTCTGCCGGGCGTGAACGACGCGGTGGACTCCGTACGCAAAGCCGTCGACCGGGTCTACGGGCATCGGGTGATGCGGCGCCGCAGCAACGAGGTCACCGCGGAGGCCGCGCTGCGGGGCGCTCGTGGGTCGGCCGCGCTGTCCGGTGCCGACTGGAACCTCGAGGAGGTGCGCCGGCGCACCGACTTCAGCGGCGACGACGAGGCCCGTGTCGTCGGGGCCGCCCTGCGGCTGACGGCGGAAGCGGGGCAGCTCCTCTCCATCTGGCGTCAGTCACCCGTGCGGGTCCTCGCCCGGCTCCACCTGGTGGCGGCGGGTGGCGCCGCGCCCGAGGACGCCGTCGGGCGACCCCGACTCGCGGGGGAACCCGTGGACGAGCCGCTGATCGAGGCGCCGCTGCCGAGCGCGGACGAGGTCGCGGGCCGCCTGGACGGGCTCAGCCGGCTCATTCTCGCCGGGACCGAGGCGCCTGCCCTGGTGACCGCGGCCGTCGTCCACGGCGAGCTGCTGGCCCTGCGCCCCTTCGGATCGCACAACGGCCTGGTGGCGCGCACGGCGGAGCGGATCGTGCTGATCGGGAGCGGGCTCGACCCCAAGGCGATCTGTCCCGCCGAGGTCGGCCACGCCGAACAGGGCCGGGCGGCCTATCTGGCGGCCTTCGACGGCTATCTGTCGGGGACGCCGGAGGGCATGGCGGCCTGGATCGCGCACTGCGGACGCTCGGCGGAACTCGGTGTCAGGGAGTCGACGGCGGTGTGCGAGGCGCTGCAGCGAGGCGCCGCTTAGCGGGTGCTCCCGCGCCGACATGATTGCGGCGGTACCGCTCGCGGTACCGCCGCTGGCACGTCCATCCGGTTACCAAGCGTCCTCGATATGTGCCCATCAGGTCGGGGTCTTTGCCCGCTCCTGGTGTGGCTGGCCCGTAATCGACGGGTCGACGTCGCGTGGGTGCCGGGTCTCCGTGCGCGGTCCGTGGGGCCGTACTGCGTCAACAGGTCATCCTCTCGGATGTCCTTGGTCTCGCGGGCCGTTGACTCCTTTGTACTCCAGGCCCGGGGCAAGCGGTAGTGGGGGCCGCACTTCTTTACTTTTGGGTTCAATTACGGACGAGTCGGTCCGGCGGGGGTGGGTCACGCGGGAGCTGCGGCGGCCCTTCGCCGGGCGACGAACCAGACGGCTCCCGCAGTGAGTGCGGCGGCGCTCACCGCTGCGGCCGCCATGAGCGCCGGCCGTGGTGGCAGGGACAGGGCCGAGAGGCGCTGCTTCAGGCGCACCGGCCGGTTGAAGACGAGAATCGGCCACTCGCGCAGGGTCGCCTCGCGGCGCAGCGCCCGGTCGGGGTTGACCGCATGCGGGTGCCCCACAGCCTCCAGCATCGGTACGTCGGTCGCGGAATCGCTGTACGCGTAGCAGCGAGCCAGGTCGTAGCCCTCGGAGGCCGCGAGTGCCTTGATCGCCTCGGCCTTCGTGGGGCCGTACGCGTAGTACTCCACCTCGCCCGTGTAGCAGCCGTCGTCGCCGACGACCATGCGGGTGGCGACGACGCGGTCGGCACCGAGCATCTCACCGATCGGTTCGACCACTTCGGCGCCCGAGGTGGAGACGATCACGACGTCCCGCCCGGCGGTGTGGTGCTCCTCGATGAGCGTCGCCGCTTCGTCGTAGATGATCGGGTCGATCAGGTCGTGCAGGGTCTCGGCCACGATCTCCTTGACCTGCTGGACGTTCCAGCCCTTGCAGAGCGCCGAGAGATATTCGCGCATCCGCTCCATCTGGTCGTGATCCGCCCCTCCGGCGAGGAACACGAACTGTGTGTACGCGGTGCGCAGCACCGCGCGACGGTTGATCAGCCCGCCGTGGTAGAAGGACTTGCTGAAGGTCAGCGTCGATGACTTCGCAATGACCGTCTTGTCCAGGTCGAAGAAGGCGGCTGTGCGCGGCAAGAAGCGGTTTTCCACATGGCAGAGCATAGGGGGCCGCCATTCGGCGTAAACCCCGGCGCGTGGGTTTGCCTGAGAAGGGCCTCGGGTACACCATGGAAGTCACGGATCGTTCGCGACCGTGCTAACCCCGGTCCGGCTCCTCCCCCCCCGAGTCGGCCGTGGGGACGACCCCCGCTCTCCCCCCCGGCGGGGGTCGTCGCATGTCCGGACCCGGTTCGGCACGCGGATTCAACCATTTCTCCTCCTCCTGCTCCCCGCTCGACTGTGCTGTCGGGCGACTCGTCCCAGCGTGCGCTGTGACCCTGGGTAGCGAAAGAGTCGCGACGAGAAGTCACCGGTACGAGCGACTGAGTTATTCACAACCGCAGAGTTGTCCACGATTTTCCAGCAAGATCCACATGATTTCCGGAACCGTCGCACCGTGATTCCACCCGTGAAGTCCACGGGTACCGGAATCGCCGTTCTCGGATGTGCTCCGAGATCGCCGCGAAGCGCGGCGAAGGCGGGTGAGGGAGCGGTGGTGAGATGAGCATGGCTGAATCCAGCGCACGGGAGCGATTGACGACCCCCGGTGCGCGCCGGGGCGGGCCGCTGATCGTGACCGAGGACGTGGATCTGCTCGACGATCTGCTGAGGCTGTGCGCCGCGGCCGGCGCGGAACCGGAAGTGCATCACACCCTGCCCGACCGCCGAGGAGGCTGGGAGCAGGCGCCCATGGTTCTCGTCGGCGACGACGCGGCGGTGCGGTGCCGCGGTGCGGCACGCCGGACCGGCGTCATGGTCGTCGGGCGGGACCGGGAGTCGCCCGAGATCTGGCGCCGGGCTGTCGAGATCGGCGCCGAGTACGTGCTCCGGCTGCCCGACTCGGAGGGCTGGCTCGTCGATCAGATCGCCAACGCGGTGGAAGGCACCGGCCGTCCCGCGCTCACGGTCGGGGTGGTCGGAGGCAGGGGAGGTGCGGGCGCGTCCACGCTGGCATGCGCCCTCGCGGTGACGGCGGCCCGATCCGGGCACCGGACCATGCTCATCGACGGCGACCCGCTGGGCGGCGGCATCGATGTGCTGCTCGGCGGCGAACGGGCCGAGGGAATGCGATGGCCTGATTTCGCCCATTCCAAAGGGCGGGTCGGCGGGGGAGCCCTGGAGGAATCCCTGCCTGCGATGCACGGGCTGAGAGTGCTCAGCTGGGGCCGTGACGACTGGGTGGTCGTCCCGGCATCCGCCATGCGGGCGGTGCTGGCCGCGGCGCGCAGACTCGGTGGAGTGGTGGTGGTCGATCTGCCGCGCCGGGTGGACGAGGCGGGGGCCGAGGCCCTGGCCCAGCTCGACCTCGGGCTCGTGGTCGTCCCCGGCGAGCTGCGCGCGGTCGCGGCGGCGAAGCGAGTGGCGTCCATGGCCGGGATGGTCCTCGACGATCTGCGCGTGGTGGCCAGCGGCCCCTACGCGTCCGGGCTCGACGCGGGGTGGGTGGCCCGAGCCGTGGGGCTGCCGCTGGTGGGCGAAGTGCCCTGGGAGCGTGGCCTGCCGGCCGAGCAGAACGTGGGCCAGCCTCCGGGCGGCAACGCACGTGGTCCGCTCGCCCGGTTCTGCGCCGCGTTCTGGGAGCAGGCGCTTGTGGTGGAGGGCGTCGGCAACCTGGTCTCCGGAGGTGTCTCATGAGCGAGGCGCTGCTCGATGCCGTCAGGCAGCGGCTCGCGCACAGTGGCACGGCGCCGACACCGGCCGGAGTCGCCGCCGCGCTGCGGGCACAGGGGCGGTTGCTGGGCACGGCCGAGGTGCTGGGCCGGGCGGACGAACTGCGGGGCGAGCTGATCGGCACCGGGGTGCTGGAGCCGCTCCTGACCGACCCCGGCGTCACGGACGTCCTGGTGTCCGCACCCGATCGTGTCTGGGTGGACCGGGGCGGCGGGCTCGAACTCACCCAGGTGACCTTCGCGGACGCGGCTGCCGTCCGCAGACTGGCGCAGCGGCTCGCGGCCGTGGCGGGGCGCCGGCTCGACGATGCCAGGCCCTGGGTGGACGCCAGGCTGCCGGACGGTACCCGGATGCATGCCGTGCTCCCGCCGGTGTCGGTCGGCTCGACGTGCCTGTCGCTGCGGGTGGTCAGACCTCGCGCGTTCTCGCTGGCGGAGCTGGTCGAGGCCGGAACGGTGCCTCCCGGGGGCGACCGCGTCCTGCGGGCCCTGGTGGAGGCACGGGTCTCGTACCTGATCAGCGGCGGTACGGGCGCGGGCAAGACCACTCTGTTGTCGAGCCTGCTGGGCGCGGTGGGGGCGCGGGAGCGGATCGTGCTGGCCGAGGACTCCTCCGAGCTGCGACCGGACCACCCGCATGTCGTACGTCTGGAATCGAGGCCCGCGAATCAGGAAGGGGCCGGACAGGTCACCCTTCGGGATCTGGTGCGGCAGGCCTTGCGTATGCGGCCCGATCGGCTGGTGGTCGGCGAGGTGCGCGGCCACGAGGTCACCGAACTCCTGGCCGCCCTGAACACGGGACATGAAGGGGGCTCAGGCACGGTTCACGCCAACGCCGCCGGGCACGTACCGGCGAGGCTGGAGGCGCTCGGAACCGCTGCGGGCCTGGACCGGGTGGCACTGCACAGCCAGCTGGCGGCGGCTCTGTCGGTCGTGGTCCATCTGGCGCGGGACCGTGCGGGGCGGCGGCGGATCGCGGACATCCATGTGCTGGAGCGGGACGGTGCCGGGCTGGTACGGACGGTTCCGGCGCTGCGCTGGGGCGTCGACGGCTGGCAGCGGGAGCGGGGCTGGGAACGGCTGCGCGCACTGATCGGGGACGCGCTGTGACGGCGGCCGCCGGGGCCCCGGCGACGGTGCACGCCGCGGTGTTGTGCGCGGTGATGGCGCTCTGGCTGGTAGTGAGGGCGCACGGCCGTGCCCTGCGGAGGGCGAGGCGACTCTTCTCAGGCGGAGACGAGCAGTCACCGTGCCAGGAACGGTGGGGGAAGGCTCGCGCCCACGTCGAGAAGCGGCTGCGGGGGCGGTGGGAGTGGCTGTGCCTACCGGTTGCCTGCGTCGTGGCGGTGCTCGGTGACTCCGCTCTGCCACTGATCGCGGGGGTCATCGCGGTTCCCGTGGTGCGACGCCGGTTGGCGCGGCGACGGGTGCGCAACGAGGAGGAAGCCAAGGGCGCCGGGGTGGTGGACCTCTGTGGTGCGCTGGTCGGCGAGTTGAGGGCAGGCCACGAGCCGGGCCGGGCGCTGCTCGTCGCGGTGCGTGATACGGGCGTTCTGGGCGAGGCCGGGGCCCGGTTGTCGGCGGCGGCGCGGTTCGGTGGCGACGTGCCCGGGACGCTGGTCCAGGTGGCGGGTGCGCCGGGGCTGGACGGGCTGGTCGGAGTGGCCGCCTGCTGGCGGGTGGCCGTGGGCAGAGGAGCGGGTCTCGCGGCAGGTCTGGCCCGGCTGGAGAGTGCGTTGCGCGCGGACCGCCGTCAGCGCGAGGAGCTGCGGGCCCAGATGTCGGGAGCGTGGTCGACGGTCGTGCTGCTCGCCGTGCTCCCCGTACTCGGTATGGCGCTCGGTGCCGCCCTCGGAGCGCAACCGCTGAAGGTGCTGCTCCACAGCACTGCGGGGATGGTCTGCCTGGTGATGGGCGGGTTGCTGGAGGTGTGCGGTCTTCTCTGGGCCGCCCGCATCGTCCGGGCGGGTGAGGCGGGATGAACGCGCCGACCGGCGGGGGCGTCCGGGTGGCGGAGGTTCTGGGGGTGGCGGCGGTGCTCTACGCCCGTGTGGTTCTGCCGCTGGCCCGGCGGCAGACCGGCCGACGGACACGGCGCCGGGGCGAGCGGCTCCTGGCGGTGGTCTCGGCGGAACCCGAGGCGGGCCCGTTCCGATGGTGGCCCGGCTTCCGGGCGAGCTGGGCGGGCGGGTCGGGTGGGGTCGTCCGCGCCGGTTTGGCCGGCCAGTGGGCTGCGTGGGCGGGAGTCGTGCTGGCCGGGTGGTTCCTGGTGGGCGGTCCGGCGGGATGGGCGGCAGGCCTGGTCGCGGCCTACGGCGCACGGTGGTGGTGGGGGAGCAGGCGGCTCGGCAGCGCCTCCGCGGCCACCGAGGCGAAGGCGAGATCGGTGCAGGCCGCACGGCAACTCCCCATGGCGGCCGACCTCCTGGCGGCCTGTATCTCCGCGGGCGCCGGTCCGGTGGAGGCCGCCGAGGCGGTGGGGGAGTCACTGGGTGGTCCGGTGGGTGAGCGGCTCGCCCGTACGGCGGCGGAGATCCGGCTCGGCGGCGATCCCACGGTCGCCTGGGGAAGGTTCGGCGACATACCGGGGGCAGCGGCCCTGGCCCGCTGTCTGGACCGGGCGGCTTCGACCGGTGCGCCGGCCGCGGAGCCGGTGGCCCGGATGGCCGAGGCGTTGCGGGCCGACCGGACGAGAGCGGCCGTGACGCGGGCGCAGAAAGCGGCCGTGATGGTCACCGCACCTGTGGGCCTCTGCTTCCTGCCCGCCTTTCTGGCGGTGGGGGTGGCGCCGGTCGTGATCGGGCTGGCCGGGGGACTGCTGCAACCCGCGTGACGCGAAGCGCGCACACGTAAAAGCGGTTTTCGGATGTTTTTCGTACACAACGACCTGTTGGGGGTTCGAGGCATGCGCAAGATCAAGAACTGGATGCGGTCCGTGGCTCGCGTAGTCCGCTCGCGGGCGGATGGCGGAATGACGACGAGTGAGTACGCGGTCGGAACGATCGCGGCGTGCGCCTTCGCCGCAGTCCTTTACAAGGTGGTCACCAGCCCCGCGGTCATGTCCCAGCTGCAATCGCTGCTGAAGGGCGCCCTCGATGCGAAGTTCTGACGCCTCCGGCCGGGGGGACGGGCGCCGGGCCAGGCGGGACCGGCCTGGGGTGAGCGGTGGGCTCCGGGGGGACAGGGGAGCGGTGACCGCTGAGGCCGCCATGGTGATTCCGGTGCTTGCCGTCTTCGCTCTGGCGCTGCTCTGGGCGCTCATGGCCGCGTCGGCGCAGATCCGCTGTGTGGACGCCGCCCGCGCCGGTGCCCGTGCGGCGGCCCGGTCGGAACCGGCGCCCCAGGTGCGGGAGGCCGTGCTCGCCGCAGCGCCCGACGGGGCCGCGGTCGAGGTGGAGCGGGCGGGAGGGCTGTGGCGGGTGAGGGTCACCGCGCCGACGCCCGGTCCTGG
>NZ_JAKRGC010000067.1 GCF_022347745.1 Streptomyces sp. OfavH-34-F
GTCCGCGCCCCGCGCGGCGCCCGCGCCGCGGTGCTGCCCCGGCGCTGGCCGGAGGGGCTGGCGGTCACCGCCACGCTCGTACTCACCGCACTGCTCGCGTCCGGCTGGGTCAACCCCATGCTGCCCTGGCTGAGCTGAAAGGCCCTCACCCGCGATGCCCACTTCCGCCACCGCCACCCGGCGGCCCGGCCGTCCCGCCTCCGTACTCGCTTCCTCACCCGCGTCCGCCTCGCGGCCCGCCCACCGGGGCCCCTTCCGTCCCGACATCGAGGGGCTGCGCGCGTTCGCCGTGCTGGCCGTCCTCGCCTTCCACGCCTCCGTACCGGGGCTGGCCGGCGGCTTCGTCGGCGTGGACGTCTTCCTCGTCATATCCGGCTACCTGATCACCGGGCTCCTGGTCCGGGAAGCCGTCACCACCGGCCGCGTCCGGCTGGGCGAGTTCTTCTCGCGCCGGGCCCGCCGGCTGCTGCCCTCGGCGGCCGTGGTGCTGGCCGCGGTCGCGGCGGCCGGGGCCTGGCTGACCGTGCCGCTGCGCCGCACCGACCTGGAGAACGACGTCGTGGCGGCGGCCCTGTCCGTGGCCAACTGGCGCTTCATCCACCAGCGCACCGACTACCTGGCGGCCGGTCAGGACGAGAGCCCGCTGCTGCACTTCTGGTCGCTGGCCGTGGAGGAGCAGTTCTATCTGTGCTGGGGCCCGCTGCTCGCCCTGCTGGCCGCCCTCACCGCCCGCGCGGTGCGCCGGGGCCGGGCGCTGCGGCCGGTGGCCGTCGCCGTCACCGCCGTGCTGACGGCGGTCTCCTTCGCCCTGGCGCTGCGCTGGACGGATGACTCCGTCTCGCTGGCGTACCTCGGCACGCCGTCCAGGGTCTGGCAGTTCGGGGCCGGGGCGCTGCTGGCGCTGCTGCCCTGGCACCTGGTGCCCGGCCCGCGGGTGCTGCGGCTGCTGTGCGGCTGGGCGGGCGCGGGGGTGCTGGTGTGGTGCGTGCTGCGGTACGACGCCTCGACCCCGTACCCCGGTTACGCGGCGCTCGCCCCGACCCTGGGGACGGCGGCCGTGCTGCTCGCGGGGGCGCCCGGCCGGGGCCCCGGCACGCCCTCGCGGTACGGCGTCGGGCGGCTCCTCGGGCTGCGCGGACCCCGTGCGGTCGGGCGGCTGTCGTACACGCTGTACCTGTGGCACTGGCCGGTGCTCGTGCTGGCCGAGGCCCGCTACGGCGTCCTGGACTGGCCGGTCCGGGTGGCGCTCACGGCCGTGTCGGTGCTGCCCGCCCTGGCGACCCGGCGCTGGGTCGAGAAGCCGCTGCGGCACAACCGCACGGTCGCCGAGCTGCCCCGGCGCGGTCTCGCGCTGGGCGTCGCCGCCGTCGTCATCCCGGTCGTCCTGGCCCTGGTGGTCGGCACCACCACGCTGCGGCTGCTCGGTCCGGCCACCCCGGTGGACCTGAAGGGCCTGCCGCCGGGCGCGGTCACCGGCCCCACCCTGCTGTCCCGCGCCGGGGCGGCGGCCCCCGACGGGCCGGTCGTGCCGAACCCGGTCCAGGCCCGCAAGAGCTTCCCGCCGGACGGGGAGTGCGAGGTCGCCCCGGCGGTGACGAGCAGCCCGCCCTGCCTGTTCGGGGCGGTGGACAGCCCCGACCGGGTCGTCCTGCTCGGCGACTCGCACGCCGGGCAGTGGTTCTCGCCGCTGCTCGGCCTGGCCGCCCGGCGCGGCTGGGCGCTCCAGGAACTGGTGAAGCAGGGCTGCCCGCTGCCGGAGCTGCCGGTGGTGAACCCGCAGCTGGGGCGGACGTACCACGAGTGCGACACCTGGCGGAAGGACAGCCTGGCCCGGCTGGCCGAGGGGCCCAGGCCCCGGCTGATCGTGGTCTCCTCGCTGAACCGCTACACCGACGACGAACGCGCGCTGGTCAGGGGCTGGGAGCGGACGCTGAAACCGCTGCGGGCCCTCGGGGTGCCGATCGTGTACATCGAGGACACCCCGGTCCCCGGCCGCGACGTCCCCGCCTGCGTCTCCGGCCACCTCGCGGACCCGGGGGCCTGCGCCTTCGACCGGAAAGAGTCCCGGTGGCCCGACCCGCTGGCCCGGAAGGCGGCGGCCGGCGAGCTGCCGGGGGTGCGGACCGTCTCGGTGAACCCGGTACTGTGCCCGCCGGCCGGTCCCACGTGCCCGGCGGTCCTGGACCGGGTGCTGCTCTACCGCGACGACTCCCATCTGACCGATGTGGCCGCCGTGGTCCTGGCGCCCCGCCTCGAACGGCTCCTCACCGAGGCAGCGGGCCTGGACGGGGGCGGGGGCGGGGGCGGCCGGGCGTCCGGCGGCTGGACCACCCTGATGGACGAGACGTTCGACGGTCCGGCGGGCAGCCGCCCGGCCGCCTCGCGGTGGCTGTACGACACGGGCACCTGCTACCCCGGCTGCCCGGCCGCGCAGTGGGGCACGGGCGAGATCGAGACCATGACGGACTCCACGGACAATGTGCGGCTGGACGGCGAGGGGGCCCTGGAGATCGTGCCGACGCGGCGTGACGACCGCTGGTACTCGGGCCGTATCGAGTCCCGGCGCTCCGATTTCGCGCCGCCGCCCGGCGGGGTGCTGCGCATCGAGGCGTCAATCGCCCTGCCGGACGTGTCGGGCGCGGCGGCCGCGGGCTACTGGCCGGCGTTCTGGACGATGGGCGCCGAGCTGCGCGACGGGTACACCGGCTGGCCGGCCACCGGCGAGATCGACGTCATGGAGTCCGTCAACGGGCGCGACGCGGTGTTCGGCACCCTGCACTGCGGGACGCCGGCCGGCGGCCCCTGCCGGGAACCGGTGGGGCTCACCTCGCCCCGGCAGACGTGCGCGGGTTGCCGCGGCGCGTTCCGCACGTACGCGGTGGAGGTCGACGCGACCCCCGGGGCCGAGGAGATCCGCTGGTACCTGGACGACCGTGTCTACCACCGGGTGACGGCGGCCACGACGGGCCGCAAGGCGTGGGACGAGGCGCTGTCGCGCGGCCAGTTCCTGATCCTGAACGTGGCGATGGGCGGGGCGCTCCCGGCCGCGGACGGCGCCGAGCCGGGCCCCGCGACGCGGCCGGGCCACCCGATGCGGGTCGACCGGGTCACCGTGTCCACCCGGGAGGGCGCCGGCCAGGGCGTGTTTTGAAAGTAGCGCCGTCCGCCCGGAGGGCGGGCCGGACGGCGTCCGGCAGGCGGGACTTTCACAACACGCCCTAGGCGGGCCGTCCGGCCGCGGCGAAGGCGCCCCGGGCCAGCCGGTGCAGCAGTGCGGCGGTCTCCGCACGGCCCGGCAGGGCACCGGGGCGCCCCAGGTGCGGGGTGGAGTTGAGCAGGCCGAATACGGCGTGGACCGCGGCGCGGGCCTCGTGCTCGGGGAGGTCCGGGTAGAGGTCGCGGACGACGGCGACCCACACCTCGACGTACTGGCGCTGGAGCCGGCGCACCCGCTTGCGGTCGGTGTCCCGCAGGCGGTCCAGCTCGCGGTCGTGCAGGGTGATCAGGGGGCGGTCGTCGAGGGCGAAGTCGATGTGGCCCTCGATGAGCGCGTCCAGCAGGGCCTCCGGCGATCCGTCGCCGGAGGCGGCGTCCTCGGACACCCGGAGCTTCCCGCCGGCCAGCAGCCGCTCGCTGATGCCGACGAGCAGCTCGGCGAGCATCGCGTCCTTGCCGGGGAAGTGCCGGTAGAGACCGGGGCCGCTGATGCCGACGGCGGCCCCTATCTCGTCGACGCCGACGCCGTGGAAGCCGCGCTCGGCGAAGAGGCGGGCGGCCTCCCGGAGGATCTGCTCGCGGCGGGTGGGGGCCGCGACGCGGGCGGCGGCATGGGTGCTCATGAGCAGCCATTCTAGACAGGCGGGTTAGCGCTCGTTAACCTGTAGCAACGTTAACGCTCATTAACAAGGTGGCGTGGACGCTCAGGAACACCGCGGTACGGGCAAGGGGGCTCGACACGATGCAGCAGGCACCGGTGCTGGCGAGCGCGGCCGATCCCGCCTCGGAGGCTTGGCAGGCCAACGAGGCGGCGCATCACGCGCTCACGGACGAGCTGCGCAAGCGGCTCGCCACGGCCAGGCTGGGCGGGGGTGAGAAGGCCCGTGCCCGGCACGTGGCGCGCGGCAAACTGCTGCCCCGCGAGCGGGTGGACACCCTGCTCGACCCCGGCTCGCCCTTTCTGGAGCTGGCCCCGCTGGCGGCCGAGGGGCTGTACGGGGGCGCCGCCCCGGCCGCCGGGGTGATCGCCGGGATCGGCCGGGTCAGCGGGCGCGAGTGCGTGATCGTCGCCAACGACGCCACGGTCAAGGGAGGCACGTACTACCCGATGACCGTGAAGAAGCACCTGCGGGCCCAGGAGGTGGCGCTGGAGAACCGGCTGCCCTGCCTGTACCTGGTGGACTCGGGCGGCGCCTTCCTGCCGTTGCAGGACGAGGTCTTCCCCGACCGGGAGCACTTCGGCCGGATCTTCTACAACCAGGCCCGGATGTCCGGCGCGGGCATCCCGCAGATCGCGGCGGTGCTCGGCTCGTGCACGGCGGGCGGGGCCTACGTCCCGGCGATGAGCGACGAGGCGGTGATCGTCCGCGACCAGGGGACGATCTTCCTGGGCGGCCCGCCGCTGGTGAAGGCGGCCACCGGCGAGGTGGTCACGGCCGAGGAGCTGGGCGGCGGCGAGGTGCACGCGCGCACCTCGGGCGTCACCGACCACCTCGCGGAGGACGACGCGCACGCGCTGCGGATCGTGCGGAACATCGTGGCGACGCTGCCGGACCGGGCCCCGCTGCCGTGGTCGGTGCGGCCGGTCGAGGAGCCGAAGGTGGACCCGGCCGGGCTGTACGGCGCGGTCCCCGTCGACTCGCGCACCCCGTACGACGTGCGCGAGGTGATCGCGCGGGTGGTGGACGGCTCCCGGTTCGCCGAGTTCAAGGCGGAGTACGGCCAGACGCTGATCACCGGCTTCGCCCACATCCACGGGCACCCGGTCGGGATCGTCGCCAACAACGGCATCCTTTTCTCCGAGTCCGCCCAGAAGGGCGCGCACTTCATCGAGCTGTGCGACCAGCGCGGCATCCCGCTGCTGTTCCTGCAGAACATCTCCGGCTTCATGGTCGGCCGGGACTACGAGGCCGGCGGCATCGCCAAGCACGGCGCGAAGATGGTCACCGCCGTCGCCTGCGCCCGCGTCCCCAAGCTCACCGTGGTGGTCGGCGGCTCCTACGGGGCGGGCAACTACTCCATGTGCGGGCGGGCCTACAGCCCCCGGTTCCTGTGGATGTGGCCGAACGCGAAGATCTCGGTCATGGGCGGCGAGCAGGCCGCCTCCGTCCTCGCCACGGTCAAGCGCGACCAGCTGGGCGACGACTGGAGCGCCGAGGACGAGGAGGCGTTCAAGGCGCCGATCCGCGAGCAGTACGAGACCCAGGGCAACGCCTACTACGCCACGGCCCGGCTCTGGGACGACGGGGTGATCGACCCGCTGGACACCCGCCGGGTGGTGGGCCTCGCCCTGACCGCGTGCGCCAACGCCCCGTTGGGCGACGCCGGCTTCGGCGTCTTCCGGATGTGAGGAAGAGATGACGATGTTCGACACGGTCCTCGTCGCCAACCGGGGCGAGATCGCGGTCCGGGTCATCCGGACCCTGCGCGAGCTGGGCGTGCGCTCCGTCGCCGTCTTCAGCGACGCGGACGCCGACGCGCGGCACGTGCGCGAGGCCGACACGGCGGTCCGGATCGGCCCCGCGCCCGCCTCGGAGAGCTACCTGAGCGCGGACCGGCTCCTGGAGGCCGCCCGCCGCACCGGCGCGCAGGCCGTCCACCCCGGCTACGGCTTCCTCGCGGAGAACGCGGCGTTCGCCCGGGCGTGCACGGAGGCGGGGCTCGTCTTCATCGGGCCGCCCGCGGCCGCGATCTCGCTGATGGGCGACAAGATCCGGGCCAAGGAGACGGTCGCGGCGGCCGGCGTCCCGGTGGTGCCGGGCTCCTCGGGCAGCGGGCTGAGCGACGAGGCGCTGGCTGAGGCGGCGGCCGGGATCGGCATGCCGGTGCTGCTGAAGCCCTCGGCGGGCGGCGGCGGCAAGGGCATGCGGCTCGTGCGGGACGCGGCGCTGCTCGCGGACGAGATCGCGGCGGCCCGGCGCGAGGCCCGCGCCTCCTTCGGCGACGACACCTTGCTGGTGGAGCGGTGGATCGACCGGCCGCGCCACATCGAGATCCAGGTCCTGGCCGACGGCCACGGCAACGTGGTGCACCTGGGCGAGCGCGAGTGCTCGCTGCAGCGCCGGCACCAGAAGATCATCGAGGAGGCGCCGTCCGTCCTGCTCGACGAGGCGACGCGCGCCTCGATGGGCGAGGCGGCCGTGCAGGCGGCCCGCTCCTGCGGATACGTCGGCGCGGGCACGGTGGAGTTCATCGTGCCCGGCGGCGACCCGTCCTCGTACTACTTCATGGAGATGAACACCCGGCTCCAGGTCGAGCACCCGGTCACCGAACTGGTCACCGGCCTGGACCTGGTCGAGTGGCAGCTGCGGGTCGCGGCCGGTGAGCCGCTGCCGTACGGGCAGGACGGCATCACGCTCACCGGACACGCCGTGGAGGCCCGGGTGTGCGCCGAGGACCCGGGACGCGGCTTCCTGCCCTCGGGCGGCACCGTGCTCGCGCTCCACGAACCGCAGGGCGGCGGGGTGCGCACCGACTCGGGGCTCGGCGACGGCGGCGAGGTCGGCAGCCTGTACGACCCGATGCTGTCCAAGGTCATCGCGTACGGCCCCGACCGGGCGACCGCGCTGCGCCGGCTGCGGGTGGCCCTCGCGGACACCGTCGTCCTGGGCGTGCCGACCAACGCGGGCTTCCTGCGCCGGCTGCTCGCCCATCCGGCGGTGGTGGCGGGCGAGCTGGACACGGGCCTGGTGGAGCGCGAGGTGGACGCGCTGGTGCCGGACGGCGTACCGGAGGAGGTGTACGCGGCCGCCGCGCTGCTGCGGCGGCACACCGCGACCGCCGCCGCCCGCCCCGCCCCCGGCACCTGGGCCGACCCGTTCTCGGCCGGTGACGGCTGGCGGCTGGGCGGCACCCCGGCCCGGACGGTGTACGACTTCCACATCCCCGGCCACGACCCGGTCCAGGTGGGCCTGCGGCCGTGCGGCGGCGGGGACACGGAGCTGACGTTCGGCCACGTCGGCGAGGGCGCGGCCCCGCCCGCCCCGGAGTCCGGCGCCTGCGGGCCGCTCGGACCGCTGCCGGGTACGGCGGAGAAGGCCAGGACGCTGTCGGCCGGTGACGGCCGCATCGCCCTCGAACTCGCCGGGGTCACGCATGTGTTCGCGTACGCCGCCTCCCCGGAGGGGCACTGGCTCGGCCGGGACGGCGACAGCTGGCACGTCCGGGACCATGACCCCGTCGAGGCGTCGCTGAGCGGCGCCGCCCGCTCCGGCGCCGACACACTGGCCGCGCCCATGCCCGGCACGGTGACCGTGGTGAAGGTGGCCGTCGGGGACGAGGTCGCCGCCGGGCAGAGCCTGCTGGTGGTGGAGGCGATGAAGATGGAGCACGTCATCTCCGCGCCCCACGCCGGCACCGTCACCGCGCTCGACGTCACCGCGGGCAGCACAGTGGCGATGGACCAGGTGCTGGCCGTCGTCACCCCGGCCGCCGGGGAGGACGCGTGAGCACCGCCGACCGCGCCCTGCCGATGACCGTCCCGGCCGACGGTCTGCCCGCCCGGGTCCGCATCCACGAGGTGGGCGCCCGCGACGGCCTGCAGAACGAGAAGGGGATCGTCCCGACCGAGGTGAAGGCGGAGTTCATCCGCCGCCTCGCCGTCGCCGGGCTGACCACGATCGAGGCGACGAGCTTCGTGCACCCCAAGTGGGTGCCCCAACTCGCCGACGCGGAGCAGCTGTACCCGCTGCTCGGCGACATCGCGGACGTGGGCGACGTGTCGCTGCCGGTCCTCGTGCCGAACGAGCGCGGGCTGGACCGGGCGCTGGCGCTGGGCGCCCGCTCGATCGCGGTGTTCGGCTCCGCCACGGAGACCTTCGCCCGGCGCAACCTCAACCGGACGGTCGACGAGTCGCTGGCCATGTTCGCGCCCGTGGTGGCCCGCGCCCGGGCGGAGGCGGTGCGGGTGCGCGGGTACCTGTCGATGTGCTTCGGCGACCCGTGGGAGGGCGCCGTGCCCGTGCCGCAGGTCGTCCGGGTCGCGAAGGCGCTGATGGACCTCGGCTGCGACGAGCTGTCCCTCGGCGACACCATCGGCGTCGCCACCCCCGGCCACGTGGAGGCCCTGCTCACCGGGCTGAACGAGGCCGGTGTGCCCACCGACGCGATCGGGGTGCACTTCCACGACACGTACGGGCAGGCCCTGTCCAACACCCTGGCCGCGCTGCGCCACGGCGTGTCCACGGTGGACGCGTCGGCCGGCGGCCTCGGCGGCTGCCCGTACGCGAAGAGCGCGACCGGAAACCTGGCCACCGAGGATCTCGTGTGGATGCTCGACGGCCTCGGCATCGAGACCGGGGTCGATCTCGGCGAGCTGACCGCCACCAGCGTGTGGCTCGCCGGACATCTGGGCCGACCCAGCCCTTCCCGCACCGTCCGCGCACTCGCGGCGCAGTGACATCCCACAAGGAGAACGTCCCATGTCCCTGGACCACCGGCTGACCGCCGAGCACGAGGAACTGCGGCGCACCGTCGAGGAGTTCGCCCACGACGTCGTCGCCCCCAAGATCGGCGACTTCTACGAGCGGCACGAGTTCCCGTACGAGATCGTGCGCGAGATGGGACGGATGGGCCTGTTCGGGCTGCCGTTCCCGGAGGAGTACGGCGGGATGGGCGGCGACTACCTCGCGCTCGGCATCGCCCTGGAGGAGCTGGCCCGGGTGGACTCCTCGGTGGCGATCACGCTGGAGGCCGGGGTGTCGCTGGGCGCGATGCCGGTGTACCGCTTCGGCACCGAGGAGCAGAAGCGGCGCTGGCTGCCGAAGCTGTGCTCGGGCGAGGCGCTGGGCGCGTTCGGCCTGACCGAGCCGGACGGCGGCTCGGACGCGGGCGGCACCCGGACGACGGCCGTGCGCGACGAGGCGGCGGGCGAGTGGGTGATCAACGGGTCCAAGTGCTTCATCACCAACTCCGGTACGGACATCACCGAGTTGGTGACGGTGACGGCGGTGACCGGCCGCAAGGAGAACGGCGCCCCGCTGATCTCGTCCATCATCGTCCCGTCCGGCACCCCCGGCTTCACGGTGGCCGCCCCCTACTCCAAGGTCGGCTGGAACGCCTCGGACACCCGTGAGCTGTCCTTCGCCGACGTCCGCGTCCCGCTGGAGAACCTGCTGGGCGAGGAGGGCCGGGGCTACGCGCAGTTCCTGCGCATCCTGGACGAGGGCCGCATCGCCATCGCGGCGCTCTCCACGGGCCTGGCGCAGGGCTGCGTGGACGAGTCGGTGAAGTACGCCGCCGAGCGGCACGCCTTCGGGAAGCCGATCGGCTCCAACCAGGCCATCCAGTTCAAGATCGCGGACATGGAGATGCGGGCGCACATGGCCCGCATCGGCTGGCGGGACGCGGCGTCCCGGCTGCTGGCGGACGAGCCGTTCAAGAAGGAGGCGGCGATCGCCAAGCTGTACTCCTCGACCGTGGCCGTGGACAACGCCCGCGAGGCGACCCAGATCCACGGCGGCTACGGCTTCATGAACGAGTACCCGGTGGCCCGGATGTGGCGGGACTCCAAGATCCTGGAGATCGGCGAGGGCACCAGCGAGGTGCAGCGCATGCTGATCGCCCGCGAACTGGGCCTCCAGGCCTGACGGGCGGGCACGCCTGACGGACGGGCACGCGGACGGGCACACGGAGGGGCGGGCACGCAGACGGACGGGCACCGGCGTACGGAGCACGGATGAGGTTAGGCTAACCTTCCCTTAATCGTGTCACCTGCCGGTCTCCGGCGCGTACGAAAGCGGATTCCGTCATGAGCTCCTCACGCGTGTCCCGTCCCACCCGCCGCGGCCTGCTGGCCATGGGCGGAGCCGTCGGTCTCGGCGCCGTGCTCGCGGCCTGCGGCGGCGACGGCGACTCCAAGGACTCCCCCGCCTCCAAGGACAAGGGCGCGGCCGCCGGGCCGTGGAAGTTCACGGACGACCGGGGCAAGGTCGCCGAGGCCGCGTCCGTCCCGAAGAACATCGTCGCCTTCACCGGCGTCGCCGCCGCCCTCCACGACTACGGCGTCGAGGTGAAGGCGGTCTTCGGGCCGACCAAGACCAAGGACGGCAAGCCCGACGTCCAGGCCGGCGACCTGGACATCGACAAGGTCGAGATCCTGGGCAACGTCTGGGGCGAGTTCAACGTCGAGAAGTACGCGGAGCTGGGCCCGGAGCTGCTGGTCACGGCGATGTGGGAGAAGGACGCCCTCTGGTACGTGCCGGACCAGTCCAAGGACAAGATCCTGAAGCTGGCCCCGAGCGTCGCCCTGTGGGCCGCCGAGACCACCGTCCCCAAGGCCATCCAGCGCCACGAGGACCTGGCGGCCTCGCTCGGCGCCGACGTGAAGTCCGCCGCGGTCACCGCGGCGAAGGCCCGCTTCGAGAAGGCCGCCGCCCGGCTGCGCGCCGCGGCCAAGTCCAAGCCGGAGATCCGGGTCATGGTCGGCTCGGCCAGCCAGGACCTGTTCTACGTCTCGCTCGCGAAGATGTCCGCCGACACCCTGTACTTCCAGGAGCTGGGCGTGAAGTTCGTCGAGCCCAAGGTCGACAAGGCGGGCTTCTTCGAGAGCCTGAGCTGGGAGAACGTCGGCAAGTACGACGCCGACATCATCATGATGGACAACCGCTCCTCGGCCCTCCAGCCCGGGGCGCTGACCTCCAGGCCGACCTGGAACCAGCTGCCCGCCGTCAAGGCCGGCCAGGTGATCCCCCGCACGACGGAGCCGATCTACAGCTACGACAAGTGCGCGCCGATCCTGGAGGACCTGGCGAAGGCCATCGAGAACGCCAAGAAGGTCGCCTGACGCGGCCGTTCCCCGTCCGGCGGCCGGAGCCCGGCCGCCGGACGGCGGTGCGTCAGCCCCCGTTCGTCTCCGAGGCCGGCCACGGCACCTGGGGCGAGCGGTAGTAGTCGATGCCCTGGGCGGTGAACCGCTCCCCGAGCGCCGCCAGGCGCACCTTGTAGGTGTCCCAGTCGTGCGTCGACGCGGGCGACCAGGCCAGCTCCGCGGCCCCGGGCAGCCGGGGGAACGCCATCGCGTCGATGTCGTCGCTGTCGTCCAGCGTCTCCGTCCAGATCGGCGCCTCCACGCCGAGCACGGCCTCCTCCGGGGCGCCGGCGAGGTACGTCCCCGGGTTCCAGTCGTACGAGCGCCGGACCTCGACCAGCCCGGCCCATTTCAGGCCCAGTTCGGTCTGGTCGGTGTACTTCATGTCCAGGTAGATCCGGTCCGCCGGGGAGAGCACCAGCTTCGTGCCGTTCTTCGCCGCGTCCACCACCTGCTGCCGGTCCGCCGCGCTGGTCTTGTCGTAGCCCCAGTACTGGGCGACCGCCCCCTTGACCGGGTCGGCCCCGGTGAGCTGGTGCCAGCCCATCACGGTCTTGCCGTACTTCCCGACGACCGCCTGGGCCCGGTCCATGATCGTGACGTAGTCCTCGTGGCTCGTGGAGTGCGCCTCGTCGCCGCCGATGTGGAGGTAGCGGCCGGGCGTGAGCGCGGCCACCTCGCGCAGGACGTCGTCGATGAAGTCGTACGTGACGTCCTTGCCCGCGCACAGGGAGCTGAACCCGACCTTGATGCCGGTGTAGAGCGGCGGCGCGACCCCGTCGCAGTTCAGCTCGGCGTACGAGGCGAGCGCGGCGTTGGTGTGGCCGGGCATGTCGATCTCCGGGACCACTTCGAGGTAGCGGGACGCCGCGTACCGCACGATCTCCTTGTACTGGGCCTTGGTGTAGTACCCGCCGGGCCCGCCGCCGACCTCGGTGGAGCCGCCGTACGTGGCCAGCCTCGGCCAGGAGTCCATGGCGATGCGCCAGCCCTGGTCGTCGGAGAGGTGGATGTGGAAGGTGTTGATCTTGTACTGCGCGATCTGGTCGATGTAGCGCTTGACCTCGTCCACCGAGAAGAAGTGGCGCGAGACGTCGAGCATCGCGCCCCGGTAGGCGTAGCGCGGGGTGTCGGTGATGGTGCCGCCGGCGACGCGCCAGGGGCCCTTCTGCGGGCTGTCGTGCTCCACCCGGGCCGGGAACAGCTGACGCAGCGTCTGGACGCCGTGGAACAGCCCTGCGGCCTTCCGGGCGGTGATGGTGACGGTGTCGCTGCGGGAGGTGAGGCTGTAGCCCTCCGCGCCGAGGGCGCCGGCGCGCGGGTCGATCCTGAGCCGGATGCCCCCGCCGGCGTCCTTGTCCGTGACCGGCAGGGCGAATCCGGTGGAGGGGCGCAGCACGTCCGCGAGGTACTCGCCGATCTCGCGGGCCTCGCCGGAGGACGGGGTGGTCATGATGCCGGCGTCCGGGGTGAGCAGGAACGGGTCGCCGCCGGCTCTGACCGAGACGGGGGCGGGTACCACCTGGCCCAGGGGTCTCAGCGTCCGGGCGGCCGCGTCGGAGTCCGCGGCGGACGCCTCGGGGACGGCGCACGCGCCGGAGAATCCTGCCGCCGCGATGAGGAGCAGCGAGCCGAGCAGTCGGGGAAGAGCATTGCGCCGGGCCGTGTGCGGTCTCACAAGCCTGGTCCCTTTCGTCGGGGTCACTCTGCCGGTTCCTTCGGGAGCGCCGCCGGGCTCATCGGCCCGGCACCGTCGCCATGCGTACCGCGCGCCTTACGGATGGTCAAGGTGTAGACCACTTCCCGGCGTTGGTCACCCAGGCGCCTCGGGGGCGTTTTGCGCCGTATGCGGTACTTCACCCCGTTGGCTCCGACCACTGCCGCGCGCACCCCTCCGGGCACCCCCGCCCCACCCTCGCGCAATCCGCCCAAGTCAGAGAAAAGAGGACCACTAACGCCCCTCCCTGCCCGAAATCGGGCAGGATTGTTGCGCTCGAACCCCTTCGGCCGCAATATCGACGGGTGCTCGAACGCCGCTCGTCGTACGACGACCTCATTGACCACGTGGTGCGCAGCACCGCGCTGCCCCGCGGGGAAGCCGCGCGGGTGATCCTCGACGTCCTGGCGTACTTCGACGAGACGACCGAAGTCTTCGTCCGCCGCCGCCACCGCGAACTGCAGGCGGGCGGCCTGGTGAACGCGGAGATCTTCGAGCGGATCGCGGCCGAACTGCCGCACCGCGCGGTCGCGCCGCCGGAGCTCTCGCTCCGCCAGCTGCGCCGCATCGTCTACGGCTGAGGCCGCCCCCGGCCGGACACCCCAACTTCACGACGGAGGACAGAACTCTTCATGTGCGGAATCGTCGGATACATCGGAAAGCGTGACGTGGCCCCGCTGCTGCTGGAGGGCCTGCAGCGGCTGGAGTACCGCGGTTACGACTCCGCCGGCCTCGTGATCACCGGAAAGCCCGCGGCCGGGAAGCCCGCCGTGCTGAAGGCGGTCAAGGCCAAGGGACGGGTCCGCGAGCTGGAGTCCCGCGTGCCCAAGCGCTTCGCCGGCACGACCGGGATCGCCCACACCCGCTGGGCCACCCACGGCGCCCCCAGCGACGAGAACGCCCACCCGCACCTCGACGCCTCGGGCCGGGTCGCCGTCGTCCACAACGGGATCATCGACAACGCGGCCGAGCTGCGCACCCGGCTGACCGCCGAGGGCGTCGAGTTCCTCTCCGAGACCGACACCGAGGTGCTGGTCCACCTGGTCGCCCGTTCGCAGGCCGCGACGCTGGAGGAGAAGGTCCGCGAGGCGCTGCGCTCCGTCGAGGGCACCTACGGCATCGCCGTCCTGCACGCCGACTTCCCCGACCGCATCGTCGTGGCCCGCAACGGCTCGCCGGTCGTCCTCGGCATCGGCGAGAAGGAGATGTTCGTCGCCTCCGACGTCGCCGCCCTGGTCGCCCACACCCGCCAGGTCGTCACCCTCGACGACGGCGAGATGGCCACCCTCAAGGCCGACGACTTCCGCACGTACACCACGGAGGGCTCGACCACGACGGCCACGCCGACCACCGTGGAGTGGGAGGCCGAGTCGTACGACATGGGCGGCCACGACACGTACATGCACAAGGAGATCTCCGAGCAGGCGGACGCCGTGGACCGGGTGCTGCGCGGCCGGATCGACGACCGGTTCTCCACCGTGCACCTGGGCGGCCTCAACCTGGACGCCCGCGAGGCGCGCGGGGTCCGCCGCATCAAGATCCTCGGCTGCGGCACCTCGTACCACGCGGGCCAGATCGGCGCCCAGCTCATCGAGGAGCTGGCCCGCATCCCCGCGGACGCCGAGCCCGCCTCCGAGTTCCGCTACCGCAACCCGGTCGTGGACCCCGACACGCTGTACATCGCGGTGTCCCAGTCCGGCGAGACGTACGACGTGCTGGCGGCGGTCCAGGAGCTGAAGCGCAAGGGCGCGCGGGTGCTGGGCGTGGTCAACGTCGTCGGCTCGGCGATCGCCCGCGAGGCCGACGGCGGCACGTACGTGCACGCCGGGCCCGAGGTGTGCGTGGTCTCCACCAAGTGCTTCACCAACACCGTGGTCGCCTTCGCGCTGCTCGCCCTGCACCTGGGCCGCATCCGGGACCTGTCGGTGGCGGACGGCAAGCGGATCATCGAGGGCCTGCGCAAGCTGCCCGCCCAGATCAGCGAGATCCTGAAGGGCGAGGAGGAGATCAAGCGGCTGGCCGCCGAGTACGCCGACGCGAAGTCGATGATGTTCATCGGCCGGGTGCGCGGCTACCCCGTGGCCCGCGAGGCGTCGCTGAAGCTCAAGGAGGTCTCGTACATCCACGCCGAGGCGTACCCCGCCTCCGAGCTGAAGCACGGCCCGCTGGCGCTGATCGAGCCCGCGATGCCGACCGTCGCCATCGTGCCGGACGACGACCTGCTGGAGAAGAACCGCGCCGCGATGGAGGAGATCAAGGCCCGCAGCGGCCGCATCCTCGCCGTGGCCCACCAGGTCCAGGAGAAGGCCGACCACACCATCGTCGTACCGAAGAACGAGAACGAGCTGGACCCGATCCTGATGGGCATCCCGCTCCAGCTCTTCGCGTACCACACGGCGCTGGCCATGGGCCGGGACATCGACAAGCCGCGCAACCTGGCGAAGTCCGTCACGGTCGAGTAGGCACCACGCCCCCGTCGCACGGAGCGGCCCCGCGGTCACGTCAGGTGACGGCGGGGCCGCTGTCGTGTACGCGGAGTTGGCGCGAACGCGCCGGCGGGCCCGTCACGGACCGGGGCCGGGCCGTTACGGGATGACGACGACGGGGCGCTGCGCGCGGCGGGCCAGCCGGCCGGCCACCGAGCCGAAGAGCTTGCCCACCAGACCGTGCGTGGAGCCCACGACGATGGCGTCGGCGGAGTACTCCCGGCCGACCTCCTCCAGTTCGTGGCAGATGTCGCCGCCGCGCTCCACGAGCACCCAGGGCACCTCCGCGAGGTAGTCCGCGCAGGCGAGTTCGAGGCCGAGCACCTCGGTGCGGTGGTCCGGGACGTCCACGAAGACGGGGGGCTCGCAGCCCGCCCAGACCGTGGTCGGCAGCCGGTTGGCGACGTGCACGATGATCAGACCGGAGCCGGTCCGGCGTGACATGCCGATCGCGTAGGCGAGGGCCCGCTCGCTGGAGGTCGAGCCGTCGAAGCCGACGACGACCCCATGCCGGAAGGCGGGATCGCAGGGACGGCGCTCTTGTTCGGCCGCCAGCGGGTCCGACACGGGGTCGGCTACCTGCTTGCGGTCCGCGGGTTCGGGGATTTCGTGACCGGCCATCGGTGTCTCGGCGAAGAGGGTCCTCGTGAGGAGAGCGACGTGGAAGGTGCGTCAGCGGGCGGTGTGGTGGTGTCCGGGAATCATCTTCCCCACCCCTTACCCCCAAGGGTACGGCCCCATTCCTCCGTTGCCCGCGCCGTACCCGGCGCATGCGGCTTTTTTCGGAGCATGCCCGAGACCGGGCCCGTCTGGCAATGCCGGTTGCCCCGTACACCGACGTACCGGCCACCGCCCGGGGCCCTTGCGGCGCCCGGCGGGAGGGCGCTCGCGGGGCCGGTGCGGGCGTCGTCCCGGCGTACCGGAACCCACCCTTCCGGGGGAGCCGGGCCGGCGCGGCGGGCCATCCGGAACCGACCGCGCGGATTGATGGCGGCCGTGGCCGGTGGACGGCATCCGGCGGCCGTTCCCCGGCCGCCGCGCCGCCGGGCGCGCCGGACCCGCCCGGGGGCCGGGCCGCCCAGCGAGGGGGCGCACGGGGTCGCATGGGCGCCCTGGGTCGTGCGCCGGTAGAACGACTGATTTCCGCACACGCGACCGTACATTTTCAGCCAACTTCTGGGACCGGTCGATTCCTTGTCGAAATGGCCGATCAACCCCCTTGCCACCAGGCAGGAAGAGACCGCGCGGTACGCTTCCGCCCAACGGGGACGGGCCATGAACGCCGGGCGCACTTCCCTGCACGACCTGTGAGTGAAACGCTTCGTGATCGAACGCTTCCCGCCAGGTTGCCTTGTCGACAATGAGCCGGTTGGTGAACTTGTCACGACGGCACCACGGGACGCAGTAGATTCGATCTTGGGCGTCGAAGGCCGGGGACTCGTGCACGACCGAGGGGACATGTGCAGGTGCGACAGGCCCGCAAGGACCAGGAAGACGCGAACACCGAGGGGGGCTTAGCGTCATGAGCCAGGACTCCGCCACCGCAACGGAGGCTGTACGGAAGCTGGGCGGACGACGACGCCGGGAAGTCGTCGCCGTACTGCTGTTCAGCGGTGGCCCCATCTTCGAGAGCTCCATCCCGTTGTCGGTGTTCGGAATCGACCGCCAGGACGCGGGCGTTCCGCGCTACCGGCTGCTCGTGTGCAGCGGGGAAGAGGGGCCCCTGCGCACCACCGGTGGCCTCGAACTGACCGCGCCCTACGGGCTGGAGGCGATCAGCAGGGCCGGCACCGTCGTGGTGCCCGCCTGGCGCTCGATCACCTCGCCGCCGCCCCTGGAGGCCCTGGAGGCGCTGCGCCGCGCCCACGAGGAGGGCGCCCGCATCGTCGGGCTGTGCACCGGGGCCTTCGTACTGGCCGCCGCCGGGCTGCTGGACGGCCGCCCCGCGACCACGCACTGGATGTACGCGCCGACGCTGGCCAAGCGCTATCCGTCGGTGCACGTCGATCCGCGCGAGCTGTTCGTCGACGACGGCGACGTGCTCACCTCCGCCGGCACGGCGGCCGGCATCGACCTCTGCCTGCACATAGTCCGCTCGGACCACGGCACGGAGGCCGCCGGGGCACTGGCCCGCCGGCTCGTCGTGCCGCCCCGGCGCAGTGGCGGCCAGGAGCGCTACCTGGACAGGTCTTTACCGGAGGAGATCGGGTCCGACCCGCTCGCCGAGGTCGTGGCCTGGGCGCTGGAGCACCTCCACGAGCAGTTCGACGTGGAGACGCTCGCCGCGCGCGCCTACATGAGCCGGCGGACCTTCGACCGCAGGTTCCGCTCGCTCACCGGAAGCGCGCCGCTGCAGTGGCTGATCACCCAGCGGGTGCTCCAGGCGCAGCGCCTCCTGGAGACGTCGGACTACTCGGTCGACGAGGTCGCGGGCCGCTGCGGCTTCCGTTCGCCGGTCGCGCTGCGCGGGCACTTCCGCCGCCAGCTCGGCTCCTCCCCCGCCGCGTACCGGGCCGCCTACCGGGCCCGCCGTCCGCAGGGCGGGGCGCCGGAGCCGGTCGCGGTGACGGAGGTGGCGGTGCCCGTCCAGGGCTCCGCCGGCAGCCGCCGGGCCGCCGTCACCGGTCCGTCCGCCGCCGCGTCCTCACCCCTGGACGCGGCCCGTCCGGACCACGGGAAGGGGTCCGCCGACATGTTCGCCGGCGGCCGCCCGGCCCTGCCCGGACAACGGAGCGCCCCGTAGGGTGGAGCGCATGAACGACCGCATGGTGTGGATCGATTGCGAGATGACCGGGCTCTCGTTGACGGAAGACGCACTCATCGAGGTGGCCGCCCTGGTCACCGACTCGGAGTTGAACGTGCTCGGCGAAGGGGTGGACGTCGTGATCCGCCCGCCGGACGCGGCGCTGGAGACGATGCCCGAGGTGGTGCGGCAGATGCACACCGCCTCGGGCCTCCTCGACGAGCTGGCCGGCGGCACGACGCTGGCCGACGCCGAGGAGCAGGTCCTCGCCTACGTCCGCGAGCACGTGAAGGAGCCCGGCAAGGCCCCGCTGTGCGGGAACTCGGTGGGGACCGACCGCGGCTTCCTCTCCCGCGACATGCCGCTCCTGGAGGGCTACCTCCACTACCGGATCGTCGACGTCTCCTCGGTCAAGGAGCTGGCCCGCCGCTGGTACCCGAGGGCGTACTTCAACAGTCCGGAGAAGAACGGCAACCACCGGGCGCTCGCGGACATCCGCGACTCCATCACGGAGCTGCGGTACTACCGGGAGGCGGTCTTCGTCCCGCAGCCCGGCCCGGACTCGGAGCAGGCGCGGGCCGTCGCGGCACGGGTCTCCGCGCCCCGCGGCTGAACCCCCTGGTCACGGCCCTCGCGGGGGCCGTGACCCACCGCCGGGAAATGAGTGCGCGAGCACCCTCCCGGACCCTGTACACTTTTTCTCGGCCGGTCGGAAAGACCGGACGCGGTGGGTATAGCTCAGATGGTAGAGCACCTGGTTGTGGTCCAGGATGTCGCGGGTTCGAGTCCCGTTACTCACCCTGAAGCATGAAGGGCCCGATCCGTTCACACGGATCGGGCCCTTCGTCATGTTCCGGGCCTGCCTCGGGCCGGCCCGCAGCAAAATATTTCTGCAATTGCATGAAACTTGTTGAAACGGCATGTTGCCCAGGGGATGCTGTCCACGTCGCGCCACCGGGGACGGGTGGCGGCGCACGGGGGGGTGGGTGTGTACGCAGGCACGAGCCGGCCGGGTCCGTTCCGGATTCTCGGCAAGGTCCGGATCGGTGGCCAAGAGGTCCCCGGAGCGAAACCGCGGGCTCTGCTGGTGGCCCTGTTACTGGAGGCGAACCGGACCGTTTCGCTGGACCGGATCGCCGACGCCCTCTGGGACGGCGAACCGCCGCGGTCGGCGGTGGCCAACATCCGCACCCATGTCAGCGCGCTGCGCCGGCACACGGACGGCGCGGCCTCCCTCCTGTCCCGCCCCGGCGGGTACGAACTCCTCGTGCCCGAGGAGCACTGCGACCATCACCGGTTCATGCGGCTGGCCGCCCAGGGCAGGCGCGCCCTGGACGACGGGAACCCGGAGCAGGCTGCCCCGCTGCTGGGACAGGCGCTCGCCCTGTGGACCACCGGCGTGGCCGCCGAGGGGGTGCCGCGCCACGGCTGGCCCGCCGGCCCCCTGGACCATCTGGACGAGGAGCGCAGGCGTGTGATCGAGGACCTCGCCGAGTCCTGCGTGGAGGCGGGCGAGCCCCGGTCCGCGCTGCGGGAGCTGCACGCCCTGCTCGCCGCGGACCCCTTGCGGGACAGGGGCTGGGCTCTGCGGATGCGGGCCCACCACAGCCTGGGCGAGCCGGGCGGAGTCAGCGACAGCTACCAGGCCGCGGTCCGCGCGTTCCGCGACCAGCTCGGCGCACGGCCGGGCATCGAGCTGGACCGGCTGCACCGTGCGCTCAACGCCTCCTAGCGTCCTCATGCGCTTCGGCGGGCACGTGAGCGATCAGCCGGTCCACCGGGACGAACCCGAAGTCGCGGGAATCGACGCTCGCCGCCGTGTTGTCGCCGAGGACCACGGCAGCGCCCTCCGGTACGACCCCGCACACACCGAGGGCGCGGGCCACCCCCGGCGGCACCGGATCGCCGGGCAGCGCGGCCAGCCGCTTCAGCAGCCATGCCCCGCCACTCACCGGACCGGGCTCCGGCCACCGCCACTCACCGGGGCACTCGGGCTTGACGAGGACGACCACGTCCCCGGTCCGCAGTCCGCCGGGGCCGGTCACCCGGCGGGCGATCACCACCTGGCCGGGGCGCAGCGCGGGCGCCATGCTCTCTCCGGCGACCGTTACCCGCAGCCGGCTGCGGCGCACCCGCACCCCGGCGAGCACCAGACCGCCGAGCACGAGGCCGGTGGCCGCGACGACCACGGTCGCCACCCACACCGTCATACCCGCTCCGTCCACTGCGTGCCGGACCCGGCGGACCCGGCGGACCCGAGCGGTTCCGACTCCCGGTAGCCGGCGGCCTGGCGTGCGAAGAGGTCGGCGTACCGGCCGGCTCCTGCCATCAGCTCGTCGTGGCTGCCCTGTTCGACCACCCGGCCGGCCCGGACCACCACGATCAGGTCGGCCTCCCGTGCGGTGCCGAGGCGGTGCGACACGAGAATGCTCGTCCGGCCCCGGCGGTGGCGGCGCAGGGCCTGGCGGACCTCGTCCTCCGCCTGCGGGTCGAGGCCGGATGCCGGTTCGTCGAGGATCAGCACATCGGGGTCCTCCCGGAGCAGCGATCGGGCCAGCGCGACCCGCTGCCACTGGCCCCCGGACAGCTCCACCCCCCGGTCCGCGTCGTCCGGCTCCCCGTCGTCGGCCGACGGTTCGGTGAAGGCCCGGCTGAGCAGGGTGTCGTACCCGCGCGGCAGTCCCGTCAGGAGGCCGTCGGCGCCCGCCCGCCGGGCTGCCGCCCGGATGCGGTCCGGTCGGTGTGCGGCGTCCTCGCCGTCCCCGAGCCCGATGTTCTCGGCGGCCGACACGTCGTAACGCATGAAGTCCTGGAAGACCGCGCTCATTCTGCGGCGCAGTTCGGCCGGGGGGAACGTACGGATGTCCTGCCCGTCCCAGAGGACCGCGCCGCGGGTCGGGTCGTAGAACCGGCAGAGCAGTTTCACCAGGGTCGACTTCCCGGCCCCGTTGTCACCGACCAGGGCCAGCGTCGAACCGGCCGGAACGGTGAGGTTCACTCCCCGCAGGACCCAGTCGTGCCGGTCGGAGTACCGGAACCAGACGTCGCGCAGCTCGATGGCTCCGCTCAGCCGGGCGGGTACGGCGGCCGGCTGGTGCACCGGCAGGTCCGGCGGGGCCTGGACGACCTCCGTGAAATGTGCGAACAGCAGCAGGCTGCGGCGTACCACCGCCAGTTGCGCGGCGGCGGTGCCGAAGCTGCCCTGCACGGATGCCATCGCGGCGACGGTGAGCGACACCTCCCCCACCGACATCGCCCCGCGCGCGGCCTCGCGCACAGCCCACAGCAGACCCAGGGCCGCGATGGTGCCGGACAGGGCCGCCGGGAAGCCCTGGAGGAGGGCGTTGCGCACCTCGGTGGCCCGGTGTGCCTTGTTGATCGCCCGGCGGTCGCTCCGCATCCGGGCCCGCAGATGATCACCCGTGCCGAACAGCCGGATCTCCTTGGCCGCCTTCACACTGGCGAGCAGGTTCGAATAGAACCACTCGCGGCGCTCCAGCGGTGTCACCCGCAGCTCCGTGTCCGCCCAGACGCGGGCCATCCGCAGCTCCACGGCGAGCGCGGGCGCCGCCGCGAGGGTGACGACCCCCACCAGCCACCAGCTGACCAGGGCGAGCGAGCCGAGGAATCCGAGGACGGTGACCACCGCCTGGAGCAGTCCCATGACGCCCATCACCACCTGCGGCGGAGCCTGCTGCCCGCACTGCTGTGCCAGCCGCAGCCGGTCCAGCATCGCGGGGTCCTCGAACCGGCCGATCCCGCTCCACCCGTTGACCGCCGAGTAGAGGCGGTCCTGCGCGGCGAGTGCGACCCGGCGGGAGAGTTCGCCGCGCAGCAGCGTCTCCACGTGCGGGAGCACGGTGAGTGCCAGGCCCGCGAGCGCCGTCGCGACCGCCGGCCACGTGACGTCCGCGGACGTGGCGCCGTCCTGGGCGAGGGCGTCCAGGATCGCGCTCATCAACCAGGCGACGACGACCGGGATCTGGGCGCAGGCCAGCGTGACGAGGACGACCCCGGCCAACTGCGGCGCGGCGAACCGCAGGGCCAGGCCCAGTACGGTCCCCAGGGGACGTGCCGGCGGTTTCACGAGGCGGCCGCGGCGGCCGGGGCGATCAGCTCGTGCTCAGCGCCCGTCACCGTACCGTCGGAGGCGAGCCTGCACACGACGGGATAGCCGACGACGCCGAACGCCTCCGCCACCACCGCCGCGTCCTCTCCGGTCACGACCGTCGCGACCTGTTCCAGCGCACGCGCGTACTCCCCGTCCTCCGGCCCTGGCGCGACGACCGCGAGCACGGCCGGGGCGGGCAGCCCGAGGCCGGGTACGGCGGCGACGAAGCGAGGCAGGAGCGCGGCGCACGGCGGGCAGCCGGTGCTGAAGAAGGCCACGAGCACCCCGTCGGGCAGGTCGTTCCGGCCGACCGTACGGCCCTGTGTGGTGACGACCGTGAAGTCCTGGGCCGTCGGGGCCGTACCGGCTCCGTGGCCGTCACCGGGGCCGCCCGGCGTGCCCGGCACGGCCCCCGCGCGAAACCTGCGGATCAGCCCGTAGGTCAGGGTCAGGTTCAGCAGGGCGATCGCTCCGACGAGGGCGACCGCAGCGCCCATGAGGGACATGTCAGCTCCTTGGGATGGGGGAGGCTCCGGGGGCCGGGGCGGGCCGCCCGAGCACCTCGGCGATGTCGTCGAGGGTCACGGCGACGAGCGCTCCGATCGCCCCGAACCCGGCCGCGATCAGCGCTCCGCCGGGACCGGCCGGAGCGCCGGCTCCCTGGCCGGGCAACGCGGTCGCGGCCGCGCCGAGCAGGACGGCCGTACGCACGAGATGGCGCGCGGCGAGCGTCGCGGGCCGCCGTCCGAAACAGGCACAGCGCGCGGTGGCCCCCCGCCTGCGCAGCAGGACCATGGCGGTCAGGAAGGCGGCGAGGAGCAGCACCGCGACCGCTGCCCCCGCACGGCGGGTGGCCGGCACGGCGATCAGGAGGGGGACGGCCGCCTCGGCCGTGGACACGGTCCGCGCGACGGCGGACCGCGCACCTGCGGGTACCAGGGGCCAGGAACCGAGCTCCGCGACGAAGGCCGCGTAACCGGCCCGCGACCGGAGCTTTCCCACGGCCGCCACCAGGAACGTGAGGGCCGTCAACACCTGGCAGGCGACGACGAGATACGCCACGGAACCCCCCTTGCCGGCCTTGTCACGGTCCCGGCCGCATCGCCGCCCGGCGGGTCCGGACGGAAGGCCGCAGCCTAGGAGCCGGGCATACACGCGGCATACCCGCAGCCCTGGATGTTCCCTGTAGGCCCGGAAGTTAGCGTCCCTCACCGTCCGGTCGCAGTGCGCGGCCGGAGGAGAGGAGAGCGTGATGCGCGCGTTCCGGAAGATGGCGGACAAGCTCGCGGACCGGGTGGCGCCCAAGGTCACGGGCGAGGCCGTGTGGTGGTACAAGTACCGCTGCTACAACGGCAAGATCCAGCGCAATCAGTGCTGGGACAGCTCGTTCTGCAACGGCTGGGAGAACACGGGCGAAGCCTGCTACTGACCCGTGATCCGACTGCCGGTGCACGGACGCGGCCGACGCGTCCGTGCACCGGCCTTCCCCAAGGAGGACCGGGTGCTGCGCACCGCCTTCAGTCAGATTCGGCACCGGACCGGGCGGAGTCTGGCGCTCGTGGCGGGGGTGCTGGCCGCGACGACGGGCTTCACGCTCCTGACGTCCACCGCCGAGACCTCGCAGCTGCGCACCACCGGGACCGTGAACGACAACTTCCGCGGCGCGTACGACATCCTGGTCCGGCCTGCCGGGTCGCGTACGGCGCAGGAGAGCGGTCAGGGCCTGGTCCGGCCCAACTTCCTGTCCGGACAGTTCGGGGGGATCACCCTGGCCCAGCAGGCCCGGATCGCGCGGATGTCCGGGGTGGACGTGTCGGCGCCGGTGGCCATGGTCGGGTACGTGCTCGACAACAGCCGCGTCGCCGTCGATGTCACGGCCCAGGTGGACCGGGCGCGTACCCAGCAGCTGATCACCGTGAAGCCGACCTGGCACACCGACCGCGGGCTCAGCACGCTCGACGACGATCTGCCCAACTACGTCTACGTGACGAAGAACCGGGTGGTGTGGCCCGACTTCCACCTCGACCCGGAGCGCGAGAGGGCCGACCCCTCCTGGCAGGCCCCGCCCCCGTCGTACGCCAACGGTTTCGACGTCAAGAAGGCGCTGGCCGTCTGCGACGACCCGGAGAGTTCGCCGCCGCCCCTCGAGGTGCTGCCGGACGGCCGCTCCGTACCCATCTGCCCCACGGACAGCTCCATCGCCCGGTCGGCGAGTGGCCGCGGCGGCCTCTACGTCGCCCACCTGACCGACGGCGGAACGTTCCGGCTGGAGTCGGGCACCTCGCGCCGGCTGACCGTGAACATCTCCTGGCCGGTGTCGATGCTGCTCGCGGCGGTCGATCCGGCGCAGGAGGCGAAGCTCGTGGGCCTCGACAAGGCGGTCGTCTCCGGCCGCTACCTGCGCCGGAAGGAGACCTCGGTCGCCCGGCCGTCGGGCAACGGCCGGTCCAGCGCCGCGGTCCCGCTCCTGATGTCGTCCGCTCCGCAGGTCGACGAACAGATGTCGGCGACCGTGTCCCGCTCACCCGCGGGCCCGGTCGGCCTCGCCGGACGCGCCCACAAGGCCCTGGACACGGTGATCGCCGCGAAGAAGGGCGTCCGGGTCGCCACCGTCCCCTACACCGTCGACGCGGTCTACGGGAAGAACCGCCGGGGCGCGGACCTGTACCGGATCATCCAGTCGGGAGCGCCCTCCTACCGGACCGGGGCGGACGGCAGCCTGACGCCCCGGAAGGTCCGGGCCGACATCGACACGCTGTGGGCCAACGACAACCACACCGGCTGGCCCACCCCGTGGCTGGCGCGGGACGGCAAACAGCGGCCGCTCGTCCGCGTCCCCGAGTACCAGGCACCCGATTTCCGGGCGGGCGACTGGCAGGGGGACGGGCTGGCCGTGGGCACGTACGACCCGAAGCGGCTGACCGAGTTCTCCGCCCTGTCCGAGGTCCCGATGGAGACCTACCAGCCGGTCGCGGCGACCGGGGCGGACACCGCCTCGCGCCGGCTGCTGGGCGGCCGGGCGCTGCTGCCGAACTCCAACCCCGGAGGCTACCTCGCCACTCCGCCCCAGCTCCTGACCACGCTGGCCGCGCTCCCCCGCGTCCTGGACCCCTCGTCGGAACAGGCCGCGGCGCCCATTTCCGCGATCCGGGTCCGGGTGGACGGTGTCACCGGGACCGACGCGCGCTCCCGCGAGCGCGTCCGGCTCGTCGCCGAGCGGATCAGCAGGGAGACCGGGCTCGGTGTCGACCTCACCATGGGATCCTCCCCCGCCCCCCGCACCGTCCACCTGTCGGCGGGCGACTACGGGCGTCCGGAACTCGCCCTGTCCGAGGGCTGGTCACGCAAGGGCGTCGCCGCACGCATCGTCGAAGCGGCCGACCGCAAGAGCCTGCTGCTGTTCGGGCTGGTCCTCGGGGTCTGCGCCCTGTTCCTCGTCAACTCCGCGTCCGCCGCCGTACGGGACCGGAGACGGGAACTCGCGGTGCTGGCCTGCCTGGGCTGGTCCCGCTCCCGGATCACCGCGCTCGTCATCGGCGAGACCGCGCTGCTCGGCCTCGTCGCGGGGGGCCTCGGCGCGCTCCTGTCCCTGCTGCTCGCCGGACCGGCCGGCCTCGGCGTCTCGCCCCTGCGGGCAGCCGCGGCCGTGCCCATCGCGCTCGCCCTGTCCGTCCTGGCCGCGGCCGTGCCCGCACTGCGCGCATCGGCGGGGCACCCGGCCACGAGCCTGCGCCCGGCCGTCCGC
>NZ_JAKRGC010000068.1 GCF_022347745.1 Streptomyces sp. OfavH-34-F
CCGCTCCCGCTGCCCGTCCCCTCGTCCGCCCGCCCCGTCCCCGCCTCCGCCACGCCGTGCCCGCGCCCGGCGCTCCCCGGCGTGCGCGGCCCTCCGGGCACCGGTGTCCACCGGTCCGGGGACCGCCCCGCGGTCCCGCTCACCCACAACGCCGTGCTGTTCCCGCCGTCCTGACCGGGGCCGGGGAGCGCCCGGCGCTCCCCGGAGGAAACCCCGCAATGACGCGCGCCACCACGGTGCGGGCGATTCTGGCTGCGGCCGTACTGCTCGTCTCCGTGTTCATCACGCTGACCATGTCACCCAGACTCGGCCTCGATCTCCAGGGCGGCACCCGCATGGTGCTCCAGGCCAAGGACTCCGAGACCGCCGAGGCCGACCGCGAGAGCACCGACCGCACCCTGGAGGTGCTGCGCCGCCGCATCGACTCGCTCGGCGTGACGGAACCGACGCTGACCCGCTCCGGCGACACCCGGATCATCGTCGAGCTGCCCGACGTCCAGGACCCCCGCAAGGCCGCCGAGGTCATCGGCAAGACCGCCCAGCTGACCTTCCACCCCGTCCAGGGCCCCGGCGTGCCGGAAGGCGCCGAGGGCGAGAAGGACAAGGGCAAGGACAAGGAGAAGGGCAAGGGCGGCAAGGAGCTGAACCTGCCCGACGAGGACGGCCGGCCGCTCGCCCTCGGCCCCGTCGCGCTCTCGGGCGCGGGCGTCAAGGAGGCGAAGGCGTCCTTCGACGCCCAGCAGGGCGCCGGCTGGACGGTCTCCCTCGACTTCCACAAGGACGCCGGCCGCAAGTGGACCAAGCTGACCGGTGAGGCGGCCTGCAACCCGGTCCAGGACGAGCGGCGCCGCGTCGCCATCGTCCTGGACGAGAAGGTGATCTCCTCGCCGCAGGTCTCGCCGTCCGTCTCCTGCGGCACGGGCCTGCCCTCCGGGTCCACCCAGATCACCGGCTCGTTCAGCGCCGACGAGGCCCGCGAACTCGCCCTCCTGATCGAGGGCGGCGCCCTGCCGGTGCCCGTCGAGATCGTGGAGCAGCGGACGGTCGGCCCGACGCTCGGTGCCGCCGCCATCGACGCCAGCGCCCGGGCCGCCCTGATCGGCGCGTCCGCCACGGCCCTGTTCATCATCGTCATCTACCGCCTGTTCGGGGCGCTGGCCGCCGTCGCGCTGGCCGCCTACGGCCTCATCTCCTACGCCGCCCTCGTCGGCCTGGGGGTCACGCTCACCCTGCCGGGGCTCGCCGGGTTCGTGCTGGCCATCGGCATGGCCGTCGACGCGAACGTGCTCGTCTTCGAACGGGCCAGAGAGGAGTTCGCCGCCCGCCCCGGCAAGTCCTCCTCGCTGCGCGCCTCGCTCGCCGCCGGGTTCAAGGGCGCCTGGAGCGCCGTCGCCGACTCCAACGTGACGACGCTCATCGCCGCCGGCCTGCTGTTCTTCCTCGGCTCCGGCCCCGTCAAGGGCTTCGGGGTCACGCTCGCCATCGGTGTGCTGGCGTCGATGTTCTCCGCGCTCGTCGTCGCCCGCGCCCTCACCGAGATCGCGTCCCGCTCCCGGTTCGTCGCCGACTACCGGGGCGTCAACGGCATCGGCATCCCGGGCCGGGTCCGCACCTGGCTCGCCCGGCGCGACCCGCACCTGATGCGCCACCCGCGCCGCTGGCTGACGATCTCCGCGGTGCTGATCGCGGTGGCCGTCGCGGGCATCGTGGTGCGCGGCGTCAACTTCGGCGTCGAGTTCACCGGCGGACGCCTCGTCGAGTACTCCACCAGCCGCCCCGTGGACGTCGAGACCGCCCGCACCGCGCTGGCGGGCGCCGGGTTCGGGGACGCCGAGGTGACCACCGCCGGGGCCGGCGACATCTCCGTACGCACCAAGGACCTCGACAACAACGAGGAACACGCGCTGCGGTCCGCGCTGGCCGCCGAGGGCGGCGAGACGACCAAGGTCCGGGACGAGCTGATCGGCCCCAGCCTCGGCGACGAACTGCGGCGCAACGCCCTGATCGCCCTCGGCATCGCCGTGCTCGTCCAGCTCGCCTATCTGGCGTTCCGGTTCCGCTGGACGTTCGCCCTGGGCTCGGTGGGGGCGCTGGTGCACGACGTGATCATCCTGACCGGGGCGTTCGCCTGGATGGGGCGGACCGTCGACGGCATCTTCCTGGCGGCCCTGCTCACCGTCATCGGGTACTCCGTCAACGACTCGGTGGTGGTCTTCGACCGGGTCCGGGAGCTGTGGGCGAAGGCCCGCAAGAAGCCCCTGCCCGACGTGGCGAACCAGGCGATCATCCAGACCGTGCCCCGCACGGTGAACACCGGTATGGGCGCCCTGTTCATCCTCGTCGCGCTCGCCGTCCTCGGCGGTGACTCGCTGGAGGACTTCGCGCTCGCCCTGCTCATCGGCATCGTCGTCGGGACATACTCTTCGGTGATGACCGCCGTGCCGGCGGCGCTCCTCCTGGAGCGCACCAGCAAGGTCCCGCCGCCCGCCCGCACCCGCGCCCCGCGCGCCCGCCAGGGCTCGGGCCGCCGCGACCCGCTGGACAACGGCGCACGGGTCTAGGGCGTGTTCCCGCCGGGCGGACGGCGCTCCTTTCAAAACACGCCCCAGCCCGCGCGGCCGTCCGGGTCTCCCGTGCCCCTTCCGGCACGGGAGACCCGGGCCCCGCCCGGTTTCAGAGCACCAGCGACCGCAGATACGCGCCGGTCTCCGCATCGGCCGGCAGCAGCGTCTCGACGGCCAGCTCCGCCACCGTCACGTCCATCGGCGTGTTGAACGTGGCGATCGACGCGACGAACGACAGCACCCGCCCGTCGTGCTCGATGACCAGCGGCAGCGCGAACGGCACCGAAGGGCCGGCCGGCCGCCCCTCCTCCCGGTCCGCGCCCGGCGGCAGCGGGTAGCCCGCCACCTCCTCGTACAGCGCGCGCAGCTCCGCCGAGCGCACCAGCGCGATCTGGCGCTCCATCTGGGCCAGCAGGTCCGCCCGCCACGCGCGCAGGTTCCGGATGCGCGGGGCCAGCCCCTCCGGGTGCAGGGTGAGGCGCATGGCGTTCAGCGGCGGCGCCAGCAGACGGTCCGGCACACCGTCGAGCAGCCGGGTCATCCCCTGGTTGGCGGCCACCACGGTGTACGTGCCGTCCACCACGAACGCCGGATACGGGTCGTAGCCCCGCAGCAGCCGGTCCAGGCCGTCCCGCAGCGCCCCCATCGCCGGGTCGTCGAGTGCGGTCTCCGTGTAGTGCGGGGCGTAACCCGCCATCACCAGCAGGGCGTTGCGTTCCCTGACCGGCACCTCCAGGTGCTCGGCGAGGCGCAGCACCATCTCCTCACTGGGGCGGGCGCGCCCCGTCTCGATGAACGAGATGTGCCGGGCGGAGGAGCCGGCCCGCAGCGCCAGCTCCAGCTGGCTGATCCGCCGCCGTTCCCGCCAGCTGCGCAGCAGCGGCCCTACCCCCGTGTCGAGCGCGACAGTCGTCATACCCAGACCGTAACGTCACCCGCGTCGACCACCATCCACGAGGGAGCCGCCCATGCCCGCCGCACCGCTGTCGCCGCAGGAGATCGAGGAAGGGCTGCGCGAACTGCCCGGGTGGTCGCTGGACGGCGACCGCATCACCCGCACCTACCGGCTGCCCTCGCACATCGCCGCCGCCGCGTTCACCGTCCACATCGCCGCCGTCCAGGACGAGCTGAACCACCACAGCGACCTGACGCTCGGCTACAACACCGTCGGCATCGCGGTGAACTCGCACGACGCGGGCGGCAAGGTCACCGGCAAGGACCTCGCCCTGGCCGCCCGGATCGCGGCGGCCGCCCCCGGCCACGGCGCGGACTAGGGCGTGTTTTGAAAGTCCCGCCTGCCGGACGGCGTCCGGGCGGACGGCGCTACTTTCAAAACACGCCCTAGGGGCTCAGGCCACGGCGCCGAAGCCGGGGTGCGAGGCCAGCCAGCGCGCGTAGCTCTCGCTGCGCCCCACCGCCTCCGCGTAGGCGGCGCGCGTGTACCCGCTCACCGCCCCGGCCGCCGCCGACGCCGCGGCCGAACGCGGGTGCCAGCCCAGCAGATGGCGCCAGGTCAGCGGCGTCCCGGCGACCGGCCGGGTGACCATGCCCGGCGTCGGCGGGAACGTCGCCCGGCACAGCCCGACCGCCCGCCCCACCTGCACCAGGTGCACGACGGACGTGGTGTCGGTCTCGTACACCGAGGCCGGGCTGAAACCGGCGCGGGCGCACGCCGCCACGAAGCAGTCCGCGAAGCAGCCGTCCCCCGGCACGTCCGCCCAGCACTCCCGCGACAGCTCGGACAGCTCCAGCTCCTCGCGGTCCGCCAGCGGATGGCTCTCCGGCAGCATCACGAACACCGGATCGACGCCGACGACCTGCCACTCCAGCCGCCCCGCGTCCGGGGGCGCGCTCTCGCCGCAGGTGCCGATCAGGGCGAAGTCCAGCCGCCCGTCCACCAGTTGCGAGGCGATCTCGGCCACCGACCAGGAGGTGTACGTGGACACCGGCGCGGCCGGGTGCGCGGTGGCCAGCCGGTCCACCAGGCCGCCGAGCAGCGGCCCGTGGGTGCCGCCCAGCCGGAACCGCTCCATGGCACCCGTGGCGTTGGCGAACCGCACCGCCTCCTCCTGGAGCTCGCTCACCGCCGGCAGCACCACCCGGGCGCGTTCCAGGACCAGTTCGCCCAGCGGGGTCGCCCGGGCGCCCGTGTGGTCCCGGTCGAACAACGGGCCGCCGAGCGCCTTCTCGATCCGTCGCAGTTGTGCGCTGAGCGCGGGCTGCGCGAGACCCAGCGCGGCGGCGGCCTTGGTCAGGCTGCCGGTTTCGGCGATGGCACGTACGGTTCGCAGGTGCCGCAACTCCAGGTCCATCAGCGCACGTTATGACCCGGGTGGCCCCACGGCAATACGTCGTTGGTTTAGACCTCTTCTTCGGCCACCTTGACGCGCGTCGATGGCCGGTAGTCGCCGTACCGGCAGCCGGAGGTCAGCCGCGCACCGTCCAGAAGCCGTCCCGGGCCGCCTCCGCCGCGTACCGGGCGAAGGGCTTCGGGTCGCAGCCCAGCGCACGCTTCACCCCGTCCGTCACCCCCGCGTTGTGTCCGTCGAGCAGCGACGTGAACAGCCCGGCCAGGAACTCCGCCTCCGGTGCCGGCACGCCGTAGCCCACCAGCATCTCCGCGTACCGCTCACCCGTCACCGCCGTATAGCGGACCTCGCGGCCCGTCGCGGCGGAGATCTCCGCGGCCACCTCCGCGAACGTCAGCGCGCGCGGCCCGGTCAGCTCGACCACCGTGCCCGCGACGCCCTCCCCGCACAGCGCGGCGGTCACCACGTCGGCCAGGTCGTCCGCGTCGACGAACGGCTCCGCCGTGTCGCCCGCCGGGAACACCAGCTCCCCGCCGAGCACCCCGTCCAGCAGGGCGCCCTCGCTGAAGTTCTGGGTGAAGAACGCCGAGCGCACCACCGTCAGTTCGGCGTCCCCGGCCGCCGCGCGCAGCGCCTCCTCCGCCGCCACCGCGGCCGGCTCCCCGCGCCCCGACAGCAGCACCAGCCTGCGCACCCCGCACCGCCGGGCCGCCTCGCCGAACGCCGTCATGGCCGCGGGCGCGGCCGGCGCCCCCAGATCCGGCACATAGGCGATGTAGGCCGCCCGGGCACCGCTCAGCGCGGCCTCCCAGCCCGCCGGCTCCGACCAGTCGAAGGGGATCTCGCCCCGGCGCGAACCCACCCGCACCGGCACCCCCCGCGCGGCCAGCCGCTCCACCACCCGGCGCCCCGTCCTGCCCGTCCCGCTCGTCACCAGCACCGTGCCCCGGCCGGCGGATTCCCTTGTCGCGTCACGCGTCTCTTCCGTCATGACCCCAGGTTCCCCCGGCCGCCCCGGCCGTCCCATCCCCGAGACTCTCGGCCGCCTACGCCTGCGTCTACGCTGGCGCCCATGGACGCACTGGCCGAACTGCTGGACGGTCCGCGGGCCCGCGGGGCGCTGCTCCTGCGCATGGTGATGGAACCGCCCTGGTCCGTACGGATCGAGGACCGCGCCCCGCTCTGCCTGATGGCCGCGACCGGCGGCGAGGTGTGGATCGTGCCCGACGGGGACACCGGACCCGTGCGGCTGCGGCCCGGCGAACTGGCCGTCGCGCGCGGACCCGAGCCGTACACCGTCGCCGGCCGCCCGGACACCGAACCCCGCGCCCGCATCGGCCCCGGCGGCACCTGCGCGACGCTGCGCGGCGAGCCGCTGTCCCAGTCCATGGAACTGGGCGTACGGACCTGGGGCAACGCCCCCGACGGCTCCGCGACCGTCCTCGTCGGCACCTACCTCCTGGACGGCGAGATCAGCGTCCGGCTCCTCGACGCCCTGCCCCCGCTCCTCGTGCTGCCCGCGGGCGGGCGCACCGGCCCGCTCCTGACGCTGCTGGGCGACGAGATCGCGCGCGACGAGCCGGGGCAGAGCCTGGTTCTCGACCGCCTTCTCGACCTCCTGCTCGTCGCCGCGCTGCGTACCTGGTTCTCCCGCCCCGGCGCCGAACCGCCCGCCTGGTACGTGGCCCTGGGCGATCCGGTCGTCGGCCTCGCGCTGCGCCTGCTGCGCGACGAGCCCGCCCACCCCTGGACCGTCGCCGCGCTCGCCGCTCGAGCGGGCGTCTCGCGGGCCGCCCTCGCCCGCCGGTTCACCGAACTGGTGGGGGAGCCGCCGATGGCCTACCTCACCGGCCGCCGCCTCGCCCTCGCCGCCGACCTCCTGCGCGAGACCGACGCCACGGTCGAGGCCGTGGCCCGCAAGGTGGGCTACAGCCAGGCCTTCGCGTTCAGCACCGCCTTCAAACGCGTACGCGGCGTCAGCCCCCAGGAGTACCGCAAGGGCGGCGGCTTGCCGGAACAGCAAGGAAGTTTGCGCGGGGACCGGGGCGCGGCGACGCTGGAACCATGAGCAACCACACCGGCCACGGGCACCACCACGACGGCCACCAGGGCCTCCACCACGAGCGATCCGCCCACGGACACCACGGCGGCGGCCCCGGCGGCGAACCCGACTGGGACGTCATGGCACCGCTGCTGGAACGGAACGCCGAACTCAGCGCCGGCCAGTACACCGAGGCGGCCCGCTGGATCGCCGCCCTGCCCACCGCCCCGGCGGTCCGCCGGGTCCTGGACATCGGCGCCGGCCCCGGCGTCGTCACCTGCCTGCTCGCCGGCGTCTTCCCGGACGCCGAGATCGTCGCCGTCGACGGCACCCCCGCCCTCCTGGAGCGCACCCGCGCCCGCGCGCACCGGCTCGGCCTCGCCGACCGCGTCACCACCCTGCACGCCACCCTCCCCGACCAGCTCCCCGCCCTGGGCGAGGCCGACCTGATCTGGGCCGGCAACACCCTGCACCACATGGGCGACCAGCGCGCGGCCCTCGCCGGGCTCGGCGCGCTGCTGCGCCCCGGCGGCACCGTCGCCCTCGTCGAGGGCGGGCTCCAGGCCCGGCAGCTCCCGCGCGACCTCGGCTTCGGCCGGCCCGGCCTGGAGGCCCGGATGGAGGCCGCCGAAGCGGAGCTGTTTCAGGAGATGCGCACCGGGCTGCCCGGCGCGCGGCGCGAGGTGGAGGACTGGGCGGCCCTGTTCACCGCGGCCGGCCTCGCCCCGCAGGGCACCCGCAGCTTCCTGCTCGACCTGCCGGCCCCGCTCGAAGACGCCGCGCGCGAACAGGTCGTCGCCGACTTCACCCGCCGCCGCGACGGGCTGCGCGACCACCTCGACGCCGAGGACAACGCCGTGCTCGACCGGCTCGTGGATCCCGGCGACCCGGCCGGACTGCACCGGCGCCCCGACGTGTTCCTGCTGCTGGCCCGCACCCTGCACCTGGGCCGGCGCGCCGCCTGACCCCGGACACGACGAAGCCGCCGCCCCGGCTCGGGATCGAGCGGGGGCGGCGGCCCGGCGGGAGCGCGGCGGTCAGGCGCCGAAATTGAACTCGCCCGGGTTGGGGCCGAGCCGCTTGCCCTCGTCCAGCGCGGCGAACGCGGCCATGTCGTCGGCGTCCAGCTCGAAGTCGAACACGTCGATGTTCTCCGCGATGCGCGACGGGGTCACGGACTTCGGGATCACCACGTTGCCCGTCTGGATGTGCCACCGCAGCACCGCCTGGGCGGGCGTACGGCCGTGCTTGCGGGCGACCGCGACGACCGTCGGGACCTCCAGCAGGCCCTTGCCGGAGCCCAGCGGCGACCACGCTTCGGTGAGGATGCCGTGCTCGGCGTGCAGCGCGCGGGACTCCGCCTGCTGGAGCTGCGGGTGCAGCTCGATCTGGTTGATCACCGGCACCACGGACGTCTCACCGAGCAGCCGCTCCAGGTGCTCCGGGAGGAAGTTCGACACGCCGATGGCCCTGGCCCGGCCCTCGGCGTAGATCTTCTCGAACGCGCGGTAGGTGTCCAGGTAGGCGTCCTTGGCCGGGACCGGCCAGTGGATCAGGTACAGATCGACGTAGTCCAGGCCCAGCTTGGCCAGGGAGGCGTCGAAGGCGCGCAGCGTCGAGTCGTAGCCCTGCTCGGTGTTCCACAGCTTGGTGGTCACGAACAGCTCGTCGCGGGCGACGCCGGAGGCGGCGATGGCCTTGCCCGTACCCGTCTCGTTCTGGTAGATCGCGGCGGTGTCGATGCTGCGGTACCCGGACTCGATGGCGGTGGCGACCGCCGTCGCCGCCTCGTCGTCCGGCACCTGCCAGACACCGAAACCGAGCTGGGGCATCTCGACGCCGTTGTGGAGAGTGAGGGAGGGGACCTGGCTCACGAGCAGACGATCCTAACGTTGTGGGGTGGGTCTCCCGCGTACAACGATCAAGGGCGCCCGCGCATTCCCGGGACCGGGCCCTTTCGTCCGCTCAGCGGTACAGCGCGTCCACCTCGGCCTCGTACGCCGCCTCGATCGCCTTGCGCTTCAGCTTCAGCGACGGCGTGAGCAGCCCGTGCTCCTCGCTGAACTGGTGGGCCAGGATGCGGAAGGTGCGGATCGACTCCGCCTGCGAGACCGCGGTGTTCGCCGCCACCACCGCCCGGCGCACCTCCATCTCCAGGTCCGGGTCGCGCACCAGCTCGCCCGGCGTCAGCGTGGTCCGCCCCCGCATCGTGAGCCAGTGCTCCACGGCCTCCCGGTCGAGGGTCACCAGCGCCGCGACGAACGGCCGGTCGTTGCCGACGACGATGCACTGCGCCACCAGCGGATGCGCCCGGACCCGTTCCTCCAGCGCGGCCGGCGACACGCTCTTGCCGCCGGACGTCACCAGGATCTCCTTCTTCCGCCCGGTGATCGTCAGATAGCCGTCCTCGTCCAGCGAGCCCAGGTCGCCGGTGGCCAGCCAGCCGTCGTTGAGCACCGCGGCGGTGGCCTCCGGGTGGCCCAGGTACCCGCCGAAGACGTGGTCGCCGTACACCCACACCTCGCCGTCGTCCGCGATGTGCACGGTGGTGCCGGGGATCGGCTGCCCGACCGTGCCGTAGCGGGTGCGCTCCGGCGGGTTGGCGGTGGCCGCCGCCGTCGTCTCGGTCAGCCCGTACCCCTCGTACACGGTGATCCCGGCGCCCGCGAAGAACAGCCCGAGCCGGCGCTCCATGCCCGAGCCGCCCGACATGGCGTGCCGGATGCGGCCGCCCATGGCCTCGCGGACCTTGCGGTACACCACCTTGTCGAAGAACTGGTGCTGCATCCGCAGCCCCGCCGCCGGGCCGGGACCGGTGCCGAAGGCCCGCGCCTCCATCGCCTCCGCGTACTTCACCGCGACGTCGACCGCCTTCTCGAACGGCCCCGCCCTGCCCTCCGCCTCCGCCCTGCGCCGGGCGGTTTCGAAGACCTTCTCGAAGATGTACGGCACCGCCAGGACGAACGTGGGGCGGAACGAGACCAGGTCCGGCATCAGGGCCTTCGCCGCCAGCTCCGGCTGGTGGCCCAGCTTCACCCGGCCCCGGATCGCGGAGACCTCCACCATCCGCCCGAAGACGTGCGCCAGCGGCAGGAACAGCAGCGTCGCCGCCTCGTCGCCGGGCCGGGAGTGGAACACCGGCTCCCAGCGCGAGGCCATGGTGTCGGTCTCGAACATGAGGTTGGCGTGGGTGAGGACGCAGCCCTTGGGCCGGCCCGTGGTGCCGGAGGTGTAGACCACTGTCGCCACCGACTCGGGGGTCACCGCCCGCCGGTGCCGGTGCACGACGTCGTCCCCGACGCGCGCGCCCGCCTCCACCAGCTCGGCCACCGCGCCCGCGTCCAGCTGCCACAGCCGCTTCAGCCGCGGCAGCCGGTCGATGACCGAGGCCACCGTCATCGCATGGTCCTCGTGCTCCACCATCACCGCCGACACCTCGGCGTCGTGCAGCATCCACAGCACCTGCTCCGCCGAGGACGTCGGGTAGACCGGGACCGACTGCGCGCCGACCGCCCACAGGGCGAAGTCGAACAGGGTCCACTCGTAGCGGGTCCGCGACATCAGGGCGACCCGGTCGCCGAACCGCACCCCGTGCGCGATGAGCCCCTTGGCCAGGGCCAGCACCTCGTCGCGGAACGCCGCCGACGTGACGTCCTGCCAGCGCCCGTCCGCATCCTTTCGGCCGAGCGCGACCCGGTGCGGCTCGGTGTCGGCATGGTCGAACACCACGTCGGCGAGGCCGCCCACGAGGGGCGCGGCCGCCATGGGTGGGACAGTGAACTCGCGCAATGACCTGCTCCTCGGGGCTTCTCGCAGCGCCGCGACGCTACCCCACCGGGCGCCTTCGCGGGAGGGGCCGGAGCGGTCCGTACCGCTTGGTATCCGCACTGGTCAGGAGCTGAAATCCGGCCAGATGGGCAAGGCTCGGGCGCGTTTGGGACCGCCGGGTAAGCGGCTCGCGCGGGAATCTCCACCGAATCTGTACGCTGCGATCACTGCCGGTCCGGGTGGTTACGGGGTGGATGTCCCCCCGTGTCCCCTCGTCGCCCGGACCGGGGGGATCGTCCGCCCGGCCGGGGACGGTCAGGAAGCGGCCTCGCCGGACTCCAGCGCGATGCGGTGCTCGCCCGCGTACACGTTCATCGACGGCCCCCGCAGGAAGCCGACCAGCGTCAGGCCCGTCTCCGCCGCCAGGTCCACGGCCAGCGACGAGGGCGCCGAGACGGCCGCCAGCACGGGGATGCCGGCCATCACCGCCTTCTGCGCCAGCTCGAACGAGGCCCGGCCCGACACCAGCAGGATCGAGCGCGACAGCGGCAGCCGCCCGTCCGTCAGCGCCCGGCCCACCAGCTTGTCGACCGCGTTGTGCCGCCCCACGTCCTCCCGGACGTCCACCAGCTCGCCCGTCTCGGAGAACAGCGCCGCGGCGTGCAGCCCGCCGGTCCGGTCGAACACCCGCTGGGCGGCCCGCAGCCGGTCCGGCAGCACCGCCAGCAGCGCGGGGTCGATCCGCAGCGGGGGAGTGTCGGCGACCGGGTGCCGGGTGGTGGTGCGGACGGCGTCCAGACTCGCCTTGCCGCACAGTCCGCAGGACGACGTGGTGTAGACGTTGCGCTCCAGCGTGATGTCGGGGACCTCGACGCCCGGGGCGAGGGCGACGTCCACCACGTTGTACGTGTTGACCCCCTCGGCGGTCGCACCCGCGCAGTACACGATCGACCGCACGTCGTCCTGCCCGCCGATCACCCCCTCGCTGACCAGGAACCCGGCCGCCAGGGCGAAGTCGTCGCCCGGGGTGCGCATGGTGATGGCGAGCGGCCGGCCGCCGAGCCGGATCTCCAGCGGCTCCTCGGCGACGAGCGTGTCGGGGCGGGTGGAGACGGCCCCGTCCCGGATGCGGATGGTGCGGCGGCGCTCGGTGACCCGTCCCATGAGCGTTGAACCCGATCTCTGTGCGTACGAGGGTCCGGCGGCACCGGGCGGCGGACGCCGGCGGAACCGGACCGGGCTGCGGCCCGGCGTCCCGACCGTCACATTGTCCCGCACCCCGGACGCGCCGCCGCAACCGGACCGGTGGCACCGGAGCCGCCCGCCGCCCTTGCCAAGCGCAGGCCCTCCAAGGCGGAGCCGGTAATCCTGTGGGATCACCTGCCCCCGTACCGGTCGGTAGCGACCAAGACTGGATGGTTCCAGCCAGATGGAACGAGGGGAACCTGCATGACCGGCTCACGTGTCGTCGCACTCGGCCACTACCAGCCCGCCAAGGTGCTGACCAACCATGACCTGGCGGCCATGGTGGACACCAGTGACGAGTGGATCACCAGCCGCGTCGGCATCCGGACCCGCCACATCGGCGGCCCCGACGAGCCGGTGGACGAACTGGCCGCGCACGCGGCGGCCAAGGCGCTGGCCGCGGCCGGGCTCCAGCCGGCCGACATCGACCTGGTGCTGGTCGCCACCTCCACCGCCATCGACCGCTCACCCAGCATGTCGGCCCGCGTCGCCGCCCGCCTCGGCATGGCCTCGCCCGCGGTCATGGACATCAACGTGGTGTGCTCCGGCTTCACCCACGCCCTCGCCACCGCCGACCACGCCCTGCGGGCCGGTGCCGCCACCCGCGCCCTGGTCATCGGCGCCGACAAGATGGGCGACATCGTCGACTGGACGGATCGTTCCACCTGCGTCCTGATGGGCGACGGCGCCGGAGCCGCGGTCGTCGTCGCCGACCCGGCGGACGCCGAACGGCCCGGCATCGGACCCGTGCTGTGGGGATCGGTCCCCGGCATGGGCGACGCCGTCCGCATCGAGGGCACCCCGCCCCGGTTCGCGCAGGAGGGCCAGTCGGTCTACCGCTGGGCCACCACCCAGCTGCCCCCCATCGCCCGGCAGGTGTGCGAGCGGGCGGGCCTCACCCCGGAGGACCTGGCCGGCGTCGTCCTGCACCAGGCCAACCTGCGGATCATCGAACCCGTCGCCCGCCGGATCGGCGCGGTCAACGCCGTCGTCGCCCGCGACGTCGTCGACTCCGGCAACACCTCGGCCGCCTCCATCCCCATGGCCCTGTCCAAGCTGGTCGAGCGCGGCGAGATCCCGAGCGGCGCCCCGGTCCTGCTCTTCGGCTTCGGCGGCAACCTCAGCTACGCGGGCCAGGTCATCCGCTGCCCGTGACCCGCCGACCGTGATCCGCCCGCTTCGAAGCGGGCGCCGCCGGGGCCGGAGCGAGGCTTTGTCCTCGGAGTGGAGAAAGTTCGACGGATTTCCGCGCGACTTCTTCCCAGCCCCGGCAACCGCTGCTACGTTCCCCTCCCAAGCCCGGCGGACCCGCCGGCGAACCGGGAGGGGCGCGTGAGACGCATGACCGCACGACCCGCCAACGCCCACCAGGCGCGGCTGCTCCGGCTGCTGCGCGACGGCGGGCCCGAGTCCCGGGCCCGGCTCGGCGACCGGGTGGACCTCTCGCGCTCCAAACTCGCCGTCGAGGTGGACCGGCTGCTGGAGACCGGCCTCGTCGTGGCGGACGGACTCGCCGCCTCGCGGGGCGGCCGCCGCTCCCACAACATCCGGCTCGCCCCGCACCTGCGCTTCCTCGGCGTCGACATCGGCGCCACCTCCGTCGACGTGGCCGTCACCAACGCGGAACTGGAGGTGCTGGGCCACCTCAACCACCCCATGGACGTACGCGAAGGGCCCGTCGCCGTCTTCGAACAGGTGCTGTCCATGGCGGCGAAGCTCCGGGACTCCGGACTCGCCGACACCTTCGACGGCGCCGGCATCGGGGTTCCCGGACCCGTCCGCTTCCCCGAGGGCGTCCCCGTCGCACCCCCGATCATGCCCGGCTGGGACGGCTTCCCGGTCCGCGAGGCACTCAGCCAGGAACTGGGCTGCCCCGTCATGGTCGACAACGACGTCAACCTCATGGCCCTGGGGGAGCAGCAGGCGGGCGTCGCCCGTTCCGTCGGCGACTTCCTGTGCGTCAAGATCGGCACGGGCATCGGCTGCGGCATCGTCGTCGGCGGCACCGTCCACCGGGGCGCGACCGGCAGCGCCGGCGACATCGGCCACATCCAGGTCGAACCCGAGGGCCGCCTCTGCGCCTGCGGCAACCGGGGCTGCCTGGAAGCCCACTTCAGCGGCGCCGCCCTGGCCCGCGACGCCGAGGACGCCGCCCGCGCCGGACAGTCCGCGGAACTCGCCGCCCGGCTGGTCGCGTCCGGCCGGCTCACCGCCGCGGACGTCGCCGCCGCCGCGGCCGCCGGCGACGCCACCTCACTGCTCCTGATCCGCGAGGGCGGCAACAGCGTCGGCCAGGTCGTCGCCGGGCTCGTCAGCTTCTTCAACCCCGCCCTGGTGGTGATCGGCGGCGGGGTGACCGGCCTCGGCCACACGCTGCTGGCCGCCGTCCGGGCCCAGGTCTACCGGCGCTCCCTGCCGCTGGCCACCGGCAACCTCCCCATCGTCCTGGGCGAGTTGGGGCCCGTCGCCGGAGTCACCGGTGCCGCCCGCCTCATCAGCGACCACCTCTTCTCACCCGCCTGACCCGGCCCCGCCCCCGCCCCACCCGCGCCCGAGCCCTTCCGGACCGCCCGTACGGCCGGTCCCGTACCCCAGCACCCCGCCCGCCGAGGGGAACTTCGCCATGGCTCTGCAACCACCGCTGCTCACCATGTCCGGCATCACCAAGTCCTTCCCCGGTGTCCGCGCCCTCGACGGCGTCGACCTGGAGGTCCAGGCCGGCGAGGTGCACTGCCTCCTCGGCCAGAACGGGGCGGGCAAGTCCACCCTCATCAAGATCCTCGCCGGTGCCCACCAGCCCGACGACGGCGAGATCGTCTGGCGCGGCACACCGGCCGCCCTCCGGTCGCCCCTGGCCGCGATGCGGCTCGGCATCGCCACGATCTACCAGGAACTCGACCTGGTCCGGGGCCTGTCCGTCGCCGAGAACGTCTTCCTCGGCCACGAGCCCACCAGCGCCGGCTTCGTCGTCCGGGGCCGCCGGGCCCGCGCGGACGCCGCCGCCCTGCTCGCCCGGCTCGGCCACCCCGAGATCGACCCGGCGCGGCCCGTCGGCGAACTCTCCGCCGCCCAGCAGCAGATCGTCTCCATGGCCCGCGCCCTCTCCCACGACGTACGCCTCATCGTGATGGACGAGCCGTCCGCCGCACTCGACCCCGACGAGGTCGGCAACCTCTTCCGGATCATCGCCTCGCTGACCGCCGACGGCGTCGCCGTCGTCTACATCTCCCACCGCCTGGAGGAGATCCGCCGGATCGGCGACCGGGTGACCGTCCTCAAGGACGGCCGGGCCGTCGCCGCCGGACTGCCCGCCGACACCACCCCGACCCACGACATCGTCGCCCTGATGACGGGCCGCGCCGTGGAGTACGTCTTCCCGCCCCGCACCCCGCCCGCCGCCCGCCGGGCCCTGCCCGAACCCGTGCTCACCGTCGAAGGGCTCGCCAGGGAGGGCGAGTTCGCCCCCGTCGACCTGGCGGTGCGGCCCGGCGAGATCGTCGGCCTGGCCGGACTCGTCGGCTCCGGGCGCTCGGAGATCCTGGAGACCCTCTACGGCGCCCGCCGCCCCACCGCCGGCCGGGTCACCGTCGCGGGCCGGCCGCTGCGGCCCGGCAGCGTACGCGCCGCCGTCGCCGCGGGCATCGGCCTCGCCCCCGAGGAACGCAAGGCCCAGGCCCTGCTGATGCTCGAATCCGTCACCCGCAACGTCTCGGTCGCCACCCTTTCCCGCCACGCCCGGGCCGGCTGGCTGGACCGCGCGGCGGAGCGGCGGGCGGCCCGCGAGGCCACCCGGGCCCTCTCGCTGCACCCCGACGACCCCGACACCGCCGTCCGCACCCTCTCCGGCGGCAACCAGCAGAAGGCGGTCCTGGCCCGCTGGCTGCTGCGCGGCTGCCGGGTGCTCCTCCTGGACGAGCCGACCCGCGGGGTGGACGTCGGCGCCCGCGCCGAGCTGTACGCCGTGATCCGCCGGCTGGCCGACGAAGGGCTCGCCGTCCTGCTCGTCTCCAGCGAAGTGCCCGAGGTCCTGGGCCTCGCCGACCGGGTGCTCGTCCTGCGCGAGGGGCGGGTCGTGCACACCGCCGACGCCGCCGACCTCGACGAGCACCGCGTACTCGACCTCGTGATGGAAGGGAGTCCGACGCCATGACCCACCCCGTCCCCTCGGCGCGGCACAGCGGGCCCGGTCCGGCCCCGGCGCCCGCGGCCGCGAAGACCGGCGCACCGCCGCGCACCCGGCGGCCGCACCCGCACCTGCACACCCTGTCCCTGCTCGGCATCCTCGCCGTGCTGGTGGCCGTGGGCGGCATCACCGAACCGGACGCCTTCCTGGACACCGGCAACCTCCAGCTCGTCCTCACCCAGGCGTCGGTGATCGGCGTCGTCACGGTCGGCGTGACCTTCGTCATCACCTCGGGCGGCATCGACCTCTCGGTCGGCGCCATGGTCGCCCTCGCCTCCGTCTGGGCCAGCACCCTGGCCACCCAGGAGTACGGCTTCGCCGGCATCCTGTTCACCGCCGTGCTCGTCGGCGTCGTCGCCGGACTGGTCAACGGGGTGCTCATCGCGTACGGGCGGGTGGTGCCGTTCATCGCGACGCTGGCGATGCTCGCCTCCGCGCGCGGCCTCGCCCTGATGATCACCGACGGCAGGACCCAGATCGTCACCGTCACCCCGGTCCTGGACCTGGGGCTGCCCGGCTCCTACGTCCTCGGCGTCCCGCCGCTCGTCCTCATCTTCGCCGCCGTCACCGTCGCCGGCTGGCTGCTGCTGAACCGTACGACCTTCGGCCGGCGCACCGTCGCCATCGGCGGCAACGCCGAGGCCGCCCGGCTCGCCGGCATCGACGTCCGCAGGCAGCGGCTCTACCTCTACCTGCTGTCCGGACTGTGCTGCGGCATCGCGGCCTTCATGCTGATCGTCCTGTCCGGCTCCGGCCAGAACACCGCAGGCAACCTCTACGAACTCGACGCCATCGCCGCCGCGATCATCGGCGGCACCCTGCTCAGCGGCGGCCGCGGCACCATCACCGGCTCCGTGCTCGGCGTCCTGATCTTCACCACGATCACCAACATCTTCGCGCTCAACAACCTGCAGAGCGACGTCCAGCAGATCGCCAAGGGCGCGATCATCGTCGCCGCCGTCCTCGTCCAGGGCCGCACCTCCCGCACGGACACCTGACCCACCCCCCGGCCCGACCGCTTCCCCGCACCCACCACCGGATGAAGGGTTCCACAGCCATGCCGCACACCAGTCGAAGAGGGCTCATCCTCGGCACCGCGGCCGTCTCCGCCGGCGCCGTCCTCACCGCCTGCACCAGCAACGAGCCCCAGCGCAAGGACGCCCCCGCGCGGAGCGGGGCACCCGCCGCCGACACCGCACCGGGCAAGCCCGTCACCATCGGCTTCGCCGGACCCCAGGCCGACCACGGCTGGCTCAACGCCATCAACGAGAACGCCCGCGCACGGGCCAAGACGTACTCCGAGGTGACCCTGGAGACCACCGAGGGCTCCAACGACACCGCCGCCCAGATCGGCCAGGTCAAGACCCTCATCAACAAGAAGGTCGACGTCCTGGTCGTGCTGCCCGCCGACGGCAAGGCCCTCACCCAGGTCGGCCTGGAGGCCATGCGCGCCGGTATCCCCGTCATCAACCTGGACCGGATCTTCGCCTCCCCGCAGGCCTACCGCTGCTGGGTCGGCGGCGACAACTACGGCATGGGCCTCAACGCCGGCACCTACATCGGCGAACAGCTCAAGGGCAAGAAGGACGCCAAGGTCGTCGAACTGGCCGGCCTCGACAACCTGGAGCTGACCAAACAGCGCAGCCGGGGCTTCGCCGACGCGCTGAAGAACTACCCCAACGTCAGGCTGGTGGCCCGTCAGGCCGCCGACTTCACCGTCGAGTCGGGCCAGGCCAAGATGGCCCAGCTCCTCCAGGCCCAGAAGAAGTTCGACGCCCTGTGGAACCACGACGACGACCAGGGCGTGGGCGCGCTCCGCGCCATCGAACAGGCCGGCCGCGACGAGTTCCTCATGGTCGGCGGCGCCGGCGCCAAGTCCGCCATGGACGCCATCAAGGCCGACCGCGGCGTCCTCAAGGCCACCGTGCTCTACCCGCCGACCATGGCGGCCTCCGCCATCGACCTCGCCCGCGCCCTCGGCCAGTCCAAGGGCGTGTCCGGCCTCTCCGAGCTGGAGATCCCCACCAGCCTCACCCTCTACTCCGCCGTCGTCACCAAGGACAACGTGGACCAGTACCTGCCGACGGGCTTCAACTGAGCCGCACCGCCGCCGCACCCGCCGCACCACCCACGAGGAGGAAGCACCGGATGGCCCAGAGGGATCAGACCCAGTGGCGGACGGCCGCGCCGCCCACGCTCGGCATCGGCATGGTCGGCTACGCGTTCATGGGCGCCGCCCACTCACAGGGGTGGCGCACCGCCGGACACGTCTTCGACCTGCCGATGCGGCCGGCCCTCGCCGCGATCTGCGGACGCGACCGCGCGGCCGTCGAGGCGGCGGCCGGCCGCCACGGCTGGGCCGCCGCCGAGACCGACTGGCGCGCCCTCATCGCCCGCGACGACGTCCAGCTCGTGGACATCTGCACCCCCGGCGACAGCCACGCGGAGATCGCCGTCGCCGCCCTGGAGGCCGGGAAGCACGTGCTGTGCGAGAAGCCGCTCGCCAACACCGTCGCCGAGGCGGAGGCCATGACGGCGGCGGCCGAACGCGCCGCCGCGCGGGGCGGCGCGGCCTTCACCGGCTTCAACTACCGCAGGGTGCCGGCCCTCGCCCACGCCCGCCGGCTCGTCGCCGACGGCCGCCTCGGCACCCTGCGCCACATCCGCGCCGTCTACCTCCAGGACTGGCTCACCGACCCCGCCTCCCCGCTCACCTGGCGGCTCGACCGGGCCCGCGCGGGCTCCGGCGCCCTCGGCGACCTCGGCGCGCACGTCGTGGACCTCGCCCAGTTCCTGACCGGGGAGCCGCTGGTGGCCGTGTCGGCGCTGACCGAGACCTTCGTACGCGAACGCCCCCGGCCCGCCGGACCGGCCGCGGGACTCGGCGGCGGGGCGGCGGCCGGCGGGACGGGCCCCGTCACGGTGGACGACGCGGCCCTGTTCACCGGCCGGCTCGCCTCCGGCGCCCTGGCGTCCTTCGAGGTGACCCGGATGGCGGCGGGCCGCAAGAACGCCCTGCGGCTGGAGATCAACGGGGAGCGCGGCTCGCTCGCCTTCGACCTGGAACGGCTCAACGAACTCTCCTTCCACGACCACACCGAACCCGCCGCCACGGCCGGCTTCCGGCGCGTCCTGGTCACCGAACCCGAACACCCCTACCTGGAGGCGTGGTGGCCGCCGGGCCACGCCCTCGGCTACGAGCACACCTTCGTCCACCAGGCCCGCGACGTGGTGTGCGCCCTCGCGGACGGCGCCCCGCCGGTGCCGTCGTTCGCGGACGGCCTCCAGGTGCAGCGGGTGCTGGCGGCGGTCGAGGAGAGCGCCGCACACCACTGCGTCCTGACCCCCGTGCCCCGATAAGGAGACCCGCGCATGCCCCGACCCTTCACCCTCTTCACCGGGCAGTGGGCCGACCTCCCCCTGGAGGAGGTCTGCCGGCACGCCCGCGACTTCGGCTACGACGGACTCGAACTCGCCTGCTGGGGCGACCACTTCGAGGTGGACAAGGCCCTCGCCGACCCCGCCTACCTGGACGGCCGCCGGGCCCTGCTCGACCGGTACGGCCTGAAGTGCTGGGCGATCTCCAACCACCTCGTCGGCCAGGCCGTCTGCGACCACCCCATCGACGAACGCCACCGGGGCATCCTGCCCGCCCGCATCTGGGGCGACGGGGAGCCGGAGGGCGTGCGACGGCGGGCCGCCGCGGAGATGGCGGACACCGCGCGGGCCGCTGCCGCGTTCGGCGTGGACACCGTCATCGGCTTCACCGGCTCCTCCATCTGGCACCTGGTCGCGATGTTCCCGCCGGTCCCGCCGCACATGATCGAGCGCGGCTACCAGGACTTCGCCGAGCGCTGGAACCCCGTGCTCGACGTGTTCGACGCGGAGGGCGTCCGCTTCGCCCACGAAGTGCACCCCGGCGAGATCGCCTACGACTACTGGACCACGCACCGGGCGCTGGAGGCCGTGGACCACCGGCCCGCCTTCGGCCTCAACTTCGACCCGAGCCACTTCGTGTGGCAGGACCTCGACCCGGTCGGCTTCCTCTACGACTTCCGGGACCGGATCTACCACGTGGACTGCAAGGAGGCCCGCAAGCGCCTCGACGGCCGCAACGGCCGGCTCGGCTCGCACCTGCCCTGGGGCGACCCGCGCCGGGGCTGGGACTTCGTCTCGGCCGGCCACGGGGACGTGCCCTGGGAGGACGTCTTCCGGATGCTGCGGTCCATCGGCTACGCGGGGCCCGTGTCGGTGGAGTGGGAGGACGCCGGCATGGACCGCCTCACGGGCGCGCCCGAGGCGCTGACCGCCCTCAAGCGGTACGACTTCCCTCCGCCGGCCGCCTCCTTCGACGCGGCGTTCGGCGGCGGGGAGTGAGGGGCCGGCCGCCCGGGGCCGCCGGCCACCGGTTCAGCCGATGCCCTGCCGGTCGGGGCACAGCGAGAACGCGCGCTCGGCCGCGTCCGGCACCGCCCGCTGCACGCCCTGCACCAGCAGCGCGCGGTGCCGGACCAGCGGCCCCCGCCGCTCCGGCCCGGCCAGCCGCACCAGGTCGTCGATCCCGGCCAGCAGCCGCCGCGTCACCTGCGGGGCGGGCACCGCGCACCGCCGCACCTCCTCGAACCCGAGGTCCACCAGGTTCTCCCAGGACGGCACCTCCTGCACCAGCCGCACCGCGCCCGTCCGGTCCCGGTGGTGCACCGTGCCCAGCGGCAGCCGCACCGCGGCCGCCAGGAACTGCACGATCCGGTCCAGGCACTGCACGGCCGTCGTCGGGTCGTTCACCGCGTCGGACAGCGCCCGCAGCGCGATGTCCGACAACTGGCGCAGCCCGAACGCCAGGTCCAGGTGCGGGGTGCGCTGCACGCCCACCGAGACCGTGTAGCGCAGGGTGCGCCGGGGCGGCTCCGCCCCGCCGTGCACGGCCAGCACCGGCGTCCCCGGCACCACGAAGTCCCCGACCCGGGGGATCAGCCGCAGCACCACGCCCTGGCGGCGGGCGGCGTGCACCAGCCGCGCCACGTTGACGTCCCTCAGGACCCCGGCCCGCCCCGCGTACAGGATCTGCGCCGTCTCGGCGGGCAGCGGTTCCCCGGCCGGGCGCGCCGCCGGCATCCGGCCCAGCACCCGGAAGGTGTCCCGGGTGATGCGGTCGAGGACCGGGCCGACCTGCATCAGGCGCAGCGTGGAGCTGACGTAGCCGATGAACAGCAGCAGGCTGAGCCCGACGAGCAGGGCGGTCAGCACGCTCTGCACGAACGGCAGCGAGGTGACCCGGCGCGGGTCGGTCTCGCTCTCGTACGAGCTGAGCACGAGCAGCGAGAACACGAACGTCGCCAGGAACACCGACAGGGTGAGCTTGCTGATCCGGCTGCGGACGAAGATCCGCACCACGCGGGGGGTGAGCTGACCGCTCGCCATCTGCACCGCGACCAGCGAGATGCTGAAGACCACACCGATGAAGGTCATCATCGCCGAGCTGACCGTGACGACGATCTGCTGGGTGTCCTCGGCCACCGACGCCAGGTCCTGGATGTCGTCGTACGCCCGCTCCTCGCGCAGGTACGACACCAGCTGGTCGTCCACCGCCGCGGCGGCGAACCACAGCACGCACGCGCAGACGAGCGTCAGCGCGGGCGCGAACCAGAACGTCTCGCGCAGGTGTTCGCGCAGCGGTGACAGGACGCGGGGCGGACGGGGGCCGCGATCTCTCATGGAGGGGAAAGTAACCCGCCGCGCCTCCCGGCCGGTGGACCCCGCCGCCGACCCGCCGCCCCCCGTCCGGCCACCGGATACGCAGGTGAGAGGCACCCCGAACCCCTGGTATTGTTTTCTTTGTCGCCGCGGGAGACCGGGGCGGATCACCTGGTCCGGGTGGCGGAATGGCAGACGCGCTAGCTTGAGGTGCTAGTGCCCTTTATCGGGCGTGGGGGTTCAAGTCCCCCCTCGGACACTCATCCAGTTCCCACGGTTCTTCGCGAACCGTGGGAATTTCTGGTTTCCGGGGCAGCCCCTGCCGCCGCCGGACGAGCGACGACCCCTGGAGGACCCACCGGTGGCTGTGCAGCGGATCACGACCCGCAACGCCCGCTTTCAGCAGTTCCAGACGCTGCTCACCAACCGGACCAAGCGGGGGCGGGCCCGTGAGTTCATCGTCCAGGGGGTCCGGCCGGTCACCATGGCCGTCGAACACGGCTGGACCATCCGCAGCCTCCTGTACGACGCGAGCCGCCCGCTGTCCCGCTGGGCGGAGGAGCTGATGCGGGGGACCGCCGCGGAGCGCATCGCGATGGCCCCCGACCTGCTCGCGGAGCTGAGCGAGAAGACCGAGGGCGCCCCGGAGGTGCTGGCCGTGGTCGGGATGGAGCCGGACGACCTGTCCCGCATCCGGGTCGACGACGACTTCCTCGGCCTCGTCTTCGACCGCCCGACGCAGCCCGGCAACATCGGCAGCATCGTCCGCTCCGCCGACGCCTTCGGCGCCCGCGGCCTCGTCGTCACGGGCCACGCCGCCGACCCGTACGACCCGAAGGCGGTCCGCGCGAGCACCGGCTCCTTCTTCGCCCTCCCCGTCGTCCGCACCCCCTCGCACCGCGAGGTCGTCCAGTGGCTGGACGCCGAGCGCGGCCGGGGCCGCCCCGTCCTCGTCGTCGGCACCGACGAGGACGGCGAGTGCGACGCCTCCGAGTTCGACCTGACCCGGCCCGTCCTGCTCCTCATCGGCAACGAGACGGCCGGCCTGAGCAACGCCTGGCGCGAGCACTGCGACCATGTGGTCGGCATCCCGATGACGGGCTCCGCCAGCTCCCTCAACGCCTCGAACGCGGCCTCGATCGTGCTGTACGAGGCGCGGCGGCAGCGGCTGGCGAAGCTCCGGGCCCGGGGCTGAGCGAGCGGCCCGTCAGGTCCGCTTCGCGTACACGATGAGGTTGTCCACCGGGTGGCCGTCCGCGTCGAAGCCGCCGTCGCAGGTGATCAGGCGCAGGACGCGTTCCGTGGTGCGGCCGTAGACGCGGGCGGTGGGGAAGTCGTCCTTGCGGACCGTCTCCCTGGCCGTGACCTCGAAGTGGATCTCCTTGCCGCCCGCGTCGCGCACGACGACGTCGGCGCCCCGGGCGATCTTCTTCAGGTCGTGGAAGACGGCCCGCCCGTAGCGGGTGTCGTTGTGGCCGATCAGGACCGCGGCGCCGGGTTCGCCGGGGACGGCGCTGCCGGTGTACCAGCCGGTCGTCATGCCCCGGTCGGCCGGGGGCACCTCGACCGTGCGGTCCGGGTTGAGGCCCAGGCGCATGACGGCGGAGTCCACGCCCAGGGACGGGATCGAGACACGGGTGGGGGGCCGGGCGGCGGCCGGGCGGTGGGCGGGGGCCTCTGCGGTCGTCTTGGGCTTCTTCGCCGCCGCTGCCGGGGCGGGGTCGTCACCGGAGCAGCCGGTGAGGGCGGCGAGTGCGGCGAGGGCCAGTGCGGCGACCGGCAGGGCGCGGTGGGTGTGGGGCATGCGAAAGGGCTCCAGGATCGTGCGTACGGCAGTGGCGCCGCCCGGGCGAACGGGCGGCGCCACTGCGTTCATCGGCTGCGGGACGGGTCAGCCGTCGCGGCGGGCGGCGGTACGGCGGCGCAGGACGACCGTCCCGGCGCCGGCCAGCAGCAGCGCGCCGGCCGCGGAGCCCGCGATCGCCGCGGTGTGGTCGTCCGAGGAGCCGGCCGGGTGCTCACCGGCCGCGACACCCCCGCGCGGCGCCTCGGAGGGCACTGCCGAGGGCACGGTGGACGGCGCGTCCGACGGCGGGAGCGTCGGCTCGGGGGACGGGACGACCGACGGCTCCGCCGACCGCCCGCTCGGCGCGGGCGACGGGGTGGAGTCGGCGAAGGCCGAGGTGGCCGGGACGCACACCGCACCGGCCGCGACGGCGGCCAGCAGGGCGGTACGCAGGGTGGTGCGCAGGGGCATGGGCGGGGCTCCGATCCGTAAAAGCCTCAGGGAGCGGCCGCGGTGCGGGTGCGCACCGCGGCGCGAGGCGTGCGGACAGGCTCGCGCCCAGGTGTGAGGAAGCTGTCAGATCGTTGTGTTCATCGCATCAGGATCGTCGCCCGGACCGCCTTCCGTCCCCGCCCGCGCTCCGGCCGGCAGCCGGAGTGTGAACACCGAGCCCTCGCCCGGGGTGCTCACCGCCGTGGCCGTACCGCCGTGCGCCTCCACGAGCTTGCGGACGATCGCCAGCCCGAGGCCGCTGCCGCCGGTACGGCGGTTGCGGGACTTCTCCCCCCGCCAGAACCGGTCGAAGACCCGGGCGAGGTCCTCCGCCGGGATGCCGCTACCCGTGTCGGCGACGTCCACCAGCACCGCGTCCCCGTCCTCGGAGCCGTACGGCCGCAGCGTCACCGCGCCGCCCGCCGGGGTGTGCCGCACCGCGTTGGACACCAGATTGCCCACCGCCTGCCGCAGCCGCACCGGATCGGCCGTCAGCGGGGGCGGCGGCCGGTCCGCCGGCGGCGGCAGCACGCTCAGCGCCACGCCCGCCGCGTCGGCCCGCGCCTGGTGCGCGGCGGCGACCTGCCCCAGCAGCTCCGCGATCCGGACCGGCTCCGGGTGCAGCCGCAGCGCGTCCGCGTCGGCCTGCGCCAGGTCCCGGAGGTCGTCGATGATGTGCTGGAGCTGGACCGCCTCCGTGTGCAGGAACGCGATGAACTCCGGGTCCGGGTCGGCGACCCCGTCCTGCGCCGCCTCCAGCCAGCCCCGGATGTTGCTGAGCGGGGTGCGCAGCTCGTGGGCGACGTCGCTCACCATCGCCTTGCGCTGGGCCTCCAGCCGCGCGCGGTGCGCCGACATGTCGTTGAACGCGGCGGCCAGCCGCCCGATCTCGTTGTCCGCGGCCACCACCACCGGCGCGGTGTCCTCCCCGTCCCGCATCCGCTGCGCGGCCCCCGTCAGATCCCGCAGCGGGCGTACGAGCCGGGCCCCGACGAGCACCGAGGCGCCCACCGTGAGCGCCAGCACGAGGGCCGCCGCGCCCGCGATCCGCGCGGTGTTCTCCGGCGAGAGGTCGAAGCCCGGCACCGTGGCGCCGCCCGGATCGCCGATGAACAGCAGCGCGGGCGAGGCGACGTACGAACCGAGCTGCTCCCGGCGGGCCGCGCCCACGCAGGAGGCGACGGCCCGGTCGTCCTCGCTGGTGACGGCCGTCCGCTCGTCGGCCGGGCCCGGCACGGTGCTCGGCACCGGGGACGGCTCGGCCCGGGGAACGACGCTCGGCACGTCGCTCGGGACGGCGGTCGGCGGCAGGGTGGGCACCGCCGCGGCGGGCACCGGCACCGCCTCCGCCGGAACCGGCTGCGCCGCCTGCCCCCAGGACACCCCGAGCTTCAGCTGGACGCCGTCGCGCCCCTGGCGCTCCAGACAGGCGTCGGCCAGCTGGTTGAGGGCCTTGAGCGCCTTGCGCTCGGTGGCGGTGGGCGCGTCCAGCGCGTCGAGCGCGCAGCCGGTGCCCCGGACGCGCTCCGGATCGTTGCCGCCGACCACCTGGATGAGGGGCCGGCCGCTCGCACCGGCGACCACGTCCGCCGCGATGCCGTAGTCGCCGAGGCAGGCCGCCGCCCGCTCGGCGGCCCCGCG
>NZ_JAKRGC010000069.1 GCF_022347745.1 Streptomyces sp. OfavH-34-F
CTCCGGTGCGTCGGCTGCGCCCCCGCCGCCCGCCTCCTCCTCTTCCGCCCGCTGCGCCGCGATGACCCGGGCCAGCGCGGCCCGGGCGGATTCGAGCTTCGCCGCGTCGTTGCCCCACGGGGGCTCGGTCGGTCGCGGGCCGGCGGGCCTGGTGACGTTCCGCTTCGGCAGCTCTGACATGCGGTTGTGCTCCTTGCAGGGGTGCGATCGAGCCCCAAGACGTGCTCGGGAACGAAGAGGTGCCCGGCAGCGCAGTGGTTCCCCCAGAAGAGGCGCAGCGGGTCAATTCCCATCCAATCGCCGCCCCGACCGCGAAAGAAAGGCGAACACGCCGAGGTGTTGGCGGCGTTGGCGGAGGCGGAGCACGTGGCCGCACACGGAAGGGGCGCGCCCGAAACGTTCCGGGCGCGCCCCTTCGGGCGTACGGTTCCGCGCGTCAGGCGCTCTTGACGGCCTCGATGAACGGCGTCCACGCGGCGGCGTCGATGACGAGCGCCGGGCCCTCGGGGCGCTTGGAGTCCCGGACGGGGATGAGACCGGGGTGGCCGTCGGCCACTTCGAGGCAGTCGCCGCCGTCGGCGTTGCTGTAGCTACTCTTCCGCCAGTCTGCGCCGTACAAGTTGATTGTGGTGCACGCCATTTCGATAGTCCTCTGTTGCTGCTTCGACCGTGGCCAGGGATGAGTCCGGCGACATGGCGGCGGCCCTGAGCAGATCGTAGGACCTTCGATACTGCTTGACGATCCCGGGATCGTCGATCGTGTTCCCGTGGTACTGCCCCTCGGTGTAGAAGAGGGGAGGCGCGTCCGCGAAGTCGAGCAGCATGGCGTTGTTGTGCATGAGGGCATGGGCCCCCGTGTTCCACGGAACGACCTGCAAAATGATCCGTCCGCTTCTGGCGAGCCCAGCCACGTGCTCAAGCTGTTCAGCCATCTGCTGCGGCGGCAGAACCGGCTGCCAGAGCAGAGTCTCCGGCAGGACGATCCAGTACTCCGGGTTGCCCTGCTCCAGAAGAAGCTGGGCTCGTTTCAGCCTGGCATGGACCATCACGTCGATCTGCTCGGGAGGGCTCACCACACGTTCGGCCCGGTACAGCTCGCGGATGTACGGCTCCGTTTGCACGAGGCCGGGGATGACGGTGGGCGACCACTGCCCGATGACCAGCGCCTGCTTCTCCGTCTCCAGCACGCGCTCGAAGTACTGGGCATGTCCCTTGCGGCGGGCTTCCCGCACGTCTTCACAGCGCCTCGTGAAAAAGTCCGTGTCCAGGACGCGGTCCACATGCTGTGCGAGCTCCAGCGGCATGCGGCGGTTACCGTGCTCGATCTCGCTGAGCAGGCCGATGCTGAAGAAGCTGCCCTCCGCCAGCCTTTCCAGCGTCAGGCCCGCCTGCTCCCGCTTGTAGCGCAGCTCTTTCCCGTAGAACTGCGGGACGCCCGCAGAGCCGTCGATCTCCTTGGCCACCGCCAACCGCCTTTCACACTTCGCTCCGTGGAGCGGAATTGTCTTTCACGGTAGAGCGTCGTGGGGCAGCGTGTGAGGGGTTCGTCACAGCAAGCAACCGAAAGGTGGACGGCCCTCATGGAGGACTCCCCGTACGACATCGGCCCGGAGATCGACGCACTGCGTGCGGCGCTCAGGGCCAACGGCATCACGCTGCCGTCACTGGGCGTTGACCCGCTGACGCTGGCGGGGTGGACGACGAGGGCGCCGCTCGTCGCGCTGGGTAACTGCAACACGGAGACGGCGCGGCGGCTGGCCGAGGTGCTGAACAGGGCGGCGGCGGGGGGATGAACGGGCTGCCCCTGACCCAGGAACTTCTGGCCGTGCCGGAGGCGGTACCGGAGCTGCGGCGGATGCTGCGGGCCCGGTTCGCGGGGGTGGACGCCGGTGATCTCCTGCTGTGCGTCAGCGAGTTGGTGGCCAACGTGATCACCCACGTGGGGGAGCGTACGCCGGTGACGTTACGGGTGACGGCGACGCACACGGGACGGGTGCGGGTGGCCGTGAGCGACCCCGCTCCGACCGTGTGGCCGATACTCCGCGAGGCCGGCCCGGAGGGCACCTCGGGGCGGGGGCTGCTGCTGATCGACGCGGTGGCGCTGCGGTGGGGCGTGGAACAGGGCCCGTACCGGAAGACGGTGTGGTGCGAACTGCGGGCACCGGGCGCCCGCCCGCAGGCCCGCCCGGTGGGGGCGGGCACGGGAAGGGGGGCGGCCTGCTGAGGCGACGCGAGGACCACCCCGGACGCGTACGGTGCGGCGTCTGGCGCATGCACAGCGTCACTGGGGCGCCCGCCGCTTTCGGGCGGCGGATGGTGCGGCCTTCGCGGGAACGGCCCAGGGCTCGGCCGGGCCTCGCTCCTTATACTGGCCGCATGGATCAGGAACTGGAGCGTGCCGCCCTCGTCGCCCTGCTGCGACGTGGCGAGCGTGCCTGGTCCGAGCTGACCGACCAGGTCGAAACGGTGGGCAGTGCCCGTACGGTCCTGGAGGACGCCCTGGACGCGTCCGGACAGGGGGCCCTTTTCGATACCGCCCCGCCGGTGGACCTGGAGGCGATCGTCGCCGAGATCTCCGCCTGGGAGCGCGAGGGGATGCGGTTGGTCACCGTCCTCGACGACGACTACCCGCTGTATCTGAGGCTGGTCCACCAGCGGCCGCCCTTCCTCTTCCTGCGGGGAACTGCCGCCGAGGAGGATCTTCGGGTCGCCGTCGTCGGCACCCGCCAGCCGACTCCCGAGGGGGTGGCGCACGCCCGTGCCATCGCCGGCGGGCTCGCCGAGCGTGGCGTCACGGTCGTGAGCGGCCTCGCCGCCGGGATCGACACGGCCGCGCACGGCACAGCCCTCGCTGTCGGCGGTCGTACGGTCGCGGTCGTCGGCACCGGCCTGCGCCGGGTGTACCCCGCGCAGAACGCCCGTCTCCAGGAGGAGATCGCCGAGCGCGGTCTGCTGATCTCGCAGTTCTGGCCGGACGCGGCCCCGTCCAAGGCGTCGTTCCCCATGCGCAACGCCGTGATGAGCGGCTACAGCCTGGCCACCGTGGTGGTCGAGGCCGCCTATCGCAGCGGCGCCCGGATGCAGGCACGGCTCGCCCTCGAACACGGCCGCAGGGTCTTTCTGATGCGCTCGCTGATGGTCCACGAGTGGGCACGGGAGTACGCCACCCGCCCCAACACCACGATCATCGACGGCCCTGACGACGTCTTCGCCGAACTCGACTCCCTCGTCCCCGCGCGGGGCGAGCTGACCTGGGCGTAGGACAGGGCGACCCGGGTGGCATCCGTTGTCGAGTTGTCCGCCCGCTACGCGAACTTTCTCGTCCACCCGCTCGCGCCGGGCGTCGGCGTCTGCCAGATCTGTCGCGGCCCGGCGAGGCCGGGATACTCCACGTGCCGGCGCTGCCACGAGGCCGGTGACGTACTCGGTGTCGGTGTCGCCGATGTCGTGGTCCCCATCAGCCTGGCGCTCAAGAACGGGCAATACGCCAACGAGCTGTGGCGCTACAAGAACACCCACGGGCCGCAGCGCGCCCACTTCCTCATGGGGCTCGCGGCAGTCATGTGGCGCTTTCTCGCCGCCCATGAGCCCTGTATCGCCGCGCACTGCGCCGTTCCGGGTTTCGACACGGTCACCACCGTGCCCAGCACCAGCGGCCGTGCCGAGCACCCATTGCGCGCGATGGCCGCCACGGTGGTCGGTGCCACCCGCGACCGTTACAGAGAACTGCTGTCCGCGACCCCGGCAGCGGCGGCCCTCGGGCGGACGACATCGGCCGACCGCTACGTCTCCACCGCCGTGTGGGGCAAAAACGTGCTGCTCATCGACGACACCTGGACGACGGGCAATCACGCCCAGTCCGCGGCCGCCGCGCTGCGGGCCGCCGGCGCGCACCGGGTGGCGGTCGTCGTACTCGGCCGGCACCTCAACCCGGCGTACGGCGACACCACCGAGCACATCGACCGGGCTCAGCTGCGCCGCTTCTCGTGGGAGGTCTGTCCGCTGCGGAACGGGGCTCACTCCTGAAGGGCCCGGCATCCGGGGGGCCGGCTCAGTCCGCGTCCTCGTAAGCCCTGCGCACGTCGGCCGGGATGCGGCCCCGGTCGTTGATCCGGATGCCGTGGGCGCGGGCCCAGGCCCGTACGGGTTCCTCCGCCACGGGGCGCGGCGCCTCGTCCATCCGGTCGCCGACATCGCGGAAGAAGGCGGCGAGGGAAGGGTGCGTGTCCTCCCTGGGGTCTTCGCCCTCGGACCAGCGGCCCACCGTGCCGGTGGGGGTGCTCACGAAGACGCCGTGGAAACCGTCCGCCTCCGCCGCGACCGGCACCCACTCCCGCCGCCACAGCCCGTCCCCCGCCAGGTTCATCCGCTGCCTGTGGACACGCTCGATGTCGGTGAGGCCGAGGAGGAGCGCGCCGCCGGGCAGGACACCGGGGCAGCCCAGAGCCACCAGCGGCGCGTGCGCGGCGGGGCGGCGACCGGCGTCGAGGTCGACGGTCAGGAGCCAGTGCCGCAGGTCGCCGGTGAACTCGACGCCCATGCGCACGGCCGCGCCGGCCACGGCGTCGGGGGTGGCGGGGCCGCCGAGGGTGTGCGGGGCGAGCCGGGCGGTGATCCGGGCCCATGCCCGCTGAAGGTCATCCATGGGCGAAGACCGTACGCGGAACGGGGCCGATCGGTTCGCTCCGGCCTGGACCCAGCGCTCCGCTGTTCCCGCGCCGGGGCGTACCGTCGGCACACCGCCGACCTCGTCGCCCGGTGGCACGATGCCGGCTTCGTGTCCCTCCGCAGCGCCGACCGATGACCCCTGGGGGACACATGTTCAACGGCATCCGCGCCGTCATGGTCTTCGCCGAGGACCCTGAGGCGTCCGCCCGCTGGTGGGCCGGGGTCCTCGAGACCGAGGTGCACATCGACGTCGACGAGCAGAGCGGCCCCGTGTACGCGTGGATCGACGTCGCCGGTGTCGAGTTCGGGTTTCACCCCCTGGACGAGGAACGCAACAAGCGTGGCGGGAGCCCGGTCCCGTACTGGGCGGTCGATGAGTTCGACGCCGTACGCCGGCGTCTTCTGGATGCCGGATGCGCTCACCATCGAGGCCCCTTGGACGTGGGCGACGGCACCGGCCGAAGGATCGCTCAGCTGACCGACCCGTTCGGGAACGTAATCGGGATCGACGGATTCTGACTGCCCTTCACCGCACCGAGCGGCAGCCCTGTCGCGTCAGGCGGGGTGTTCTGCCGTGGCTGGCCAGACCCCCCGTTCAGAGAGGTGAAGCACAAGGGCTGCGATGTTCCAGGCGTCGTCCTCGCCCCGGTGGTGACGGCCTTCGAGCCGCAGCCCCGCGATCTCCAGGGCCTGTGCCATACCGGGGCGTTTGCGCAGACCGTATGCCTCGGTGAAGACAGCCTTGGCATTGCTGTGACGGCGGCCGAAAGGGTAGGGCGTCCGGGTGGCCTCACACTGCCGTGTGAACTGGTGACGGTCATAGTCGCCCCAACTGATCCACGGGCGTGCGCCCGCGCGGTGCTCGGCCGCCAGGAGCCGGCACGCCTCGGCGAAAGTGACCCCCTGATCGACCTCCTGCTGAGTGAGGCCGGTCAGCTCCGTGCAGAACTCGCTGACCGTGGACCGGGCGGGCCTCACCAGGATGCGGTGCCGGGCGAGACGTTCACCGGCCTCCAGGTCGATGACAGTCAGCCCGATCTCGATGATCTCGCTGACCTCGCCAGGCGGCTGGGAACCAGCCCAACACGTCGCTTCGACGTCCACGACGTTGACGAGGCCCTCGGCCCAGGTGCTGTCCATGGCGGGAAGCGTAAAGAGGCGCAACGGCTGGGAGCACGTTGTTTTCCAGGCCACGGCCTCGCCGTGCCGGCAGATCAGCTCTTCCGGCCCGCCCCGGCCGCCGGGGCTTCCGGGGCTGCTGGAAGCTCTTGCCGAAGATGCCCTCGCTACGGGCCCGCGCTTCGCTCGACCGTGCCGTGCCCCCGGCGCCGAGTCCACGACATCGGCGCCGGGGGTCCGGGTCAGGACCAGGGCTGGGCGGTCAGCCAGGAGGTGTCCTCGGCCCAGTAGGCGACGTTGTCCCAGGTGTGCCCGCCGACACCGTCACCGGCCAGGTAGCCGGTGTATTCGAAGTGGCGCAGGAAGCGGTTGGGGTAGTTGGCGGACTGGAAGGAGTAGCCCTGTCCGCTGTGGCCGGCCTGGAGGCAGAAGGTGGCGTCCTGGTTGAACAGGGCGGTGTTGTCGGAGGCGGCGGTGCGCAGCCGGTGGTCGAAGTGCCGCAGATACTGTCCGCGAGCGGCGGCGGATTCGAAGGACAGGCAGGAACTGTTGGCGAGGCCCGCCCGGACGATCCAGGTGGCGTCGCTCTTGTCGGCGGCGGGGCTGGCGGAGGTGATCGGCGAGATCGCCACCGTGCTGTCGGCGTTGTGGCGGAGGTAGGAACCGGTGCAGCAGGGGGTCGAGGCCCTCAGGGAGACCCGGGCGCCGGGTGTGAGAGCGCTCGAAGTGATCGTGGCCGTACGGTAGTTGGCGGCGGTGATGTTGGCCTGGACGGCGTTCTCGGTGGCGTCCGACGGGTAGCCGGAGGTCATCACGCCTTCGTAGAAGGTGCCGCTGGAGGACTTGCTGTTGTCACCGCCGATGCCCAGGATGATCGCGCCCTCCTTGTGCATGGGGTTGTAGCCGGGGACGTTGGGGCGGGGGCCGCTGTAGTACGTGGACAGTGCCCCGGACTGTGCGTTCCCGGCCTTGATGGCCCACAGGTTGGGGGCGCCCTTGACGATGGCGGTCAGGAAGCGGTGGCTGACCGAGGGGTTGTTGGCGTTGTAGCCGGGATTGACACCGGAGAACAGGCCGTTCTCCAGGTCGGCCATCACCCAGGGGCCCTGGCCGGTGCCGGTGCCCCAGATGGTGCTGTCGCCGAAGTAGATGGCCTCCATGTGGCCGTTGCCGGTGTCGAGGTTGTTGGTCTCGGCGTTGCCGTAGTCGAAGCAGCAGCCGCCGCCGAAGTGGGAGCCGTCGAGGACGGCGTACATGCCCTCGGGCTGGTCGCCGACGGCGATGCCGCGGGTGTTGTTGTTGCGGTAGCCGGTGCCGGCCGCCACGTAGACGCCGTACGCCTTGTGGCCCGCGACGGTGACCGGTGCCGCGGTGGCGGGGGCGAGGTTGTCGGGCCCTGGCGCGGCGCCGCCGCCGGGCGCCTGGGTGAGGTGGTTGCCCTTGCCGGACTGGTCGTAGATGACGGTGATGACACAGGTGGCGGTGCCGCAGAAGGCGTCCTGGGCGGCGGCGTTCGCGTAGCCGCCCGCGCTCAGTACGCCGATGTCCTTCGTCGCGCCGTCGGAGGCGCGGCGGACCTGATAGAGCGCGCCGCCGTAGGCGCCGTACAGGGCCCGGGTGGTGGAGTGGGCCGCCACGCACGGCGTACCGCCGGAGGCGTAGAGATCGCACGGGCCCTGGGTGGCGGCGTGCGAGGCCGTCTCCGTGCCGGCGATCAGGGTTGCTGTCAGGACCGCGGTGGTCCCGGTGGCGAGGAGGGAGCGCCGGGCGCGGCGCAGCCAGGTCTGTAGAGACACGGGTGAGCTCCTTGCTGCTGGCGGTGGGGGTCGGGAGACCACGCGCAGGCGGCCGTCCTCGTGCGCCGGCGGCGGGGCCGTCGGAGCGGACCACACGTGGTGTTAGCGCTAACAGTTTGTTGCGGCGGAGACTCGGATCATTGAGGGGGAGCGGGAGTTCGGCTCAGCGACGGCCGGGGCTCACTATGATGAAGCGCTACCACGCCGTCAAGGCATCCGACGGGATTCGCCGGAGCGGCGCACGCCGCTCACCGGAAGGCGTACCGCCCGCCGGGGCTGTTGTCAGCGCTCACAATCGGCCGCTTCCTCGCGGTTCTCATCGGCGGGCGTCCTCGGTGAGGGGTGGGAGCGAGTCGCAACCATGACGCCCACGCGGCGTTCAGCGACTCAAGAGACTTCCCAGGTCAGCGAACCACGTCGAAGACGTTTTTCTGGATGCCGTTGGGGAACGCCTCGTGCTCCACGAGCTTCAGGTGCTGGGTGTCCCTGTCGGCCGTGCTGAAGAGGCGCTTGCCGGCGCCGAGGAGGAGGGGGAAGACGAGGAGGTGGTAGCGGTCGATGAGGCCCGCGTCGGAGGGGGCGCGGTTGAGGGTGGCGCTGCCGTGGACGATGATCGGGGCGCCCTCGGTCTCCTTGAGCGCGGCGACGTCGTCCAGGGACCGCAGGATGTGGGTCTCGCCCCACGTGTCCACCAGGCCGTCCTCGGAGAGGGTGGTGGAGACGACGTACTTGGGCATCGCCTTGTAGCCGGCGAACTCCGCCATCCCCGGCCACACGGGGCTGAACGCCTCGTAGCTGACCCGCCCCATCAGGAGCGCCCCGGCCTCCTCCTGCTCCCGGCCCTTGATCTCGTACGCCTCCGGCAGGAAGTCGATGTCCTTGAACGTCCACCCGGAGTTCCGGTAGCCGGGTTCGCCGCCGGGCGCCTCGACGACGCCGTCGAGGGAGACGAAAGCGGTGGTGATGAGGGTGCGCATGACGGGATCCTCGCGGGGTGTGCGGTGAGCGTTACAGGTGTAGAGACTGCGGCACGCGGGAAAAGTCATCGGCCCGGCGCGCCGGTGCTCAGTGGCCGCCGCGTGGCTCGAAGCAGCCCGTCTCCATGAACCGGCCGTTGACCTTCACCTGGTAGTTGGTCGACTGCACGAACGCGGTCACACAGGCGTCGCGGCCGACGTAGAGGGCCACGCCGGACCCGGGGTTGGTCGTGGAACCGTTGTCCTGGACGACGAGCATGCCCCGCCCGTCCCCGTCGTCCGGCTTCTCGTCGCGGTAGCCCAGTTCCAGGAGTTCCGCCCGCACCCGCTCGGCGTCCCAGATCCCGGCCCCCCAGAGCCGCTTGAGCACCGGTTCGATGCGGCCGGCCTCCGTGCGGGCGGCCTTCTCGGAGGCGGGGGACATCTTCTTGGGGAACTTGAACGCGTTGTTCTCCCGGTAGTGCGGGGCGCCGTCGGGTACGGCGGGCGCCACGTCGCCCTGTGCGCCGCCGCCGGGCGAGACGGACGGAGACGGGGGCGGGGACGGGGACGCGCTCGCGCTCGTACTCGCCGAGCCGCCGGGGCTCGGGGCCGAGTCGGCCACCGTCTCCCCGGCCCGCTGCTCACCGCAGGCGGTCAGGGTCAGGGCGGCGCCCAGGAAGAGGCCCGCGGCGAGGCGGCCGGGTCTGGATATACGCATGAGGAGGAGCCTCCCACGCGGTCGGTGCGGCATGCACGCGATTCCCGGACCGCGCCCGCGCGCCCGTGGGCCGGGCGGTCACCGGCCGCGGACGCGGAGCCGCTTCACCTCGTCGTTGACCGCCCAGGCGTCCGCCACCGGGCCCAGGTGGGCGAGCTTGTCGGGGTTGATGATCGTACGGATGGTCTGGATGCGGCCGTCCAGCGTGTCCAGCGACAGGACGTGGAGCACTGCCCCGTCCCGTACCCGGAACAGCGCGCCCGGCCGGCCGTTCACCTCGCGGGGCTCGCAGGTGATGCCCGCCTCGGCCATCAGCGGGTGGACCGTGGCGAGCAGCCTGGCCACGTGGTCCGCGCCGGCGACGGCCCGCGCCAGTTGCGGGGCCCGGCCGCCGCCGTCCCCGACGAGCCGGACGTCGGCGGCCAGCAGCTCCCGCAGCCCGTCCACGTCCCCGTGCGACAGCGCCTCGAAGAACCGTTCAGCCAGTTCACGCTGCTCGGCGCGGTCGGCCTCGAACCGGGGGCGCCCCTCGTGCATGTGCCGGCGGGCCCGTACGAGGAGCTGGCGGCACGCCGCCTCCGAACGGCCCACCGCCGCCGCGATGTCCGCGAAGCCGAACGCGAAGACCTCCCGCAGCACGAACACGGACCGCTCCAGCGGGCTCAGCCGTTCCAGGAGCAGCAGCGAGGCCATCGACACCGAGTCCGCCAGCTCGGCGGCGCGCGCCGGGTCCGCGTACGGGTCGTCCAGCAGGGGCTCGGGCAGCCACGGCCCCACGTACTCCTCCCGCCGCACCCGCGCGGACCGCAGCACGTCGATCGCGATGCGGGTCACCGTCGCGGACAGGAACGACTTGACCGACACGGGCCGGGTGGCCGTGGCGTCGTACCGGAGCCACGTCTCCTGCACCGCGTCCTCCGCCTCCGCGACGCTGCCCAGGATGCGGTAGGCGATCGAGAACAGCAGCCCCCGCAGCTCCTCGAACTCCTCGGCCTTGCCCATGCCGGTCCTCCCCGTGATCGGTGCTGTCGGTCGTGTCGGTGCCGCTCAGTGCGCGTGGCTGCCGGGCTCGTAACCGCCCGCCGGCTGCTGCGTGATGATGTTCAGCCGGTTCACCGCGTTCATGAACGAGACCAGCATGACGAGCGCGGTCAGCTGGTCCTCGTCGTACAGCTCGGCCGCCCGCGCCCAGACCTCGTCGTCCACCCCGGTCCCCGCGTCGGCGGTCCGCGTCCCCTGCTCGGCGAGCGCGAGGGCGGCCCGCTCCTCCTCGCTGAACACCGTCGCCTCCCGCCAGGCCACGACGAGATTCAGCCGCACCGCGCTCTCCCCGGCGGCGACCGCTTCCTTGGTGTGCATGTCGATGCAGGCCGCGCAGCCGTTGATCTGGCTGACCCGCAGCGCGACGAGTTCCTGCGTCACGGCGGGCAGCGGCGACTCCTTCAACTCCCGCCCCGCCGCCATGAAGTACTTCAGCATCTTGCCGGCGACGGGATTGGTGAAGTAGGCGAGCCGAGCGTTCATGGGGTGCTCCTCGGGGTGTGCGGGATACGTACACCCCCGAGACGAGACAGCGGACGCGGTTGTGACACGAAGCCGCACAAGCCGCCGGCGGGAGAGGGGAAGCGGTGATCCCCGCCGGGGGTGGGGGGCCGGGGGTTTGGCAGCATGCGTGCATGATCCAGGACGACATACAGGCCCGTGGCGAGGCGCTCGTCGCCGCCGCCCGGGACAAGGACGCCAAGGCCGCCCACCGGCACACGGATTTTTTTATCTTCGGGCGCCACATCGACGAGGGCATCCCCTACTGGGAGCGGGCCGTCGAGGCCGGGGACATCTGGTCGCACTACACGCTGGCCCGGTACCGGAAGATCCGGGGCGACCGGGCTGCGGCCGACGCGTTGTACCGGGCCGTGGCGGAGTTCGACGGCGGATGCGCGTACGGGCTCGGGGTGTTGCTGCGCGAGGACGGGAAGACCGAGGAAGCCGTCGAGTGGCTGCGGCGGGGGTGGGAGGACGGGCGGTACCTCGACTGCAAGATCGAGCTGGGCAAGATCATGGCCGCCGAGGGGCGGTGCGCGGAGGCGTCCGCGTTCCTGATGGACAAGGTCGAGCTGGGCGACATCGCCGTCTACCGCTGGTCCCGGCTCTTCGACTCCTTCGAGGAGGCCCTCGACAAGGCGGCGGCCGGGCTCGACATTGCCGAGGCCGACGAGGACGGCGCGGCCGCCCTGAGCGCGGTGCAGGAACTCTTCGAGCTGGACAAGCACTTCGACGACTACCCGGGCCTCGTCCCCCGCGCGGACGAGCTGTACCGGCGCGGCGCCGCGCTCAGCCCCAAGGCGGGGATGTACTACGCGATGTTCCTCACCACCCACGGCGACGAGGACGCCTGGCCGCGCGCCCGCGACCTGCTGCTGCGGGCCCATGAGGCCGGAGTCGGCCAGGCCGCCGCCCTCCTCGGCAACAAGTGCGAACAGCGGGGCGAGTTGGCGGAGGCCGAGCGCGCCCATCTGCTGGCCGTCGAGGCGGGCGAGAAGGCGCCCATGTGGAACCTCGGCATGCTGTGCATGCGGCTGGGCCGGTACGACGAGGCCGAGGACTGGTTCGGGGCGTTCGGCGAGGGCGACGCGGACGCCGTCCAGCAGCTCGCCCGCATCGCCGTGCTCCGCGAGGGCGGCCCCCGCGCGGCCGACGAGCCCGACTACCGGCTGCTGCCCGGACTGCGCGAGCGGGGCGAGGCGGGGGACGTACGGGCCGGGTACGAGTACGCCGCGATGCTCAACGACTGGCGCCGCAAGAACGCCCGCTACCTGCTGCCCTGGATGGAGCCCGCCGCCCGCGCCGGCGACCCGGACGCGGCGTACGACGTGGCGGTGCTGTGCGAGGCGCTGCGCCGCTTCCCGGAGCGCGACGCGTGGCACCGGGTGGCCGCCGAGAACGGCGACCGCCACTCCTGCCACCACATGGGATGGCTCTCCGACCACCACCGCGACTACCAGGAGTCGGAGCGCTGGTACGTCCGCGCCGCCGGCCTCGGCTCCCGGCTGGACTCCATGATCGCCGGCAAGCTGATGGTCCAGCGCGAGGCGTACGCCGAGGCCGAGCCGTACCTCCGCCGGGCCTGGGAGGAGGGCGACGACAGCGACAAGTTCCGCACCGAGACCGCCGGTTACTACGGCACCGCCCTGCGCCACCTGGGCCGGGCGGAGGAGGCCCTGGACCTCCTGACCCTCGCCGCCGAACGCTGGGAGGACGACGTCCTGCCCCGCTACGACCCTAACGACCTGGACCAGCGCGGCCGCATGATCGACCCGGAGGAGCAACTGGAGGCGGCGGAAGCGGCGATGGACGCGGAGGGCCTCTGACGCGGAGCCCCTCCGCCTACCACGGCGGCAGTGGGGGCCTTCGGCGGTTGGGGACCGTGCCGTCCGAGGTGTCCGCGTCCGGAGGTGATCGATGTGTGGCGCGAGGATTTTTCCACATCAGGAGGAACCTCAAGAACGCCAGGGCAGTCAAGTACCACGTGTATGCGCAGAACAAGAAGGGCTACTCCATCTCCTTCAAGTTCACATCGAAAAAATCGGGCACGACGACCATCGGTGCTTCGGTGACGGTCAGCGAAGAAACCAAGGTCATGCTGCTCGGGGCCATCAAGGCTGGGCCCGTCTCACCTCGACCGACCTCGTGGAGGCTGCTATGAATCGTATTTTCCCGGCCTTGACCATCACTGCAGCCGTTCTTCTCGCGGCTGGGTGCAGCAGCGGGCAGGATGAGTCCGCAGTGCGCAAGCAGCCGTCCGGTGGCGCGTCCGACAGCCGGAGCAGTGCGGGGAAGCAGGCAGCTCCGAGCGAGGGCGGTCTGCAGGTACCAGTGCATGCCGAGGTGCTGGTACCTGAGACGTCCGGGTCTTCGGACCTCGATCTGAAGCGCTTTACGCCGGAGCAGGGCGCCTACACGATCTACGCTCGTTGCACCGGCAAGGGAAAAGTGACCATCGTCGACGTCGACCGGCCCGAGGAGGATCCGAACCGCGTGGCCTGTGATGGTGTGGTCACAGTGGGCCGCGTCTACAGCGAGGTGGAGGCACAGTCCCTTCGTATGAGGGTGCAGGATGGGGCCGCCACGTGGACGGTGGCCGTCGTGGCCGGTGAGCAGGACGTCTGAGCGAGGGAATCCTTGCCGGCGAGCCCGGGGACGTACGGGGCACGACTACCAGGAGCCCGAGCGCTGGTACGCCGGCGCGACTGGTTTCGGTTTCCGCCTGGACTCCGTGCTTGCGGGGAAGGTGATGGCCCGGACGACCGCAGGCTACCTAGGCGGCAGTGGGGGCCTTCGGCGGTCGGGGGCCGTGTCGTAGGTGGGTGGGGTTGCCGGGGGGTGGGCGGCCAGGAGGTCCAGGGCGATGCGGACCGCGTCGTCCAGGACCGCGTAGCGGCCCTCCGCCCAGTCCAGCGGGGTGCGCAGCGCCTCCAGGTCCGGGGAGACGCCGTGGTTCTCGACGGACCAGCCGTACGTGTCGAACCAGGCCGCGTTCATCGGCACCGTGATCACCGTGCCGTCGCCCAGGCGGTGGCGGCCGGTCATGCCGACGACGCCGCCCCAGGTGCGCTGGCCGACGACCGGGCCCAGTTTCAGCAGGCGGAACGCGGCGGTGATCATGTCCCCGTCGGAGGAGGTCGCCTCGTCGGCCAGGGCGACGACCGGGCCGCGCGGGGCGTTGGAGGCGTAGGAGACGGGCTGGGCGTTGCGGGTGAGGTCCCAGCCCAGGATCGTCCGGGTGAGCTTCTCCACGACCAGCTCGCTGATGTGGCCGCCGGCGTTGCCGCGCACGTCCACGATCAGCGCGGGGCGCGAGACCTCCATGCGCAGGTCGCGGTTGAACTGCGCCCAGCCGGAGCCGCCCATGTCCGGGATGTGGAGGTAGCCGCACCGCCCCCCGCTCAGCTGCCGGACCACCTCGCGCCGCTTGGCGACCCAGTCCTGGTAGCGCAGGGGCCGTTCGTCGACGAGCGGGACGACCGCGATGCGGCGGGGCCGTCCGCCGCCCTCCGCCGGGCGGAACGTCAGCTCGACCGTCGTGCCGCCCGCCGCCGCCAGCAGCGGGTACGGGCCGGTGACCGGATCGACCGGGCGGCCGTCCACATGCGTCAGCACCGCCCCCTCGCGGATGCCCGTACCGGCCAGCGGGGAACGCGCCTTGGAGTCCGACGAGTCGCCGGGCAGGATGCGCAGCAGGGTCCAGTCCCCGTCCCGGCACGCGAAGTTGGCGCCGAGCAGCCCGATCGCCCGCTGGTAGTGCGGCGGCCCCTCGTTGCGGCGCGCGGGCGACACGTACGCGTGCGAGGTCCCCAGCTCGCCCAGCACCTCGCGCAGCAGGTCCGCGAACTCGTCGGGCGTGGCGACGCGTTCGACCAGCGGGCGGTACTGGTCCAGGACCGCCGGCCAGTCGATCCCGCACATGTCCGGCTCCCAGAAGTACGAGCGGATGATGCGGCCCGCCTCTCCGTACGCCTGGCGCCACTCCGCCGCCGGGTCCACCTCGTGCAGGATGCGCCGCAGGTCCAGGTAGACCGTGGAGTCGTTGTCGCCGGGCTCCGTCGCGGGGACCGCGCGCAGCTCGCCGTCGTCCATCACGACCAGCCGGGACGCGTCGCCGCTGACCGCGAACCAGTCGAGGTGGGCGACGAGTTCGGTCCTCCGGGCCTTGGCGATGCTGAAGTGCTCCAGGGTCGGCCGGCCCGACATGTCCGCCGGGTTGGCGAAGGTCTCGCCGAGCGCCCCGGAGATCGGCCAGCGCAGCCACACCAGACCGCCGCCGCTGACCGGCGCGAGCGCGGAGTACTTGGACGCCGACACCGGGAACGGGGTGACCCGGCTCTGCAGCCCCTCGAACTCGACGGTGACCGTGGACCCCTCCGTCAGCCCCGCCTCCGCCGTGTCCACCGGGTCCAGGCCGCCCGCCGCGGGCCGCCCGTCCGGCAGCAGGGCGAACGGGGACGGGGTCGCCGACGACAGCGGGACGAGGTAGGGGCGGCAGCCGAGCGGGAACGACAGGTCGCCCGTGTGCACGTCGTAGACCGGGTCGAAGCCGCGCCAGGACAGGAACGCCAGATAGCGGCCGTCCCCGGTGAAGACCGGGTTCTCGTCCTCGAAGCGGCCGTTGGTGACGTCCACGACGGCCGGCTCGCCCGGCCCCGAGATCCGGGCCAGCTTGATCTTGCGCAGCGAGCGGCCGATGCCCGGATGCGACCAGGTCAGCCAGGCGCCGTCCGGCGAGAACGCCAGGTCGCGGACGGGGCCGTTGACGGAGCGGATGAGTTCGACGGGCTCGGCGGCGGCCGGCTCCCCGTCGGCGGCCTCCGCTGCGGTCACCGCCTCGCCCGCAGCCTCCACGCCCCCGGCCCCCTCGCCCGTCTCCAGCAGCAGCAGCCGGCCGTCGTGCGTCGCGATGGCCAGGCGTTCCCCCTCCGGGTCCGCGACCAGCTCCAGCACCCGGCCGATCCGGCCCGACGCCAGGCGCCGTGTCGGGCGTTCGCCGCTGGCGCGCGGCAGCGGGGCGATCTCGATGGCGTCCTCGCCCTCCGCGTCGGTCACGTACACCACCTGGTTCCCGCCGCCCAGCATCTCCGGCAGCCGGACCCGTACCCCCGGCGTGTCGGCGATGGTGCGGGCGGGCCCGTCGCGGTGCGTGAGCCAGTACAGGCTGCCGCGCACCGACACGGCGCTCGCCCGCCCCGTCTCGTCCACGGACAGCGCGTCCACATGGCTCGACGCCGGCACCTGGTACGTACGCCGCCCCGCGCGCGGCCCGCCGAGGCGGACCTCCAGCCTGCGGGGCACGGCGTCGGGCGTCTCCAGGTCGTCCACCAGCCACAGCTCGCCCGCGCACTGGTAGACGATCCGGCGTCCGTCGCTCGACGCGTGCCGGGCGTAGAACGCGTCGTGGTCGGTGTGGCGGCGCAGGTCGGTGCCGTCCGGGCGGCAGGAGTAGAGGTTGCCGACGCCCTCGTGGTCGGAGAGGAACGCGATCCGGCCGCCGACGAACATCGGGGTGTCGAGGTGCCCGCCGATGTCCGGCAGCAGCCGCTCGCCGTGCAGCCACAGCCGGCCCATGGCCCCGCCCCGGTACCGCTTCCAGGCGGCCGGTTCGTGCGGCGGGGTGCCGGTGAGCAGCAGGGTGCGGCGCTCGCCGTCGATGTCGGCGACCGCGATGTCGGAGACCGGGCCCCAGGGCAGCTTGCCGCCGGGCCCGCCGTCCGTCGGGACGCTGTAGGCCCAGGAGAAGTACGAGAACGGCTGGTTGTGCGAGGAGACGGCGAGGATCTGGGCCGCGTCGCCGGGGTCGGGCGTCCAGCCGCAGACCCGGGTGTCGGTGGAGCCCCAGTACGTGAGCCGGCGGGAGGGGCCGCCGGAGACCGGGGCGAGGTGGATCTCCGGGTCGAGGCTGCGCCAGGACGTGTACGCGATCCGGGTGCCGTCGGGGGAGAAGCGCGGATGGCCGACTCGGGTGCGGTCCACGGTCACCCGCCAGGCCCGGCCGGGGCGCTCCCCCTCGCCGGCGAGCGGGGCGACCCACAGATCGTCCTCCGCCGCGAAGCAGAGCAGATCCTCGTGGAGGTGCGGGAACCGGAGATACGAGACGTCGTCACTCACCCCCCAATGCTTTCCGCGCCCGCAGGGCCCGGCAACTCAGAGAGGCCCGCGTTGTGTGGTGCGGGACACAAGCGAAACTGTTCCGTTTCGCTAGGCCGCCGGGCTACCGTTCTGCTGTACGAAACGGTTTCGTTCGCACGCGCGTCGGACAGGAGGTCGAACCATGGCACGCACACGGCTCACGCCCGAGCGTGAGAGCGAGCTGTACGCCGCCGTGCTCGACCTGCTCCGTGAGGTCGGCTACGACGCCCTCACCATGGACGCCGTCGCCGCGCGTACGCACTCCAGCAAGGCCACCCTCTACCGCCAGTGGGGGAGCAAGCCGGCGCTCGTCGTCACGGCCCTGCGCCACAACAAACCCGTCACCCTCGGGGACGTGGACACCGGCTCGCTGCGCGGTGACTTCCACGCCGTGCTCAGCCGCAGCGACGACTGCCAGATGGAGAAGGACGCCGCGCTGATGCGGGGTCTGAGCCATGCCGTCCATGACAATCCCGATCTCCTCCAGGCCCTGCGCGAGCTGCTGATCGAGCCGGAGATGACCGGTCTCGACACCCTGCTGCGCCGGGCCGTGGACCGGGGAGAGGTGAGCCCGGACAACCCGGCGCTCAGATACGTACCGCACATGCTGGTGGGCGCCGTCGCCACCCGGCAGATGGTCGAGGACCGCCCCGTCGACCAGGCATTCCTTTTCGATTACGTCGACTCCGTGGTCCTCCCCGCTCTCGGAGCGGGCTGAGGGTCACGGGCCGGGTCACCCAGCCCGTTCCGGCGTCCGATCCCAGGTCCCCGCGCTCCACCCCGTACGGCCCTCTCCCCATGTCCCACCTGACACGCCGCTCTCGTCGTCGGGCTGGTTCCTCACGCCCATTTCCACACAACGACCTGACCGGGAGTACGCCCTCGTGGCCACATTCCTCTACAAAGTCGGACGGCTCGCCTTCCGGCGCCGCCGCTTCGTCGCCCTGATCTGGGTGGCGCTGCTGGCCCTCGCCGGCTTCGGTGCCTCCGCCGCGTCCACCGCGACGTCCAGTTCCTTCTCCATCCCCGGTACGGAGGCCCAGAAGGCCTTCGACCTGCTGGAACAGCGCTTCCCGTCGTCCAGTGCCGACGGGGCCACCGCGCGCGTCGTCTTCAAGGCGCCCGCGCACGAGAAGGTGACGGACGCGGCCAACAAGGCCGAGGTCAAGAAGATCGTCCGGGAGCTGAAGGACGGCTCCGACCAGATCGCCTCCGTCGCCGACCCGTACGCCGCCGACGCGGTGTCCCAGAACGGCTCGACCGCCTACATATCGGTCTCCTACAAGGTCAACTCGATGGAGCTGACCGACGCCACCCGCGAGGCGCTTGAGGACGCGGGCACCCACGCCGAGAAGAGCGGGATGACCGTCGAGATCGGCGGTGACGCGCTCCAGGTGATGCCGGAGACCGGCGCCACCGAGATCATCGGCGTCGCCATCGCGGCCGTGGTCCTGGTCATCACCTTCGGTTCGCTCATCGCGGCCGGGCTGCCCCTGCTCACCGCCCTGATCGGCGTCGGGATCGGCGTCTCCAGCATCACCGCCCTGGCCAATGTGCTGGACCTGGGCAGCACCACGTCCACGCTCGCCATGATGATCGGCCTCGCCGTCGGCATCGACTACGCGCTGTTCATCGTCTCCCGCTACCGCGCCGAGCTGGCCGAGGGCCGGGAGCGCGAGGAGGCGGCGGGCCGGGCGGTCGGCACGGCCGGGTCCGCGGTCGTCTTCGCCGGGCTCACCGTGGTCATCGCCCTCGTCGGCCTCGCCGTCGTCAACATCCCGATGCTGTCCAAGATGGGCTTCGCCGCGGCCGGCACGGTCGCCATCGCGGTCCTCATCGCGCTCACCCTCGTCCCGGCCCTGCTGGGCTTCGCCGGCAAGCGGGTCCTGGGCCGCAAGGCGCGCAAGGCCGCCGAGGCGGAGAACAAGCCCGAGGCGAAGCCGAACATGGGCACCCGCTGGGCCCGGTTCGTGCTGCGCAAGCCCGTCTGGGTGCTGCTCGTCGGCGTCCTGGGCCTCGGTGCCATCGCGGTACCGGCCGCCTCGCTGGAGATGGGCCTGCCGGACGACGGCTCCCAGCCCACCAGCACCACCCAGCGCCGCGCCTACGACCTGCTCTCCGACGGCTTCGGCCCCGGCTTCAACGGGCCGCTGCTGGTCGTCGTGGACACCGAGGACAGTGCGGACGGCAAGGACGCGGCCAAGCAGGTCGGCGACAAGATCGCCGACATGAAGGGCGTCGCCGCCGTCACCCCGGCCACGTTCAACAAGGCCGGCGACGCGGCGATGATCACCGTCATCCCGAAGGACCGCCCCAGCTCCGTCGAGACGGAGAACGTGGTCCACGCCATCCGTGACGCGGGTGCGGGCTTCACGTCCGACACCGGCGCCGAGGTGCTGGTCACCGGCGCCACCGCGATGAACATCGACTTCTCGCAGAAGATGAACGACGCGCTGCTGCCCTACCTGGCGCTCGTGGTCGGCCTCGCCTTCCTGCTGCTGATGGTGGTCTTCCGCTCGGTGCTGGTGCCCCTCAAGGCGGCGCTCGGCTTCCTGCTCTCGGTCGTCGCGGCCCTGGGCGCGGTCGTCGCGGTCTTCCAGTGGGGCTGGCTCGGCTCGCTCTTCGGGGTGGAGCAGACGGGCCCGATCATGTCGATGATGCCGATCTTCATGGTGGGCGTGGTCTTCGGCCTCGCGATGGACTACGAGGTCTTCCTCGTCACCCGGATGCGGGAGGCGTACGTCCACGGCGAGACGCCCGGCCAGGCCGTCGTCACCGGCTTCAAGCACGGGGCGCGGGTCGTCACGGCCGCCGCCGTGATCATGATCGCGGTGTTCGCCGGATTCATCGGCTCCAGCGAGCAGATGATCAAGATGATCGGCTTCTCGCTGGCGATCGCGGTCTTCTTCGACGCGTTCGTGGTCCGCATGGCGATCGTGCCCGCCGTCCTGGCGCTGCTCGGCCGCCGCGCCTGGTGGCTGCCGCGCTGGCTGGACCGCGCGCTGCCCAACGTGGACGTCGAGGGCGAGCGCCTGCGCAAGGAGCTGGCCGAGCCCGCGGGCGACGGCGGCCCGGACGGCGGCGAGCGCGAGCTGGCCCGCGTCTGACCCTCCTCAGGTCCGGTACGTACGACGGAGCCCCCGTGCACTCAGTGCACGGGGGCTCCCGTATGGCCGCGGGCCCGTGGAGGGGCGGGGCTGGGGTTCAGGTGCGGGCCGCGGGCCGCGGGGCGTCGACCTCGCGGTGCGTACGGCGCAGGAAGCGGACCAGCGGGGCGCAGTCGAACTGGACGACGTCGACGCCGGCCGGGTCGTGCCGCTCCACGACCACCTGGACCCGGCCGCAGGGCCATATCCGCCAGCCGTCCTGCTCGACCGGGTAGCGCAGCCCGCGTTCCAGGAGTTCGCGCTCGACGGCCCACTCGGTCCCGCCGGGGTAGGCGACGCGCACGGTCGCCGGGTCGTCCGCGCTGTCGAACCGCAGCTCGACGTGGACGACGGGGAGGTCGCGGGCGTCGGTGACGAGCCGGGCACGGGCATGGTCATGGATCACGGGGGACATGGGCCGACTCTCCTCCTACTTCTGCAACTTTGTTATCTAATGTCCCATATTTTACGTAAAGGGCATTGTGGAGCTCCTTCGCAGTTGTCACGTAGGCGCTCTTGCGAGTGCTTTGCAACAAGCCCCTATCATTGAGAGGTTCATGACCGACCCCGCGCACCCGGCGCAGCGACGCGAGAACGCAGGAAGCGGAGCCTCTTCATGCATGTACCCGACGGATTCATCAACGCACCTGTATCGGCCGTCGCGGGCGTCGTCGCCGCCGGTGCCGTGGCCGTCAGTCTCCGGGGGGCCCGCCGGGAGCTGGGAGGCACCTCCGGATCGGGCGGAGCCGGGATCGGGGAAGAGCGCACCGCTCCGCTGGCCGGGCTCGTCGCCGCGTTCATCTTCGCCGTGCAGATGCTGAACTTCCCCGTCGCGGCCGGCACCAGCGGCCACCTGCTCGGCGGGGCGCTGGCCGCGATCCTCGTCGGGCCGTACACCGGCGTGCTGTGCATATCCGTCGTCCTGCTGATGCAGGGCATCCTCTTCGCGGACGGCGGGCTCACCGCGCTCGGCGTCAACATCCTGGTCATGGGCGTCGTCACCGTCGTCGTCGCCTACGCCCTCTTCCGCGGCCTGCTCGGCGTGCTGCCGCGCACCCGCCGCTCGGTGACCGCCGCCTCCTTCGTCGCCGCGCTGGTCTCCGTACCGGCCGCCGCCTGCGCCTTCACGCTCCTGTACTGGATCGGCGGCACCACGGACATCCCCATCGGCAAGGTCTTCACGGCCATGGGCGGCGTGCACGTCCTCATCGGCATCGGCGAGGCCCTGATCACCGCGCTCACCGTCGGCGCCGTCGTCGCCGTCCGCCCCGACCTGGTGCACGGCGCGCGCGGCCTCGCCACCCCGCTCAAGCTCCGCGTCGGCGGCGAACTCGTCGACGCCCCCGCCCCGGCCGCCGCCGCCGAGCCCGCCGCCCACCGCTCCACCCGCGGCCTGTGGATCACCGGCCTGGTCACCGCCCTCGTGCTGGCCGGGTTCGTCTCCTTCTACGCCTCCGCCAACCCGGACGGCCTGGAGAAGGTCGCCGCCGACAAGGGCATCGACAAGGAGGAGAAGGAGCACGCCGCCAAGGACTCCCCGCTCGCCGACTACGGCGTCAAGGACGTCTCCGACGCCCGGCTCTCCGGCGGCCTCGCCGGGATCATCGGCGTCGGCGCCACCCTCGTCGCGGGCAGCGGCGCCTTCTACGTGGTCTCCCGCCGTCGCCGTACGAAGGACGACGACGCCGGCGCCACCCGCACCGACGAGAAGGTCTGACATGGGCGTCGGCCACGCGCACAAGCTCTACCGGCACGGGCACTCGCCCGTTCACGAGCTGCCGCCGCACTGCAAGCTCGCCGCCGTCCTCTGCTTCGTCGTGGTCGTCGTCTCCACACCCCGCGAGGCCGTGTGGGCGTTCGGGCTGTACGCCCTGCTCCTCGCGGGCGTCACCGCCCTCGCCCGCGTTCCGGCCGGCTTCCTGCTCAAGCGGCTCCTCATCGAGGTGCCGTTCGTCGCGTTCGCCGTGCTCATGCCGTTCGTCGTGCCCGGCGAGCAGACGCACGTCCTCGGCCTCTCCGTCAGCGTCCCCGGCCTCTGGGGCGCCTGGAACGTACTGGCCAAGGGCACGCTCGGGGTCGCCGCCTCCGTACTCCTGGCCTCCACCACCGAACTGCGCGAACTGCTGCTCGGCCTCCAGCGGCTGAAACTGCCGCCGATGCTCGTCCAGATCGCCTCGTTCATGATCCGCTACGGAGATGTCGTCACCGACGAGATGCGCCGCATGTCCATCGCCCGCCGCTCCCGCGGCTTCGAGGCCCGGGGCGTACGGCACTGGGGCGTCCTCGCCAAGTCGGCCGGGGCCCTGTTCATCCGCTCCTACGAACGCGGCGAACGCGTCCACCTGGCCATGGTCAGCCGGGGCTACGCCGGCGCCATGCCCGTCATCGACGAGGTGACCGCCTCCCGCGCCCAGTGGGCGTACGCCGCCGCCCTCCCGGTGCTCGCCCTCGCCGTGTGTCTGGTGGGATGGACCGTATGAGCAGCCCCGACCCCGCCCCCGTACCGCCGTCCCTGGAGGTCAGCGGCCTCGCGTACGCGTACCCCGACGGCCACCAGGCCCTCTTCGGCGTCGACCTGACCGTCGCGCGCGGCGAACGCGTCGCGCTGCTCGGGCCGAACGGCGCCGGCAAGACGACCCTGGTCCTCCACCTCAACGGCATCCTCCAGGCGGGCGCCGGGACCGTGCGCGTCGCCGGACTCCCGGTGGACAAACGGAACATGGCCGAGATCCGCCGCCGCGTCGGCATCGTCTTCCAGGACCCCGACGACCAGCTCTTCATGCCCACCGTCCGCGAGGACGTCGCCTTCGGCCCCGCCGCCGGCGGACTGCGCGGCGAGGAACTGGAGGAGCGGGTCATGGAGGCGCTGCGCGCGGTCGGCATGGAGGAGTACGCCGGCCGGCCGCCGCACCACCTCTCCTTCGGCCAGCGCCGCCGCGTCGCCGTCGCCACCGTCCTCGCCATGCGGCCCGAGATCCTCGTCCTGGACGAGCCCTCCTCCAACCTCGACCCGGCGTCCCGGCGCGAACTCGCCGACATCCTGCGCTCCCTGGACGTCACCGTCCTCATGGTCACGCACGACCTGCCGTACGCGCTCGAACTGTGCGGCCGCGCCGTCATCCTCAGCGACGGCGTCATCGCCGCCGACGACCGCACCCAGGACCTGCTGTGCGACGCGGCCCTGATGCGCGCCCACCGCCTGGAACTGCCCTTCGGCTTCGACCCGCGCTCCGTGACGGTCAACTCCGGGTGACCCTGGGCCCCGTCCCACCCGCACCGCCGTGCACCATGGGGGGATGAGCGGGAGCGCAGCAGCAGGCGTGGACGTACGGGGCACGGCGGCGCCCGGATTCGAAGCGGTCCGGGACGCCTTCGTCCGCAACTTCGAACAGCGCGGGGACCGGGGAGCGGCGGTCACCGTCTACCGGCACGGGCGCAAGGTCGTCGACCTGTGGGCCGGCACCAGAGACGTGGACGGCACCGAACCCTGGGCCGTGGACACCGTCCAGGTCGTCCGCTCCGCGGGCAAGGGCATCGCCGCCGCCGTCCCCCTGCTGCTGCACCAGCGCGGCCAGATCGACCTGCACGCCCCCGTCTCCACCTACTGGCCGGAGTTCAAGGAGAACGGCAAGGAACGCGTCCTCGTCCGCCACCTCCTCGCCCACCGGGCCGGCGTCCCGGCCCTCGACCGGCCGCTCACCCCCGAGGAGGCCGCCGACGGGACGAGCGGGGCGCGGGCCGTCGCCGCCCAGGCCCCGGCCTGGGAGCCCGGCACCGCGCACGGCTACCACGCCCAGACCTACAGCTGGCTCATCGGCGAACTCGTACGCCGGGTCACCGGACGCACCGTCGGCCGCTGGGTCGCCGAGGAGATCGCCCGCCCGCTCGGCCTCGACTTCTGGTTCGGCATCCCCGCCGACGAGGCCCACCGCGTCGGCCGCATCGGCCCCGTCGAGGCACCCGTCGCCGAGAACACCGGGGCGCTGCGGCTGCGCCCCAAACGGTCGGTGGCCGAGGCGTACCGCGACCCGGACTCGCTGACCCGGCGGGCGTTCGGCGCGATCGACCCGCTGCCCGACGAGAACGACGCCGGCTACCGGGCCGCCGAACTCCCCGCCTCCAACGGCACCGCGACCGCGCGCGGCCTGGCCCGCTGCTACGCCGCGATGATCGGCCCGGTGGACGGCCACCGGTTGTTCGCCCCGGCCACCCTGACGCTCGCCCGCACCGAGGAGTCGGCCGGGCCGGACCGGGTCCTCGTCGTCTCCACCCGGTTCGGGCTCGGCTACATGCTCCACGGCCCGGCGAGCCCGCTGCTCGCGCCCGGCTCCTTCGGGCATCCGGGGCGGGGCGGCTCGCTCGGCTTCGCCGACCCGGAGTCCGGGATCGCCTTCGGGTACGTCACCAACGGCCTCCAGAAGGGCGTCACCGCCGATCCCCGGGCGCAGGCCCTCGTCCGGGCGGTACGGTCGGCCCTATGACTCCTGCGCGCTTCGACGGATACGGCGTCCTCATCACCGGCGCGGGCCGGGGCATCGGCGCCGCCACCGCCCGCCTGATGGCCGCCGAGGGCGCCCGCGTCCTCGTCACCGACCTCGACGCCGGCCGGGCCGGGGCCGTGGCGGCCGAGATCCGGGAGAGCGGCGGCACCGCGGCCCCGCTGGGCTGCGACGTGGCGGACCGGGCCGCGATCGAGGCGGCCGTCGCCCACGCCGTCGAGACGTTCGGCGGGCTGGACGTCCTCGTCAACAACGCGTACGCCTGCGCTCAGGACAGCGTCCTCTTCGAGGACGAGCCCGACGAGACCTGGCACCGCGACCTGGACATCACGCTGGGCGGCGCGTACCGCTGCTCGCGCGCCGCGATGCCGCACCTCGCCGCGTCGGGCCGGGGCGCGATCGTGTCCATCGGCTCCGTCAACGGCATCCAGGACTTCGGCAACCACGCCTACAGCGCGGCCAAGGCGGGCCTGGCCAGCCTCACCCGCACCCTCGCCGGGCACGCCGGACCGCGCGGCGTCCGCGCCAACCTCGTCGTCCCCGGCACCATCCGCACCGACGCCTGGGCGGGCCGCGACGCCGAACTGGACCGGATCAGCGCGCTCTACCCGCTGGGCCGGGTCGGCGAACCGGAGGACATCGCGAAGGCGGTCGCGTTCCTCGCCTCGTCGGACGCGGCGTGGATCACGGGCACCTCGCTGTGCGTGGACGGCGGCCTGACAGCGGTCAACGTGGGCTTCCGTACCGCGATCGACGGCTAGCGCGAACCGGGCCGCGAACGCTCGTCCCGGCTTCGTGCAAGTAGGGGTGGGACCGCCGCCCGGCGGTCCCGGACAGGAGACCCCATGGACCCGGACGAGGACCTGCTCGCTCGCTCCGCGCGGGAGCCCACCGCCTTCGAACCGCTCGTCGCCAGGCACACGACGGCCCTGCACGGCTACCTCGTGCGCCGCGCCCCGGACGCCGCCGACGACCTGCTCTCCGAGGTGTGGCTCCAGGCGTACGCCCACCGGGCCACGTTCGACGCGGCGCGCGGCTCCGCCCGCGGCTGGCTGTTCGGCGTCGCCCGCAACGTGCTCTCGCGCCACCGGCAGAGCGCGGCCCGCGCCGCC
>NZ_JAKRGC010000006.1 GCF_022347745.1 Streptomyces sp. OfavH-34-F
CACCCGCGCCACCCTCACCCCGCTCATCCCCGACCAGGGCACCGACGCCCACCACGCCCTCGCCACCCTCGTCGAAGCCCTCACCGCAGGCGCCGCCGACCCCGCCGACCCCCTCTGCGCCGCCCACCTCCACACCCCGCCCCTCGCCCTCGCCGCCGCCGCCGACCTCGCCGCCTCCGCCCTCAACCCCTCCATGGACTCCTGGGACCAGGCCCCCGCCGCCTCCACCCTCGAAGCCGAGACCACCGCCGCCCTCGCCGCCGAGATCTACCCCCACCCCCCCGCCCCTGACGCCCTCATCACCACCGGCGGCACCGAGGCCAACCAACTCGGCCTCCTCCTCGCCCGCGAACGCCACGGCCCCGTCCAGACCGTCACCGGCGCCAACGCCCACCACAGCATCACCCGCGCCGCCTGGCTCCTCGGGCTCCCCGAACCCCTCACCGTGCCCGCCCCCCACGGCACCATCGACCTCCACGCCCTCCACGACACCCTCGCCCGCAACCACGGACACGGCCCCCTCCTCGTCACCGCCACCGCGGGCACCACCGACACCGGCCACATCGACCCCCTCACCGACATCGCCGACCTCTGCGCCCACCACGGCGCCGACCTCCACATCGACGCCGCCTACGGCGGACCCCTCCTCTTCAGCCCCACCCACCGCCACCTTCTCGACGGCCTCGACCGCGCCCACAGCGTCACCTTCGACCTCCACAAACTCGGCTGGCAGCCCGCATCCGCCGGCATCCTCGCCGTCCCCGACCACCACCACCTCCACCCCCTCCATCACCAGGCCCCCTACCTCAACGCCGACGACGACACCGAAGCCGGCCTCCCCGACCTCCTCGGCCGCTCCCTGCGCACCACCCGCCGCCCCGACGCACTCAAGATCGCCGTCACCCTCCGGGCCCTCGGCCGCACCGGCCTCGCCGACCTCGTCGACCGCACCTGCGCCACCGCCCACACCCTCGCCGACCTCATCACCGACACCCCCGGCCTCGACCTCTACGACCGCCCCACCATCAGCACCGTCCTCTTCCGCCCCACCGACGCCGACGACCACACCGTCGCCACCCTCCGCCGCACCCTCCTCACCCGGGGCCACGCCGTACTCGGCCGCACCCGCGCCCGAGACCGCCTCTGGCTCAAGGCCACCCTCCTCAACCCCCACACCACCCCCGACGACCTCCACCGGCTCCTCGGCCTCGTCACCCACCTCACCGCCGAACTCAAGGAAGGCAGCACCCTCCGATGACCGCCGCCCCACCCGCCCCCGACCCCCACCACGTCCACGACCTCGTCGGCATCGGCATCGGCCCCTTCAACCTCTCCCTCGCCGCCCTCGCGCACGGCCTGCCCACCCCCCTCACCACCGCCTTCTACGAACAGCGCCCCGCCTTCCACTGGCACCCCGGACTCCTCATCGAAGGCGCCACCCTCCAAGTCCCCTTCCTCGCCGACCTCGTCACCCTCGCCGACCCCACCAGCCCCTGGAGCTTCCTCAACTACCAGCGCACCCAGAACCGCCTCTTCCCCTTCTACTTCGCCGAGCGCTTCCACATCCACCGCTCCGAATACGACGCCTACTGCCGCTGGGTCAGCACCCAACTCCCCGGACTCCACTTCGGCCACCAGGTCGACACCATCCGCTGGGCCCCCCACGCCGGCCACTTCGAAATCGACCACACCCAACTCGACCCCCACGGCGAAGCCGCCTCACTCGGCCGCACCCGCGCCCGCCACATCGCCCTCGGCATCGGCACCGAACCCCACATCCCCGAACCCCTCAAACCCCTCACCGACACCGGCACCACCACCGCCCCCGTCATCCACTCCGCCGACTACCTCCACCACCGCGACCGCCTCCTCGACGCCCGCCACATCACCGTCATCGGCTCCGGACAATCCGGCGCCGAGATCTTCCTCGACCTCCTGCGCGCCCGCCCCACCGGCAGCGAAGGCCTCCACTGGCTCGCCCGCACCCCCGCCTTCGCCCCCATGGAGTACTCGAAGCTCGGCCTCGAACACTTCACCCCCGACTACACCCGCTACTTCCACGCCCTCCCCGAACCCGTGCGCGACGCCCTCGTCCCCCAGCAGTGGCAGCTCCACAAAGGCATCGACCACGACACCATCGCCGCCATCCACGACGAGCTCTACCGCCGCACCCTCCACGGCGGCTGGCCCGACGCCACCCTCACCCCCGGCGTAGCCGTACGCACCGCCGGACGCGTCGCCAACACCCGCGTCGAACTCCACCTCGAACACGTCCAGCAACACACCCGCACCCGCATCACCACCGACGCCGTCGTCCTCGCCACCGGCTACCGCGAACGCCCCCTCGACACCCTCCTCGAACACCTCCGCCCCCACCTGCGCCGGGACACGGCCGGCCGCCCCCGCGTCGACGCCCACCAACGCCTCGACCTCGGCCCCGCCGTCACCGGCCACATCTACGTACAGAACGCCGAACGCCACACCCACGGCGTCGGCACCCCCGACCTCGGCCTCGCCGCCTGGCGCAGCGCCACCATCCTCAACGACCTCACCGGCACCAACCCCTACCCACTGCCACACCGCACCGCCTTCACCACCTTCGGCCTCACCCAGCCCGCCATCCCCGCCCAGCCCCCCACCCTCGTCCCCCTCACCCGCCCCCACTGACCACCCGCACCCACAACAAAGGGCGGCCGCCCCGCTTCCCGAAAAGGGAGACGGAACGACCGCCCGAACCGGCGCGGGGCCACAGCCCTCAGAACACCGGCACACCGTCCCGCGTCAGCCGCCAGTCCACCGAGGCGAACTCCGCACTGTCCACCGAACCCTTCGCCTGCACCCAGGCGATGATCGTGTTCCGGATCTCCTCCGAATTCGCCCACAGCTGCTTCGCACCCGGCACATGCGGGAAGTTGCCACCCCCACTCGCCCGGTAGTTGTTCACCGCCAGCACGAACCGCGCCGCCGGATCCACCGGCTTCCCCTCGAACGCCAGATTCACGATCCGCGAACCCACCGGCTGCGCGATGTCGATGTCATACGTCAGCCCCGACACCGCGTCGTAGTTGTAGTCCGGCGTGTTCTCCGCATTCGTCAGCTTCGCCGGATCCACCGGAGCACCCGCCGCCGTCCGCACGTAGTACTTCGCCGAGTACTCCAGATAATCCCGGATCTGCGCACCCGTCAGCAGCCGCGCCTCCAGCGTGTTCTCGAACGGATACAGCCCCGCCGCGTCCCTGATGGTCACGTCCCCGGCCGGAATCCGCGCCGTCCGCGAGAAGCACGACGCCTGCGACAGCACCGGCAGCTCCGCGTACTCACCACCCGCCAGCGCCGCCCTCACCGTCTCCGTCTGGACGACGTTGATCAGATCGATGATCGGCTCGTCCTTCCACGCCGCCTCGGCCGTCGTCATCGCCGCCGCCGACGTCCCGATCACCTGGTTGACGTACGCCACGACCTTCCGGTGCTCGTCCGCCAGCAACTTCGTGATCTTCGGATCCTCCGCGACCGTGTTCGAGTTCAGCACCCGCGAACCCGCCCGCTCGACCACCCAGCGGCCCTTCTCCCACACCACGTCGAAGTCGAACAACGTCAGCCGCTGCCCCCACTTCAGCGGCTCCGAGAGCACGACCCGCTTCCCCGTCTCCTCGTTCTCCACGAAGTACTCGGGAATCTCCTGATGCGCGTGACCCACCAGAATCGCGTCGATCCCCGGCACCTGCTCCGCCACCAGAGCCGCCGCGTTCTCCACATGCGGAAGCTGGTCCCCGTACGACGACGTCCCGCTCGTCCCCGAGTGCGCCGACACGATCACCACGTCCGCACCCATCGAACGCAGCCGCGGCACGAACTTCGCCGCCTGCTCCACCAGCCCGGGAAACACCATCTTCCCGCCCACATTGGCCTTGTCCCAGATCGCGATGCCCGGATTCGTCAGCCCCAGCACCGCCACCCGCACGTCCCGGCCGTGCGGCGTCCGCAGCTTCCTGATCACATACGGCGCGAACGCCGGCCGCAGCGTCCGCGCGTCCAGCGCGTTCGCCCCGAGCAGCGGGAAGTCGCACTGCTCCTCGAACGCGCGCAGCACCGGAATGCCGTAGTTGAACTCGTGGTTCCCCAGCGCCGCCGCGTCGTAACCGATCGCGTTCATCGCCTGCGCCATCGGATGCACCGGACCACGCTTCGCCGTGATCGGGTCGATCTTCGCGTAGTAGTACGAGAGCTGCGTGCCCTGGATCGTGTCACCCGCGTCGATCATCAGCGTGTTGTGACGGCCCTTCTCCCGCCGCACCTCCTCCACCAGCGTCGAGATCTTCGCCAGACCCACGTCGTTGTGGTCCTTGTCGTCGAACTCGGCATCCGTGAAGTAGTCCCAGTTGAAGACGTTCCCGTGCAGATCGGTCGTCCCCATCACGGTGAACGAGTACCGCTTCGGCGGACGCCCGTGCCCCCCACCGTGCCCCCGCCCGTGCGCCTGCGCCGGAGACGCGGCGCCGCCCGCGATCACCGCACCCGCGCCGGCCGCGGCCGATGTCCCCAGGAACGTCCTTCGGTTCAGCGGCATCTCGTCTCCCACATCTCTGTTCTCTTGGTTCTCTTGGTGCGAAGTTCCACGTACGAAGCCCAGCCCCCAGTGACACGTGCAGACCAGGCGACACGACACACGGACGAGCGGGCAACGCGCGTAGATAATCACCCGCCCACCACCCCCGGCAACACCCCCGACAGATTTCACTTCCATGACCACACACCCTCCACCGGGTAACACCCCCGTACGCTCCCGGCTCCACCCGCCCCCTGTCACACCCGAGTGCCAGAGTGGACCCATGAACGACACCGCCCAGCCCTACGGCACCCCCGACCAGCCCCGCCTCGCCGTCCGCGGCGAAGCCCGCCTGGAGGTCGACCCCGAGATCGCCCGCCTCTCCATCACCGTCACCGCCCGGGGCAAGGACCGGCGCGCCGCCCTCGAAGACCTCACCCGCCGCAACGCCACCGTCCTCGAACTCGCCCGCGCCTACGGCGACGCCGTCGAAAAACTCGAAACCGGCGCCCTGTCGATCAGCCCCGAACTCGTCCACCGCGGCCGCGACGAAAAGATCCGCGCCTACCACGGCCGCGTCTACATCACCGCCGTCCTCAACGACTTCACCGCCCTCGGCGAATTCGTCACCCGGGTCGGCGACCTCGACATGACCCAGGTCAACGGCCCCTGGTGGGCCCTGCGCCCCACCTCACCCGCCCACGGCGAAGCCCGCCGCCAAGCGGTCCGCGAAGCCGTCCAGCGCGCCCGCGAATACGCCGGAGCACTCGGCGCGGACCTCGCCGCCCTCGTCGAACTCGCCGACATAGGCGCCGAGAACGCCGCCCCCGTCGCCTACGCCCGCGGGGCCGGCTACGGCGGCGCGCTGCCCGCCCCCGCCGGAGCGGGCGCCCCGCCGCCCCCCGCCATCGACCTCGAACCCCAGCGGCAGACCGTCTACGCGCAGGTGAACGCCCGCTTCACCATGACCCCGCCGAAACTCTGAAATCCCGCCCGCGCACCCCGGCGGCGTGCTCATCCGAGCACGCCGCCGCACAATTCAACACTTGTCAATAACCCTTCATTCAAAGGTGGTTGGACAGTCATACAGAGCCAATTACCTACCCATAGGTAAGGTCTAGGCTCGAACCATGCGCCGAGCCAAAATCGTTTGCACCCTGGGACCAGCCACCGACACATACGACCAGATCAAGTCCCTGGTCGAGGCCGGAATGGACATCGCCCGCCTCAACCTCAGCCACGGCAGCTACGCCGAACACGAAGAGCGCTACCATCGGGTCCGCAAGGCGTCCGACGAGGCCCGCCGCAGCGTCGGCGTCCTGGTCGACCTTCAAGGCCCGAAGATCCGCCTCGGACGCTTCAGCGAAGGCCCCGTACTCCTTGAACGCGGCGACGACTTCACCATCACCGTCGAACCGATGGAGGGCGACCGCCACGGCTGCGGCACCACCTACCACGGTCTCGCCGCCGACGTCACCCCCGGCGAGCGCATCCTGATCGACGACGGGCGCGTCACGCTCGAGGTCACCGAGGTGGACGGCCCGCGCGTCCGCACCACCGTCATCGAGGGCGGCATGGTCTCCGACCACAAGGGCCTCAACCTCCCCGGCGTCGCCGTCTCCGTCCCCGCGCTCTCCGAGAAGGACATCGACGACCTGCGCTGGGCCATCCGCACGGGCGCCGACATCATCGCCCTCTCCTTCGTGCGCAGCGGCCGGGACATCGAGGACGTCCACCGCGTCATGGACGAGGAGGGCCGCCGCCTCCCCGTCATCGCCAAGGTCGAGAAGCCGCAGGCCGTCGACAACATCGAGGACATCGTCGCCGCGTTCGACGGCATCATGGTCGCCCGGGGCGACCTCGGCGTCGAGATGCCGCTGGAGCAGGTGCCGATCGTCCAGAAGCGGGCGATCAAGCTCGCCAAGCGGAACGCGAAGCCGGTGATCGTCGCGACGCAGATGCTCGACTCGATGATCGACAACTCCCGGCCCACCCGCGCCGAGGCGTCCGACGTCGCGAACGCCGTCATCGACGGCACGGACGCGGTGATGCTGTCCGGTGAGACGAGCGTCGGCAAGTACGCCATCGAGACGGTCCGCACGATGGCGCGCATCGTGGAGGCGGCCGAGGAGGACATCCTCGCGAAGGGCCTGCCGCCGCTGACCGAGCGCAACAAGCCCCGCACCCAGGGCGGCGCGGTGGCCCGCGCGGCGGCGGAGATGGGCGACTTCCTCGGCGCGAAGTTCCTGGTCGCGTTCACGCAGAGCGGCGACACGGTCAAGCGGCTGTCGCGCTACCGCTCCCCGATCCCGCTCCTGGCCTTCACCCCGGACCCGGCCACCCGCTCCCAGCTGAACCTGACCTGGGGCGTCGAGACGTTTCTCGGCCCGCACGTGGACTCCACGGACGCGATGGTCGCCCAGGTGGACGAGGAACTCCTCAAGATCGGCCGCTGCCGCAAGGGCGACGTGGTCGTCATCACGGCCGGCTCCCCGCCCGGCGTGGCCGGTTCGACGAATCTGGTCCGCGTCCACCACATCGGCGAGGACGACAGCCCGAAGTAGGGGAGGGCCCGCTCAGTACTTCGGCCCGACGTGCGCGTCCATGAGCGCGACGGACGCGCGTCGGGCGACGGAGATGTTCTTGCCGTTGGTCTTCTTCCACTCGACGCCGACCCGGTCGAGGGTGTCGGTGTAGAGCGTCAGGATGTCGGCCGACAGGTTGGTGAAGAAGTACCGGGGGTACTCGTAGCGCTTCCGTTCGCCCTTGACGAGGCGGGTCGTCCAGTTGGTGATGCGACAGCCACGCTCCGGACGGCCTCGACGCAAGCGTCGATGAGGCCCGGCCAGGCGTCGGCGCACGCGATGCGGAGGGAGTGGACGCCGCGCCTGCCCGCGCTGACGCACCCGTCGCCGAGGTAGAGACCGAGCAGGTACGCGTACGCCGCCGGGGCTTCGGGCGGGCCGGGTGTCTCGCCGCAGCGGGGACAGTCGCGGCCGCGTGCGTTTCCGACCGGTTCCGTGCGCACGAGCCAGGACCGGATGGCGGCCCGGGAAATGCCCGTCCGCCTGCTCACGGCATTCAGACTGAGGCCCTGTTCGAGGAGGGCCAAGGCGTGCTTGCGTGTTTCGAGGTCGTACACGCGGACGATCATGGCTCTGTCCGCAAACCGCTTCCTGGAAACCCTCGGAACTCACACTTTCCCGTGAAAGCCTAGGGTTTTGTTGTGACCTTCGAATCGAAGGAAAAGTGCCCCGAGTCGGATTCGAACCGACACTGTATGGGTTTTGAATCCATTGCCTGCTGCCAATTGGGCTACCGGGGCTGGGGGAATCGAAGGTTTCCTTCGACCCGCTGCGCGACCACCATACCGTAGCTGGGTAGGCTCAGGGCAGCAGTCCCTGCCCTGGAACAAGGAGCCCCGTGACCACCCCCGAGTCGCCCCAGCCCGTCGCCGATGACGACAAGTCGCACGTTCCGCCGCTGACGACCCGCGTCGTCATCGCCGAGGACGAAGCGCTCATCCGCCTCGATCTCAAAGAGATGCTCGAGGAGGAGGGGTACTCCGTGGTCGGCGAGGCCGGGGACGGGCAGCAGGCCGTCGAACTGGCGCGGGAGCACCGGCCGGACCTGGTCATCCTGGACGTGAAGATGCCGGTCCTGGACGGCATCTCGGCCGCCGAGAAGATCGCCGAGGAGTCCATCGCCCCGGTGCTCATGCTCACCGCGTTCTCGCAGCGCGACCTCGTGGAGCGGGCCCGGGATGCCGGGGCGATGGCGTACCTGGTGAAGCCGTTCAGCAAGAGCGACGTCGTCCCCGCCATCGAGATGGCCGTCTCGCGGTTCTCCGAGCTGAAGGCGCTGGAGAGCGAGGTCGCGGACCTCGCCCAGCGGCTGGAGACGCGGAAGCTGGTGGACCGGGCGAAGAGCATCCTGCAGACGGACTACGGGCTGTCGGAGCCGGAGGCGTTCCGGTGGATCCAGAAGACGTCGATGGACCGCCGGCTGTCGATGCAGCAGCTCGCCGAGGCGCTGATCGCGGACGCCGAGGAGAAGAAGAAGGCCGCGGAGTAGGGCGCCGCGCACGGACACGACGAAGGCCCGCGCCACCAGGCGCGGGCCTTCGTCGTGTCCGGGAGGGTTCAGTCCTCGCCGAGGTACGCCTTGCGGACGGACTCGTCGTGGAGGAGGTCCGCCCCGGTGCCGGAGAGGACGATCTTGCCGATCTCCATGACGTGGCCCTGGTCCGCGAGGGACAGGGCGGCCTGGGCGTTCTGCTCGACCAGGAGGATGGTCGTACCGGAGGACCGGAGTTCGACGATGGTCTCCATGATCTTCTGCATCATGATCGGGGAGAGGCCCATGGAGGGCTCGTCGAGCATGAGCAGCTTGGGCTGGGACATCAGCGCCCTGCCCATGGCGAGCATCTGCTGCTCGCCGCCGGAGAGGGTTCCGGCGGCCTGCTTCCGGCGTTCCCCGAGGATGGGGAAGAGGTCGTAGGCGCGCTGGACGTCCTTCTCGATGCCGGCCTTGTCGTTGCGGAGGTACGCCCCGAGCAGGAGGTTCTCGGTGATCGTCAGCCGGGGGAAGATGTGGCGGCCCTCGGGGGAGTGGGCGAGGCCCATGGAGACGATCTTGTGCGCGGGGACGTTGTTGAGCGGCTGTCCCTCGAAGAGGATGCGGCCGCTGAGCGGTTTGAGCAGCCCGGAGAGGGTGCGCAGGGTGGTGGTCTTGCCGGCGCCGTTGGTGCCGATGAGGGTGACCACCTGGCCGGCCTCGACGGTGAACGAGATGCCCTTGACGGCTTCGATCTTGCCGTAGGCGACGCGGAGGTCCTCGACCTGGAGCAGTGCGGTCATCGGTTGTCCTCCTCTTCCGTGCTCGTGTGCGTGGTGGCTTGCGCCTCGGCCTTCTCGACCTCGGCGACCTCGTCGGCGCCGGGGGCGCCTTCGAAGGGGGTGCCGAGGTAGGCGGCGACGACGCGTTCGTCGCTCTGGACCTCGGATGCGGTGCCTTCGACGAGTTTCTCGCCCTGGACGAGGCAGGCGACGCGGTCGCAGAGGTTGAAGATGAAGCGCATGTCGTGCTCGATGACGAGAACGGCGATGCCCTGGTCCCGGATGGCGAAGATGAGTTCTTCGGTGACGCGGGTTTCCTGCGGGTTCATGCCGGCGGTGGGCTCGTCCAGCAGGAGGAGTCCGGGGTCGCTGGCGAGGGCGCGGGCGATTTCCAGCTTGCGCTGGTCCCCGTAGGGGAGGTTGCGCGCGAGGTGGTCGGCCTTGTCCTGGAGGCCGATGAACTCCAGGAGTTCCATGGCGCGTTCGCGGCCGGCCTGCTCGGCCTTGTTGAAGCCGGGCAGGCGCAGGAGGGCGGACCAGAGACCTTCCTTCGTCCGGGTGTGGCGTCCGACGAGGACGTTCTCCAGGACGGTCATGTTGGCGAAGAGCCGGATGTTCTGGAAGGTGCGGGCGATGCCTGCCTGGGTGACGAGGTGGGGCTTGGGCGGCAGGACGGTGCCCTTGTAGCGGACGGTGCCCTCGGTGGGGACGTAGAGGCCGGTGAGGCAGTTGAAGAAGGTGGTCTTGCCGGCGCCGTTGGGGCCGATGAGACCGACGATCTCGCCGGCGTTGACGGTGAGGTCGACGCCCCGGACGGCGGTGAGGCCGCCGAAGCGCATGGTGACCCCGCCGGCGTCGAGCACGGTCGTGGTGGTGGCGGTGTTGGTGGTGGTCATGGTGTTACGCCCCCGCCTTGGCGATGCCGGCGTCCGTGTCGTCGGACGTCCGGGGTGTGGGCACGTCGGGCTGGTCGGGCTCGTCGTTCTCGTGGAATTCGAGCTGCTTCCTGCGGTCGGCGATGAGGCCCTCGGGGCGGAAGCGCATCAGGAGGACGAGCGCGATGCCGAAGAGGAAGAGCTGGTAGTCCTGCATGAACTGGAGCTTGGCCGGGATGAGGTAGAGCAGCGCGGCGCCGACGAAGGGTCCGCTGAGGGTTCCCATGCCGCCGAGGATGACGGCGGCGAGGAGGAACGCGGAGTTCGGCGGTACGGAGCCGGCGAACTGGTACTGCTCGGGCGTCACGGTGTAGTTGACGTGTGCCTGTACGGTCCCGGCGAGGCCGGCCAGCGTGGCGCCGAGGGCGAAGGCGAGCAGCTTGAGCCGGAAGGCGTTGATGCCCATGGCGGTGGCGGCGGTCTCGTCCTCGCGGATGGCGACCCAGGCGCGGCCGATGCGGCTGTCTCCGGACCGGCGGAAGACGAGGACGACGACGGCGGTGACGACGAGCATCAGCAGGTAGTAGTTGGCCGGCCTGCTGAGGGTGAAGGGTCCGACGTCGTGGCTGAGCCCGAAGTCGATCCCCAGGAGGTTGAGGTCGGGGATGCTCGGGATGCCCTGGGAGCCGTTGGTGAGGTCGGGGCCGCTGTTGCCGTTGAGGTTGTTGACGGTGACGCGGAAGATCTCTCCGAAGCCGAGGGTGACGATGGCGAGGTAGTCGCCCCGCAGCCGCAGGGTCGGGGCGCCGATGAGGACGCCGAAGATCAGGGAGACGACGGCTCCGGTGAGGACGGCGGCCCAGAAGGGGAAGGTCACGCCGATCGCGGAGAGGGGTGCGCCGGAGACGAGTGCGGCGGCGTAGGCGCCGACGCCGAGGAAGGCGACGTAGCCGAGGTCGAGGAGGCCGGCGAGGCCGACGACGACGTTGAGGCCGAGTGCGACGGTGGCGAAGATGAGGATGTTGACGCCGATGAGGGCGTACTCGGCGGTGTCCTGGGTGAAGGGGAAGCAGAGTGCTGCGACCAGGGCGGCGGTGAGGGTGACGTTGCGGTGTTTGCCGGTCAGCGCGGTGAGGCGGCCGATGAGGCCGGCCCGGGTGAGCGCGGTGAATCCGAAGCCCGCGGTGATGAGGAAGCCGATGAACTGCTCGGAGTCCTCGGTGGGGATGTCGATGCCGTAGGTGAAGACGTACAGCGCGAAGCCGAAGGCGACGGCGATGATGATGATCTCGGCCCAGGCCGGGAGGGCCTTGGCGCGGGGTGCCGAAGGTGCGGCGAGGCTGTTGCGGAAGCGCTGCCAGCCGTTCGGCGCGGGGCCGTCGGCGGAGAGCGGGACGTCGTAGGGGAGGGCGAGGGAGGCGATGACGGCGACGAGTGCGCCGATGCCGCTGACCCAGGCTCCGGGTTCCAGGTTGACGACGCCGCCGAGCTGGTAGGAGATGGCGCCCATGGCGTAGCCGGTGACGCCGAGGGTGCCGAGGGCGAGGAGGCGGACGGGGCTGTTGGTGCCGCCGGGGGTGAGGGTGCGCAGTCCGGGGATGCCGTAGCCGGTGAGGGCGAAGAGCAGGGTGAGGACCGCGGCGATGAGGGTGAGGACCTGGAGGCCGCCGGGGTAGCCGGTGACGGTGAGGTCGCCGGGGAATGCGGAGGTCCAGGTCCAGGGGAGGAACGTGCCGGCGAGTGCGGCGGCGGCGCCTGCCAGGGTGGCGGCGCGGGCGGCCGGGGCGGGGAGCGGGAGGAGTGCGGTGGTCATCCGTATCACGCCCTGTCCGCGACGCGTTCGCCGAGCAGGCCCTGTGGCCGCAGCAGCAGGACGACGATGAGGAGGACGAAGGCCCACACGTCCTTCCAGGCGCCGCCGCCGAAGAGGTCCATGCCGGGGACTTCGCTCATGTAGCCGGTGGCGAGGGATTCGGCGACGCCGAGGACGACGCCGCCGAGCATGGCGCCGTAGATGTTGCCGATGCCGCCGAGGACGGCGGCGGTGAAGGCCTTGAGGCCCATGAGGAAGCCCATGCGGAAGCCGATCTGGCCGTTCTTGAGCCCGTAGGCGACGGCGGCGACGGCGGCGAACGCGGCACCGATGGCGAAGGCCATGACGATGATGCGGTCGGTGTTGATGCCCATGAGCTTGGCGGTGTCGGGGTCCTGCGAGGTGGCCTGCATGCCGCGGCCGGAGCGGGTCTTGGAGACGAAGAGCCCGAGGGCGATCATGCAGACGGGGGCGGAGATGAGGACGAAGAGGTCACCGCGCTGGACGTGGGCGCCGAAGATGTCGAAGGCGTCGCCCTTGAGCTGCGGGAAGGGGTGGTCCTTGGTGGCGTCGGGGTACCACTTCCAGATGGCCTGCTGGAGCGCGAGGGAGAGCCCGATCGCGGTGATCAGCGGGGCGAGCCGGGGGGCGTTGCGCAGCGGGCGGTACGCGAAGCGTTCGGCGGCGGCGCTGATGGCGACGGAGCATATGACGCCGCCGATGATCATGAGGGGGAGGATGGCGAGGAGGTTGGAGCCGGCCGGCATCCAGAGGTACACGGTGAGAGCTCCGAAGCCTCCGATCATGAAGATCTCGCCGTGGGCGAAGTTGATGAGCTGGATGATTCCGTAGACCATCGTGTAGCCGATCGCGATGAGTCCGTACATCGCGCCGAGGATGAGTCCATTGGCCAGCTGTTGCGGCAGTTCGTGCACCGCAGGGCCTCCGTGGAGTGGTTCGGATATGGCGCCGCGCGGGAGTGCTCGTAGCGCTCCCGCGCGGTCTGGGTGGGGTGTGCCGGCGGGTGTGGCCGGGGTCGGTTACGGCTTGTAGACCTCGCTGAGCTTGGAGACCCACTTGCCACCGTCGACCTGGTAGGCGGTCATCATGGTGTTGGTGGTGTCGCCGTACTCGTCGAAGGAGACGGGGCCGGTCACGCCGTCGAACTTGACCTTGCTCATGGCCTCGAGGACCTTGGCGCGGGCGTCGTCGGGGAGCTTGCCGTCGTTCTCGGCGACCGCGATCTTGACGGCCTCGATGATCGACCAGGTGGCGTCGTAGGTGCCGCCCCCGTAGGCCTCGTAGGCGTCCTTGTAGCCGGCGGCCTCGTAGTCGGCGATGAACTTCTTGGCGGAGTCGAGTTCCTCGACCGGCTTGCCGACGGAGGTGGCGATGTCGCCCTGGGCCTTCTTGTTGAGCTTGATGAAGTCGGCGCTGTACATGCCGTCACCGCCCATGAGGGGGATCTTGACGCTGTCCTTGAGCTGCTGGCTCAGGGGGGCGCCGGCGGGGTACTCGCCGCCGTAGTAGACGGCCTTGGCGCCGGACCTCTTGACCTTGGTGACGACGGCGTTGAAGTCGCGGTCCTCGGGGTTCACGTGGTCGGCGCCGACGATCTTGCCGCCGAGGCCGGTGAAGGTGGCCTTGAAGGAGGCCGCGAGACCGGCGCCGTAGGGCTTCTGGTCGTCGATGAGGTAGACCTGCTTGATCTTCGCGTTGTTGTACAGGTACTTCGCGGCGAAGGCGCCCTGGATCTGGTCCGTGGTGGCGGTGCGGAAGTAGGTCTTGAAGGGGCGCTTCTTGTCGCCGGTCTTCCAGTTGTTGCCCTGGGTCAGCTCGGTGCCGGTGTTGGCGGGGGAGACCTGGGTGAGGCCGGCGTCGTTGAGCGGCTTCTGCATCGACTGGGAGACGCCGGAGTTCAGCGGGCCGACGACGCCGAGGACCTTTTTGTTGTCGATGAACTTCGTGGCGTTCTGCTGGCCGACGGAGGGCTGGGCCTGGTCGTCGAGCGGCTGGACCTCGAAGGTGATGCCGGGGACCGTCTTCTCCTTGTTCGCCGTCTTGGCGGCGAGGTCGGCGGCGTTCTTGATGCCGAGGCCGAGGGCGGAGAGGTCGCCGGTGAGCGGTGCGTCGACGCCGATGACGACGGTGGTGTTGCCGCCGGAGCTGTTGCCGTCGCTCTTGTTGTCGTCGTCGCGCGACCCGCAGGCGGTGAGTGTGAGCGCTCCTGTGGTGAGCACTGCTGTGAGGATGAGCAAAGAACGGTGTCGCACGAAAGGTCCTTTCCCTGGCGCGGCCTCCTCTGCTGGAGGTGCCGTGTCGTTCGCCGGGCCGTACTGGGTTGGTACAGGGCCGTGCTGCAGACGCGCCCGGCGGCGCGGTGACTGGCCGTGACTCTAAGGGCAGTGGTGGGGGTCGGGAGTGCTGCCTGCCAAGGATGTGACTCTCTTGTTATGCCCTTGAGCAAGGCTTGAGGTGGGTGGGCGGACATGTACGGCTTTTTACCGGAGCGTGAAGTGACCGCAATGTGAGAACGCGCAGCTCTGCTAAGGGGCTTGGGGTGATCTTGGTGCTGTCGCCCAGGGGGGCCGCCGGGCGGGCGTTCGAGGGCATGGCTCGGCGCCCGGTGGCGGAGGGGGCCGGGCGGGGGGCGTCGGGGCGGGGTCCGCCGCCTCGCGCGTTGGTTACGCGGAGTTACGGTGGTGGGGGTGCGGCGACGCGGTGTGGTGACGGGGCGCGTGGGATGCGGTAGCTGAGTGGGCCATGGAACGGGCCGCCGGGTCAAGGGGGTTGAGGGCGCGGCGGCCCGAATTCCTTGTGAACAGCGGTGGTTGTGCCCGGAAATGCCGCTGCCCGGCCGTTTCGTGTACGGCCGGGCAGCGGGTGTCGGGGGGTGGCGCGGGGTCAGCCGGCCGCAGGGGCGGGGGCGTCGCGCAGCAGGCAGGTGAGGCGGGCGGTGCAGACGCGCTTGCCGTGCTCGTCGGTGAGGGTGATCTCGTACGTGGCGGTGGACCGGCCGCGGTGCACGGGGGTGGCGACGCCGGTGATCAGGCCGCTTCGTACCCCTCGGTGATGGGTGCAGTTCAGGTCGACGCCCACGGCGACCTTGGCCGGGCCGCCGTGGAGCATGGAGCCGACGGAGCCCAGGGTCTCGGCCAGGACGGCGGAGGCGCCGCCGTGCAGGAGGCCGTAGGGCTGGGTGTTGCCCTCGACGGGCATGGTGCCGACGACGCGCTCGGCGGAGGCTTCGAGGATGCGTACGCCCATGCGTTCCCCGAGGTGACCGGCGGAGAAGAGGGCGGGCAGGTCCACGCCGAGCGCGGCGTACTCGTCGATGATCTCCTGGGGGAACGTGGGTGCGGTGTGCTCGCCCATGGGGCCGCCTTCCGTCGCTGTGGTGCTGCGTGTCTGCGTTGTTCTTATCAGACCGCTGAGCGAGCGCTTAGGCCACAGGTTCTCCGTGCCCGGGTTCGAAGCGCACCACGACGGACTTGGACGCGGGGGTGTTGCTGGTGTCGGCGGTGGAGTCGAGGGGGACCAGCACGTTGGTCTCCGGGTAGTACGCGGCGGCGCAGCCCCGGGCGGTGGGGTAGTGGACGACGCGGAAGCCGGGCGCGCGGCGCTCCACCCCGTCCTTCCACTCGCTGACGAGGTCGGTGTAGGTGCCGTCGGGCAGGCCGAGCGCGGCGGCGTCGTCGGGGTGGACGAGGACGACGCGGCGGCCGCCCCTGATGCCCCGGTAGCGGTCGTCGAGGCCGTAGATCGTGGTGTTGTACTGGTCGTGGGAGCGCAGGGTCTGGAGCAGCAGCCGGCCCTCGGGCAGCTCGGGGTACTCGACCGGCGCGGCGGTGAAGTTGGCCCGGCCGGTTTCGGTGGGGAAGCGGCGGGAGTCGCGGGGGCCGTGCGGCAGGGTGAAGCCGCCGGGGTGGGCGATGCGCGCGTTGAAGTTCTCGAAGCCGGGGACGACCCGGGAGATGCGGTCGCGGATGGTGGCGTAGTCGCGCTCGAAGTCCTCCCAGGGGGTGGCGGAGCCGGGGCCGAGGACGGCGCGGGCGAGGCGGGCGACGATGGCGGGCTCGGAGAGCAGGTGGGGGCTCGCGGGGGTGAGGTTGCCGCGCGAGGCGTGGACCTTGCTCATGGAGTCCTCGACGGTGACGAACTGCTTGCCGCTCGCCTGGACGTCCTTGTCGGTGCGGCCGAGGGTGGGCAGGATCAGGGCGCGGGCGCCGGTGACGGCGTGCGAGCGGTTGAGCTTGGTGGAGACGTGGACGGTGAGGCGGGCGTTGCGCATGGCCGCCTCGGTGACGTCGGTGTCGGGGGTGGCGGCGACGAAGTTGCCGCCCATGGCGAAGAAGACCTTGGCGTCCCCGTCGCGCAGGGCGCGGATCGCGCGGACCACGTCGTAGCCGTGGTGGCGCGGTGAGGTGATGCCGAACTCCGCGTCGAGGGTGTCGAGGAAGGCGGTGGAGGGCCGCTCGAAGATGCCCATGGTGCGGTCGCCCTGGACGTTGGAGTGGCCGCGCACGGGGCAGACCCCGGCGCCGGGGCGGCCGATGTTGCCGCGCAGCAGGAGGAAGTTGACGATCTCGCGGATGGTCGGCACGGAGTGCTTGTGCTGGGTGAGGCCCATGGCCCAGCAGACGACGGTGCGCTCGGAGGCCAGGACCATGTCGAGGGCCTGTTCGATGGCGGCGCGGTCGAGGCCGGTCGCGGCGAGGGTCTCGTCCCAGTCGGCTTCGGCCGCCGCCGCGGCGAACTCCTCGTAGCCGTGGGTGTGTTCGGCGACGAACCGCTCGTCGACGGCGCCCTCGGAGGCCAGGATCAGCTTGTTGAGGAGGCGGAAGAGGGCCTGGTCGCCGCCGATGCGGATCTGCAGGAACAGGTCGTTCAGCGGGGTGCCCTTGAGCATGCCGTGCGGGGTCTGCGGGTTCTTGAAGCGTTCGAGGCCGGCCTCGGGCAGCGGGTTCACCGAGATGATCTTCGCGCCGGCGGTCTTGGCCCGCTCCAGGGCGGAGAGCATCCGGGGGTGGTTGGTGCCGGGGTTCTGCCCGGCGATGATGATCAGGTCGGCGTGGTGCAGGTCCTCCAGGGAGACCGAGCCCTTGCCGACGCCGATGGTCTCGGTGAGCGCGGAGCCCGAGGACTCGTGGCACATGTTGGAGCAGTCCGGCAGGTTGTTGGTGCCGAACTCGCGGGCGAAGAGCTGGAGGAGGAACGCGGCCTCGTTGCTGGTGCGCCCGGAGGTGTAGAAGACGGCCTCGTCGGGGGAGGAGAGGGCGCCCAGCTCCTCGGCGATGATCTCGAAGGCGCGCTCCCAGGTCACCGCCTGGTACCGGTCGGCGCCCTCCGGCAGGTACACCGGCTGCGTGATGCGGCCCTGCTGGCCGAGCCAGTAGCCGCTGCGTCCGGCGAGGTCGTCCACGGGGTGGGCGGCGAAGAAGTCCGGGGTCACCCGGCGCAGCGTGGCCTCCTCGGCGACGGCCTTGACGCCGTTCTCGCAGAACTCGGCCACGTGCCGCTTGTCGCCCTCGGGCCAGGCGCAGCCGGGGCAGTCGAAGCCGTCCTTCTGGTTGACCTTGAGGAGGGTGCGGGCGGTGCGGCTCAGCCCCATCTGCCGCTGGGCGACGCGCAGGCTCTCGGTGACGGCGGGCAGCCCGGCCGCGGCGTGCTGGGCCGGGCCGATCCGCGGGGCGTCCTGGACGGGGTCTCCTGCGGGCGGCTTGCCGGCCATGCTGCTCCCCTTCGGGTCTGCTGCGGGCCCCCGGGAGGTGTCTCGCGGGTCCGCCGGATGTGTGTCGTTCCTCCTCGATCCTGGCACGCGGGGCGGGTGGTGCGCCCGGCGAGGCGGCCGGTCCGGATTGTCAGTGGGCCGTGGCAGGATCGGGGTGTGGCTGAGACGGCATCGAAGAAGACGGCAGACAACCGACCGCGCCTGCTCCTGATGGACGGGCACTCCCTGGCGTACCGGGCGTTCTTTGCGCTGCCCGCGGAGAATTTCACGACGGCGGCGGGCCAGCCGACGAACGCGGTGTACGGCTTCATGTCGATGCTCGCGAACACCCTGCGTGACGAGGCGCCGACGCATTTCGCGGTGGCGTTCGACGTGTCCCGCAAGACGTGGCGGGCGCAGGAGTTCCCCGAGTACAAGGCGAACCGCTCGAAGACCCCCGACGAGTTCAAGGGGCAGGTCGAGCTGATCGGCGAGCTGCTGGACGCGATGCACGCGGACCGGTTCGCGGTCGAGGGCTTCGAGGCGGACGACATCATCGCCACGCTGGCGACGCAGGCCGAGGCGGCCGGCTTCGAGGTGCTGATCGTCACGGGCGACCGCGACTCGTTCCAGCTGATCACGGACAACGTGACCGTGCTGTACCCGACCAAGGGCGTCTCCGAGCTGACCCGGTTCACGCCGGAGAAGGTCGTCGAGAAGTACGGGCTCACGCCCCGGCAGTACCCGGACTTCGCGGCGCTGCGCGGTGACCCGTCGGACAACCTTCCGAGCATCCCCAAGGTCGGTGAGAAGACCGCCGCGAAGTGGATCAACCAGTTCGGCTCGTTCGACGAGCTGATCGCGCGCGCCGACGAGGTCAAGGGCGTCGCCGGGCAGAACCTGCGCGACCACCTGGACGCGGTGCGGCTGAACCGCGTGCTGACGGAGATGGTCCGGGACGTGGAGCTGCCGAAGACCCCGGCCGAGCTGGAGCGCGCCCCCTACGACCGTACGGCGCTCACCGGCATCCTGGACATCCTGGAGATCCGCAACCCGAGCCTGCGCGAGCGCCTGCTGGCCGTCGATCCGGGTGCGGCGGACGCCCAGCCGCCCGCGCCGGCCGCCGGGATCGAGCTGGACGGCGCGGTGCTGGGCGCCGGTGAGCTGGCCCCCTGGCTCGCGGAGCACGGCGGGCAGCCGCTCGGCGTCGCCACGGTGGACACCTGGTCGCTCGGCGTCGGCACGGTCACGGAGATCGCGCTCGCCGCGGCGGGCGGGGCGGCGGCCTGGTTCGACCCGGCGCTGCTGGACCAGGGCGACGAGCAGGCGTTCGCGGCCTGGATCGCGGACCCGGCCCGGCCCAAGGTCATGCACAACGCCAAGGCCGCGATGCGGGTCTTCCCGGAGCACGGCTGGCGCATCGAGGGTGTCTCGATGGACACCGCGCTCGCCGCCTATCTGGTCAAGCCGGGCCGGCGCTCCTTCGCGCTGGACGCCCTGGCCGTGGAGTACCTGGGCCGGGAGCTGGCCCCGGCGGCCGCCGCGGACGGGCAGCTGGCCTTCGGCGCGGAGGACCAGGCCGAGGCCGACGCCCTGATGGCGCAGGCCCGCGCCGTGCTGGACCTCGGCGACGCCTTCACGGAGCGGCTGAAGGAGGTCGGCGCGGCCGGGCTGCTGCACGACATGGAGCTGCCGACGTCGATCCTGCTGGCCCGTCTGGAGCGGCACGGCATCGCGGCGGACCGGGCCCACCTGGAGGGCATGGAGCAGCAGTTCGCCGGGGCCGTGCAGCAGGCGGTGAAGGAGGCGCACGCCTCGGTGGGCCGGGAGTTCAACCTCGGTTCGCCCAAGCAGCTGCAGGAGGTGCTGTTCGGCGAGCTGGGCCTGCCCAAGACCAAGAAGACGAAGACCGGTTACACGACGGACGCGGACGCGCTGGCCTGGCTCGCCGCCCAGACGGAGCACGAGCTGCCGGTGCTCATGCTCCGCCACCGCGAGCAGGCCAAGCTGCGGGTCACGGTCGAGGGCCTGGTGAAGTCGATCGCCGCGGACGGCCGTATCCACACCACGTTCAACCAGACGGTGGCGGCGACCGGCCGGCTCTCCTCCACCGACCCGAACCTGCAGAACATCCCGGTCCGGACGGACGAGGGCCGGGCGATCCGCCGGGGCTTCGTCGTCGGCGAGGGCTTCGAGACGCTGATGACGGCGGACTACAGCCAGATCGAGCTGCGGGTCATGGCCCACCTCTCCGCGGACGCCGGACTGATCGAGGCGTTCACCTCCGGCGAGGACCTGCACACGACGGTCGCCTCGCAGGTCTTCGGCGTCGACAAGTCGGCGGTCGACCCGGAGATGCGCCGCAAGATCAAGGCCATGAGCTACGGCCTGGCGTACGGGCTGTCCGCCTTCGGCCTCTCCCAGCAGCTGAACATCGAGGCGGGCGAGGCGCGCGGCCTGATGGACACCTACTTCGAGCGGTTCGGCGGGGTGCGGGACTATCTGCACCGGGTGGTGGAGGAGGCCCGCGCCACCGGCTACACCGAGACGATCTTCGGCCGCCGCCGCTACCTCCCCGACCTGAACAGCGACAACCGACAGCGCCGCGAGACGGCCGAGCGGATGGCGCTCAACGCCCCGATCCAGGGCACCGCCGCCGACATCGTCAAGGTGGCCATGCTCCACGTCGACCGGGCGCTGACCGAGGCCGGGCTCAAGTCGCGGATGCTGCTCCAGGTCCACGACGAGATCGTGCTGGAGATCGCCGCCGGCGAGCGGGAGCGGGTGGAGCACATCCTGCGCCACGAGATGTCCACGGCGGTACGGCTGCGCGCCCCGCTGGACGTGTCGGTCGGCGTCGGCCGCGACTGGGAGTCGGCCGCCCACTGACCGTCCCCGGCCGGGGCCCGCACGGGCCCCGGCCGGTGTCACGAACACGTCCGCACATGGACGACTTGTGTTCAGGAAGGTGAGAAAGCGGTGAGAACAGGCCCGGCCGCCGTGTGCGTACGGGACGACGTGCCGTAGGGTCGCCTGAGTCCAGGCGCGGGGGAGCGCCGAGAGCGACGAGGGGGAGGGCCCACACGTCATGGCAGCGCAATTCGGTCGCCGGCTGTACAGAGGGGCGGCCACCACCGCCGTCGCAGCGCTCGCGGTGGCGGCACTCTCCGCCTCGCAGGCCCCCGGCTCCCCGCTGGTGGCGGCCGAGGGCGGCGACCACCCGTCCGCCGGGGCGTCCACCCCCACCGAGCAGGGCGGCGGCGGCGTTTCCGGCGACTCGCCGTACTACACGGACCTGCCGCCGCTGAACACCCCGGAGAAGCCCGGCGATTCGGCGGAGCTGCCGGTGACCGGCAGCCGCGAGTCGGGCATACCCGCCTCCGTCCTGGCGGCGTACCAGAAGGCCGAACGGACCATCGCGGCCACCGACCCGGCCTGCCGGCTGCCCTGGCAACTGCTCGCCGCCATCGGCAAGGTGGAGTCCGGACAGGCCCGGGGCGGCCGGGTCGACGCGCAGGGCACCACGCTCTCCCCGATCCTCGGCCCCGCCCTCGACGGCAACGGCTTTGCGCTCATCAAGGACACCGACAACGGTGCCTACGACGGCGACCGGACGCACGACCGGGCCGTCGGCCCGATGCAGTTCATCCCGTCCACCTGGGCGAGCTGGGGCCAGGACGGCAACGGCGACGGCCGCAAGGACCCCAACAACATCTACGACGCCGCGCTCGCCGCCGGACGCTACCTCTGCGCCGGCCCCCGCGACCTGTCCACCGCCACCGATCTGGACCGGGCCGTCCTCAGCTACAACCACTCGGACGTGTACCTGCGTACGGTCCGCTCCTGGTTCACGTACTACAACCGGGGCACGCACGAGGTGCCCGACGGCACCGGCGTCCTGCCGACCGGCCCCACCAGCCGTCACCCCCGCCCCAGCGGGCCGGTCGGCGGCCCGTCCCTGCCGCCGTCCCCGACGCCCTCGCCGTCGCACACCCCGGCGCCGGGCGGTTCGAAGAAGCCCACGCCCCCGTCCGAACCGAGCCCCGAGCCGACCAAGCCGGGCGACCTCGGCAAGCCGCCGACGCACACCCCGAAGCCGGAGCCCACCCCGTCCCAGACGGTCACGGTGCTCCAGAACACCGGCTCCGGCACGCTGACCGCCACCGCCGGCGACGCCTTCGAGCAGGCCATCGCCGTCAAGGCGCGCAACGGCTCCGGCGGCGCGGTCGCCAAGGCGTCGGTGACCTTCACCATCACCGGGGACACCGACGCCGCGTTCAAGGGGGGCGCCCGGACCGCCACCGTCACGACCGGAGCGGACGGCATCGCCACCGCCCCGGCCCTCCAGGCGGGCGAGAAGACCGGCGAGTTCACCGTACGGGCCTCCGTCGGCGGCACCTCCGCCGCCACGACGTTCAAGGCGACCGTCACGCCCCGCCAGGCCGACGCCCTCACCCGGACCGGCACCACGGAGCTCTCCGCCGTCGCCGGCGAGACCTTCGACGCCATCACCGTCGCCGCCACCCACCACGGCAAGGCCGCGGGCAAGGTCGCCGTCACCGCCACGATGATCACCGACGCCGAGGTCCCCGCCGAGAACGACAAGGGCCCGTACTGCACCGACGAGGACGGCGACCCCGTCCGCAGCGTCGTGCTCACCACGGCGGCGGACGGCAGCCTCCGGCTCCCGACGTTCTACGCCGACGGCCCGGCCGGTACGTACAAGCTGCGGCTCACCGCCGAGGGCGGCGGCTCCCTCGTCATCGAGCTGACCGTCCAGGAGCGCACGGCCGCGCCCGCCTCCTGACAGCACACGCCGGCCCCCGCACCGGAGACCGGTGCGGGGGCCGGCGCGTGCTCAGTCCCGCGCGAGCCGCGCCTTCGTGAACCGGGTCGCCTCCGCCGTTGCCGGGTCCTGCGGCCACGGATGCTTCGGATACCGGCCCCGCAGCTCCGCCCGCACCGCCTTGTAGCCCTCGGCCCAGAACGACGCCAGGTCCGCCGTCACGGCGGCGGGCCGCCCGGCCGGGGACAGCAGATGGACCAGGACCGGCACCCCCGCCACCCGCGGCGTCTCCCGCAGCCCGAACATCTCCTGGAGCTTCACCGCGAGCACCGGCTGCTCCCCGCCGTACTCCACGCCGATCCGCGAACCGCTCGGCACCTCGATCCGCTCCGGCGCCAGCTCGTCCAGCCGCACCGCCTCGCCCGTCGCCCACGGCAGCAGCCTGCGCAGCGCCTGCCCCGCGTCGATCGCGGCCAGGTCGGACCGGCGCCGCGCCCGCGAGAGCTCCGGCTCCAGCCACTCCTCCGGCCGCGCCAGCAGCGCCCCGTCCGACACATCCGGCCACGGCTCGCCCAGCACCCGGCGCAGGTAGTCGTTGCCGAACAGCCGGTCCGGGTCGAGCCGGTCACGTACGGCGGTGAACTCGCCGAAGCGCGGATACACCCCGGAGAGGTACGCGGCGTCCCGCGTGTTGATCTTGCCCCAGTGCGGGCGGCCCGCATGGGCGGTCATGATCCGCTCCACCGCCGTGAAGTACGCCTGGTAGGGCGTCCCCCGGTACAGATGGACGGCGATGTACGCGCTCTCCCGGCCCGACGCCGTGGAGAGCGCGATGTCGTCGGCGGGGGCGGTGCGCACCTCCACCGGGAAGCTGATCCGCAGCGGCGAGCGGTCCACCATCGCCCGCAGCTCGCGCAGCGCCTCCACGGCCGCCTCGCGCGGCAGCGCGTACTCCATCTCCACGAACCGCACCCGGCGCGGGCTGGTGAACACCTTGTACGGGATGTCGGTGTAGGTGCGGGCCGACAGCGCTCGGCTGGAGAGCTTCGCGATCGAGGGGATCGTGGCGGGCACGGCCCGGCCCAGCGAGCACGCCACCTGGAAGACGCCGTTGGACAGCAGTTCGTCGTCGATCCAGCCGCTGATCCGGCCGGGCGGGGCGGCGGGCCCGGCGCTGCGGTTGTTGCGCTTGGTGTTGCAGTTCCCGGTGTGCGGGAACCAGTAGAACTCGAAGTGCTCGTTCTCGGCCACGAGCTGATCGAAGTCGGACGTCACCCTGTCGAAGCTCATCGGTTCCTCGCGGGCGGTCAGCAGGAAGACCGGCTCCACGGCGAAGGTGAGGGCGGTGACGACGCCGAGGGCGCCGAGCCCGATCCGGGCCACCGCGAACACGTCCGGGTTCTCCGTCTCCGAACAGGTCAGCACCGTGCCGTCGGCGGTGACCAGCTCCAGGGCCCGTATCTGCGCCGATATGGACGCCGAGTCTCGGCCGGTGCCGTGCGTCCCCGTGGAGGTGGCCCCGGCGACCGTCTGCTCCATGATGTCGCCCATGTTGGTGAGCGAGAGGCCCTCGCGGGCCAGCGCGGTGTTGAGCCGCTTCAGCGGGGTGCCCGCCTCGACGGTCACCGTCATCGCCTCGCGGTCGATCTCCCGGATGCCCGTCAGCAGATCGGGCCGGATCAGCACCCCGTCGGTGGCCGCGGTCGCGGTGAAGGAGTGGCCGGTGCCGGCCGGCTTCACCCGCAGCCCGTCCTCGGCGGCCCGCCGCAGCACGTCGGCCAGCTCGTCCACGGAGGCGGGGGACACCGTCCTGGCCGGCCGGGCGGTGACGTTCCCCGCCCAGTTGCGCCACGGGCCCGTCGCCGTGCGTGCGTAGGTCTCGGTCATCTTCCCCGCGCCCTTCCCTAGGAACCGGCCCACCCAGCCGGCGCTGCCCCCGGACGGCCACCACGGGTTACCGGCCGGTTGGAGGGGGATCATACTCACGGCCCCCGCATATGCATCCACCCTTCTCGCGACCCGTGAGCGGCCCGTGAGCGGCCCGGCCGGGCGCCCGGTGCGGATGTCGGTGGGAGCGGCCCCCGGCGCGGGTGGCAGGATCGACGTCATGTCCGATCTGCGCGATCCCGCCCCCTACGACGCCCTGCTCCTGCTCTCCTTCGGCGGCCCCGAAGGCCCGGACGACGTGGTCCCGTTCCTCGCGAACGTGACCCGCGGCCGGGGCATCCCCGAGGAACGGCTCAAGGAGGTCGGCAAGCACTACTTCCTGTTCGGCGGGGTCAGCCCGATCAACGCCCAGAACAGAGCCCTGCTCGCCGCCCTGCGCGAGGACTTCTCCGCGCACGGCCTGGACCTGCCGGTGTACTGGGGCAACCGCAACTGGGCCCCCTACCTCACCGACACCCTGCGCGAGATGGTCGGTGACGGCCACCGCCGCATCGCCGTCCTGGCCACCAGCGCCTACGCCTCGTACTCCGGTTGCCGGCAGTACCGCGAGAACCTCGCCGACGCGCTGGCCGCCCTGGAGGCCGAGGGTCTTCCCGTCCCGCGCGTGGACAAACTCCGCCACTACTTCAACCACCCCGGCTTCGTGGAGCCCATGGTGGAGGGGGTGCTCGCCTCGCTGGCGGAGCTGCCCGACGAGGTGCGCCCGGACGCGCACCTGGCCTTCACCACGCACTCCATCCCGCTCTCCGCCGCCGACACCTCCGGCCCGGTGGAGGCCCACGGCGACGGTGGCGCGTACGTCGCCGAGCACCTCGACGTGGCCCGGCTGATCGTGGACGCGGTGCGCGAGCGGACCGGGGTCGCCCACCCCTGGCGGCTCGTCTACCAGTCGCGCAGCGGCGCCCCGCACATCCCGTGGCTGGAGCCCGACATCTGCGACCACCTCGAAACCCTCCATGGCGACGGGGTGCCCGCCGTCGTGATGGCGCCCATCGGCTTCGTCTCGGACCACATGGAGGTCCTGTACGACCTCGACACCGAGGCCACCGCCAAGGCCGCCGAGCTGGGCCTGCCGGTACGCCGCTCCGCCACCGTGGGCGCCGACCCCCGGTTCGCCGCCGCCGTGCGCGACCTCGTCCTGGAGCGGGCCGCCGCCGAGCGGGGCCTGGAGCCGCAGCGGTGCGCCCTCGGCGCGCTCGGCGCGAGCCACGACCTGTGCCCGGTGGGCTGCTGCCCGGCCAGGGCCCCGAAGCCCGCCGCCGCGGGCGCCGACAGCCCCTACGCGTGAGCCCTCGCCCTTCCCCGCCCGTCCTCTTTCAACCTCCCAGGGAGTGCCGTGACCCGATTTGAACACTCAGTGGACACCCTGCTCGAACTCGCCATGGAAGCCGCGGAACTCGCCGGCCGGCTGCTGCGCGACGGGCGTCCGGAGGGACTGGGGGTGGCCGCGACCAAGTCCAGCCCGGTCGACGTCGTCACCGAGATGGACATCGCCGCCGAGAAGCTGATCACCGAGTACCTGCTCGACCTCCGCCCGTACGACGGCTTCCTCGGCGAGGAGGGCGGTGCGAGCGCCGAGGGCCGCAGTGGTGTGCGCTGGGTGATCGACCCGCTCGACGGCACGGTGAACTACCTCTACGGACTGCCGTCCTGGGCCGTGTCCATCGGCGTCGAGATGTACGGCGAGCGGGTCGCCGGTGTGGTCGAGGTGCCGATGCGCGGCGAGACGTACTTCGCACGCAGCGGCCACGGCGCCTTCGTCACCGGCGGCCAGTACGGCGACAAGCAGGTCCGGCTGCGGTGCCGCGACGCCGCCCCGCTCGCCGAGTCCCTGGTGGCCACCGGCTTCAACTACGTCGCGGACGTCCGGGCCCACCAGGCCGAGGTGGCCCGCGAGCTGATCCCGCAGGTCCGGGACATCCGGCGCGGCGGTTCCGCCGCGATCGACCTGTGCGACGTGGCCGCCGGCCGGCTCGACGCCTACTTCGAGCGCGGTCTGCACCCGTGGGACCTGTGCGCCGGAGAGGTCATCGCGCGCGAGGCGGGCGCCCTCGTCGGCGGTCGCCCCGGCCGCGAGGCGGACGGCGAGCTGACCATCGCCGCGCCCGCCGGTGTCTTCGAACCGCTCCAGGCGCTCCTGGAGGAGCTGGGCGCCTGGCACGACTGACGACGGCCGGGGCCCCCGCGGCCCCGTCCGGGCCGCAGAAGGGCCCCGGGGCCGCCTTACGGCAGCCGCGGGGCCCGGGGGGACTGTCAGGCGTTGGTCGTCGTGCCGAGGCGCACACCGTGCTCGGCGGCGAGGCGATGAAGGTCGTCGAGTTCGCTCTGCTCGACGTCCGCGAGGAAGTAGTCGCCCGTCTCACGGGCCCTGGTGAGGTCGTCCTCGGTGGTCTTGATGCGGTGCAGCAGACCTGCGGTGAAAGCGTCCATGAAAGCGCCCCCTCATCGTGGGTGGGTGGCACGGGGGTGTGCCCGGGTTTCCCTCCGCCGAAGCGGTAGGGCGGGTGATCACGCACTCTCCGGAACGGAGCGGCCTGTGACAACGCCACATGGGAAGACGTGATCGAGGGTGTGCATGCGTCCTCCCCAGCGCCGGACGCGGAGAAACCTCAACTGGCCCAAAAAACACTTCGCTTCCCCGAAGCCGCAGGTCGGACCGGACCGTCTTACCGCCGGTTTATGCGGGATACGGGCAGGATGGAGCCCGTACGGGGTGTGCCCGGACCTGCCCGCGACACGGGCCGGCCGGGCCCCTTCGGGTTGCCCGGAGCCCCGCTGGAGATCGTTGCGAAGTTCTAGGGAAGGAAGCGCCGTGCGCGTACTCGTCGTGGAGGACGAGCAACTGCTCGCCGATGCGGTGGCCACCGGATTGCGCCGCGAGGCCATGGCCGTCGATGTCGTGTACGACGGAGCCGCGGCCGTGGAGCGCATCGAGGTCAACGACTACGACGTCGTCGTGCTCGACCGCGACCTGCCCCTGGTCCACGGCGACGACGTGTGCCGCCGGATCGTCGAGCTGGGTGTGCCCACCCGGGTACTCATGCTCACCGCGTCCGGGGACGTCAGCGACCGCGTGGAGGGCCTGGAGCTGGGCGCCGACGACTACCTGCCCAAACCCTTCGCGTTCAGCGAGCTGACCGCCCGGGTGCGGGCCCTGGGCCGGCGTACGACCGTCGCCCTGCCGCCCGTCCTGGAACGGGCCGGGATCAAGCTCGACCCCAACCGCCGCGAGGTCTTCCGGGACGGCCAGGAGATCCAGCTCGCCCCCAAGGAGTTCGCCGTCCTGGAGGTCCTGATGCGCAGCGAGGGCGCCGTCGTCTCCGCCGAGCAGCTGCTGGAGAAGGCGTGGGACGAGAACACCGACCCGTTCACCAACGTGGTCCGGGTGACCGTCATGACCCTGCGCCGCAAGCTCGGCGAGCCCCCGGTGATCGTCACCGTGCCCGGCTCCGGATACCGGATCTGAGACAGGTGCCGCCCGTGCCGCCGCCCGTATCGGCGCCCCCGAAACCCACCTGGGACCCCAAGCAGCCGGAGCCCCCGTACCCCTGGCTGCGCCCGACCATCCGCATACGGCTCACGCTGCTGTACGGCGGCATGTTCCTGATCGCGGGCATCCTGCTGCTGTCGATCATCTACATGCTCGCCGCCCAGGCCATGCACGTGGGCAGCGACCTGCCGTTCAAGATCGTCAGCGGCAAGGTGACCAGCGAGGTCTGCTACCTGCCGCAGAACGCCTCCGCGGACGACTTCAACGCCGCGGTGAACACCTGCGTCAACCATCAGCGCAAGGAGGCGCTGGACACCCTGCTCAACCGGTCGCTGCTCGCGCTCGTCGGTCTGAGCGTCATCGCCTTCGCCTTCGGCTACGCCATGGCGGGCCGGGTCCTCTCGCCGCTCGGCCGGATCACCCGCATCGCCCGCCGGGTGGCCGGCACCGACCTGTCCCGGCGCATCGAGCTGGACGGGCCCGACGACGAGCTGAAGGAGCTGGCCGACACCTTCGACGACATGCTGGACCGGCTGGAGCGGGCCTTCACCGCGCAGCAGCGGTTCGTGGGCAACGCGTCGCACGAGCTGCGCACCCCGCTCGCGATCAACCGCACGCTGCTGGAGGTCCACCTCTCCGACCCCCAGGCCCCGCCCGAGCTCCAGCAACTGGGCAAGACGCTGCTGGCCACCAACGAGCGCAGCGAGCAACTGGTCGAGGGCCTGCTGCTGCTCGCCCGCAGCGACAACCAGATCATCGAGCGCAAACCCGTGGACCTGGCCGAGGTCGCCTCGCGGGCCGTGGACCAGGCACGCGGGGAGGCCGAGGCCAAGGGCGTGGAGATGCGCGAGGAACTCGCCCCGGCCGTCGTCCAGGGCAACGGGGTCCTGCTGGAGCGCATCGCGCTGAACCTCGTCCAGAACGCCGTACGGTACAACGTGCCGGAGGACGGCTGGGTGGCCGTGAGCACGGAGCTGCTGCCCGGCCAGGCGGTGCTCGTCGTCTCGAACACGGGGCCGGTGGTGCCCGCCTACGAGATCGACAACCTCTTCGAGCCGTTCAGGCGGCTGCGTACGGAGCGGACGGGCAGCGACAAGGGGGTCGGGCTCGGACTGTCGATCGCGCGGTCCGTGGCCCGCGCCCACGGCGGCAGGATCATCGCGGAGCCCCGCGAAGGCGGGGGGCTTGTGATGCGTGTCTCACTGCCCGTCTGATCCGGCAGACGGGGCGGTTTGCGCACCGATTATTTTTTGTTCGCTTTGAGCGGAATTTTCGGGACCTGATCTCGAAGAAACCGTGTGTGATCGATCACATGAGCGAACAGTCCATCCTCTACGCTCGGTGACCGGGGAAGTCGCCGGAAACCCGGCGAAACCCCAGGTTTTCAGGGGTGGGCATTACGGGAAGTACACGGGGTGGCGCCTGCCGAGGGTGCCGCCCGGACCGTGTACGGTCCCCATCGCCACCCAAGCCGATCACTCTCGAGCGGTCCTTTTGGGTGTCGATTGAGTAACAGACCTTGATGTGAGGCAAAATCTCCGCCTCAGGTCGGGCACAAGTCCGGCCTCTCACGCGTTACGAGCGCTGAGACACCGCAGACACCCAGAGGGGGAGAGCGACATGGCAACGGATTACGACACCCCACGCAAGACCGACGACGACGTCGATCAGGACAGCCTTGAAGAGCTGAAGGCGCGCCGGAGCGACAAGACGGCGTCCGCCGTCGACGTCGACGAGTTCGACGCGGCGGAGGGCCTGGAGCTGCCCGGCGCGGACCTGTCCAACGAGGAACTGGCCGTCCGGGTCCTGCCCAAGCAGGCCGATGAGTTCACCTGCATGAGCTGCTTCCTGGTGCACCACCGCAGCCAGCTGGCCCGCGAGAAGAACGGTCAGCCGATCTGCCGCGACTGCGACTGAGGTCCGGTCGGCCGTGGCAGGGGACACACCGTTCCGCAAGCGGCGCCCGTGGGGCAGGAAGTCGTCCGAGGCGCATCAGGGCGGTACAGGCCCGGCAGAAGGCGTCCAGGCGCCTGCCGAGCGGTCCGCCCTGCCACCCTCGCCGGACGGACAGGAGGACGAGCGGGGCCTCTCGGCCTCGCTCGAAGCAGCCGGAGTAGCAAGGGAGGCGGCCCGCCAGGCTGCCTCGGCCGGTACGGCCGACAGGGCCGGAGAGACCGGCAGGACGGAGCCCGTGACCGGGGCAGGCCGTCTGAACGCGGTGAAACGGGGAGTACGCAAGGGCGGGGAGAGCGCCGGGGCGGCGATCGGTCGCATCGCGGACCTGATCGTCCAAGTCGCTCCCCGCGTCCCTGTGCGCGATCTCGCCACCCTGCGCGCACAGTTTCCCGGCCTCGGGCCGGAGGAGATCGCCGACCGGCTGGTCGCGGGGGCGAGCCGCGCGACCGCCACCGTCGGCGCCGGCATCGGCGCGGCGGCCATGATGCCCGTACCACCGGCGATGTTCGCCGAGCTGACCGCCGAGATCACCGGCGTGGCCGCCATCGAGATGAAGCTCGTCGCCGAACTGCACGAGGTGTACGGACGCCGCCCTCCCGGCGGTCTCAGCCGGCGCACCACCGCCTACCTCACCGCGTGGACCGAGGAGCGCGGTATCGAGGTCACCAGCCCGTCCTCGCTGGACGGGGCGCTGAGCGGCCGGATGAAACGCGAACTGCGCCGCCAGATCATGAAACGCCTCGTGCGCGACCTGCCGAGCCTGGTCCCGTTCATGGTCGGTGCCGCGGTCGGCGCCTCCGTGAACCGGCGCGACACCAGAAAGCTCGCCGAGCGGGTCAGGAAGGACCTGCGCGCGAAGCAGATCCCCTGGGACCGCCTCACGCCCGGAGCGCCCGGAGCGGACGCCTCCTAGGCGGGCACCGCCGCGTGCAGGGCCGCGACGAGCGCCTGCGGGTCGCGCGTGGAGAGGTAGACGTACGGGGTCGGGTCCTGCGGGTCCGTGACCTCCACCCGCACCGCCGTCGGGATGTAGCTGCGCAGCAGCATGAACGCCCTCGGGTCCGCCTTGTACGTGCGCCAGGCGCGCGCCTCCTCGGCGTCCAGCACCGTGGCCTCCCCGAGCGCCGAGACCGGGATCCGCGCGTCCCCGGCGACCAGCGCACCCGCCACCACCCGGATGCGGGCGGAGCCGTACGCGCTGACCGCCACGGCCGACAGGGCCGTGCCCCCGGCGAGGCCGCCGAGCAGCGGCAGGGTGCCCAGCGGCAGCAGCATCAGCGCGCACGCGAGGCCGATCAGGACGGCGATCAGCCACCACGAACGGGGAGCGGTGAGGCGTTCGTCGAAAGGCTGGGTGGAAGGCTGCATGGCTCCAAGCTTGGCACGGCGCGACCGGCGGCTACCCGCGCGGGTAAGGTCTGCGCCTGTGAGTGGAACATCTGCGGCTCTGACGCCCCCGGCCGACGCGGTGAAACCGGTCCGGCACCCCGACGCCCCGGCCCCCGGCGAGCTTCTCGGCGCGCACTACGAGCACTGCTTCGGCTGCGGCTCCGGCCAGGCCCACGGACTGCACCTCCAGGCCCGCGCCGAGGAGGGTGTCCGGGTCACCGCCGAGTTCACCGTGCAGGAGGCCCACCAGGGCGCTCCGGGCCTCGCGCACGGCGGTGTGCTGGCGACCGCGCTGGACGAGACGCTGGGCTCGCTGAACTGGCTGCTGCGGGTGATCGCGGTGACCGGGCGGCTGGAGACCGACTTCGTGCGGCCCGTCCCGGTCGGCACCGTGCTGTTCCTCGACGCCGAGATCACCGCCGTGCACGGGCGCAAGCTCTACTCGCGGGCGGTCGGCCGCATCGGCGGCCCGGACGGGCCGGTGGCCGTGCGCGCCGACGCCCTGTTCATCGAGGTCAAGGTGGACCACTTCATCGACAACGGCCGGCCGGCCGAGATCCAGGCCGCCATGGCCGACCCCGACCAGGTCAAGCGCGTCCGCGCCTTCGAGGTGAACCCCTGATGCGCCACCCCGTGGACGTCCTCATCCGCCGGGTGGACCCGGAGGTCCCGCTGCCCTCCTACGGCCACCCCGGCGACGCCGGCGCCGATCTCGTGACCACCGAGGCCGCCGAACTGGCGCCGGGGGAGCGGACCGTGCTGCCGACCGGGGTTTCGATCGCCCTGCCGGACGGGTACGCCGCGTTCGTGCACCCACGATCCGGTCTCGCCGCCCGCTGCGGAGTCGCCCTGGTGAATGCCCCGGGGACGGTCGATGCCGGGTACCGTGGAGAGATCAAGGTGATCGTCATCAATCTCGACCCGCGGGAGACCGTGCGGTTCGAGCGGTTCGACCGGATTGCCCAACTGGTTGTTCAGCAGGTCGAGAAGGTGCGCTTCCACGAGGTGTCGGAGCTTCCCGGCTCGGCGCGGGGCGAGGGGGGCTTCGGATCCACCGGCGGTCATGCCGCCGTTGATGTTGATGGCGTCCGGGGCGGGGTTCCCCAGGGCGGGAACAGCTACGCTTCGGTCGAATCCGACCGGGAAGGACAGTGACGTGTTCGGACGTCGCAAGAACAGTGGTGCCGCCGATGACCAGGCGGCCGAGGCGCGCGAGGCCGAGCAGGTCGTCGACGAGCAGACCGAGGGCGAGCCGCGCCGGACGAACCTTCCGCCGGCTCCGCGCCCGGACGGCCCGTGGGACATCAGCGAGGTGTCCCAGCCCGGCGACGGCCGGGTGGACCTGGGCGGCATCTTCGTGCCCGGCGTCGAGGGCATGGAGCTGAGGGTCGAGGTCGCCGGTGACGCGATCGTCGCGGCCACCGTCGTGCTCCGCGACAGCGCGATCCAGCTCCAGGCGTTCGCCGCCCCCAAGAAGGAGGGCATCTGGGGCGAGGTCCGCGAGGAGATCGCCGCGGGCATCACCCAGCAGGGCGGCGTCATCGACGAGGTCGAGGGCCCGCTGGGCTGGGAGCTGCGCGCGCAGGTCCCCGTACAGCTCCCCGACGGGACGAACGGCGTGCAGCTGGTGCGGTTCGTCGGCGTGGACGGCCCGCGCTGGTTCCTGCGCGGTGTGATCTCCGGCCAGGGCGCCGTGCAGCCGGAGGCCGCCGGGCTCCTGGAGACGGTCTTCCGCGACACCGTGGTGGTCCGCGGCGAGGGCCCGATGGCCCCGCGCGACCCGATCGTCCTCAAGCTCCCCAACGACGCCCAGATGGTCCCCGAGGGCGTGCAGCAGGAGGAGCAGGAGGGCTCCCGCTTCTCCGGCGGCATGGCGGGCCTGCAGCGCGGCCCCGAGATCACCGAGGTGCGCTGACCCGCACACCCGACACCGGCCGGTGGGCCGTACCCCTTCTTGGGGGTGCGGCCCACCGGCCGTTGCGCGTACGGGAGGCGTATGGGGGACGTACAGGCGGCGTCAAGGACGCGCCCACTCCCGTAAAGGAGGCATCAACGCAGGTCACAGCGGTGCCGGCGGGAGGTTTGCTCATGGGGTCCGAAACATCGACACCTCAGTCCGGGAGCATCCGATGGCCGACGCGGCCTTCGTCCTCACCACCATCGCGGTCTTCGCGCTGGTGGCACTCGTCGCCAAGGGGGTGGCGAAGCTGTGACCGCGGACAACGTGGCCGGCCTCGTCGTGGCCGCCGCCCTGCTGGGCTACCTCGTCCTCGCCCTCCTCTTCCCCGAGAGGTTCTGAGCCGACATGAGCCCCGTCCTCTCCGGTGTGCTCCAGCTCCTCGCGCTCGTGGTGGCGCTGGGGCTGGCGTACCGCCCACTCGGCGACCACATGGCCCGGGTCTACACCTCGGCCCACCATCTGCGGGCCGAGCGGTGGATCTACCGGGCGATCGGCGCCGACCCCACCGCGCGGATGCGCCAGGCCGCCTATCTGCGCGGCGTCCTCGCCTTCTCCGCCGTCGGCGTCCTCTTCCTGTACCTGCTGCAACGGCTCCAGGGCGCCCTGCCCGGCTCGCTCGGCTTCTCCTCGATCGACCCCGACCAGGCGTTCAACACGGCCGCCTCGTTCGTCGCGAACACCAACTGGCAGTCGTACGCCGGCGAGCAGACCATGGGCCACGTCGTGCAGACCGGCGGCCTCGCCGTGCAGAACTTCCTCTCCGCCGCCGTCGGCATGGCCGTCGCCGTCGCCCTCGTCCGCGGGTTCGCCGCCTCCCGCACCGGGGAACTCGGCAACTTCTGGTGCGACCTGGTGCGCGGCACCGTACGCGTCCTGCTGCCGCTGGCCGCGGTGAGCGCGCTCGTCCTCGTCGCCTGCGGGGCGATACAGAACTTCGCCGGCATCCACGAGGTCGGGCAGTTCACGGGCGGCGGCCAGCAGTGGAACGGCGGCGCGGTCGCCTCCCAGGAGGCCATCAAGGAGCTGGGCACCAACGGCGGCGGCTACTTCAACGCCAACGCCGCCCACCCCTTCGAGAACCCCACCGGCCTGTCCAACCTCTTCGAGATCTTCCTGATCCTCGTCATCCCGTTCGCGCTGACCCGCACCTTCGGCCGCATGGTGGGCTCCGTCCGGCAGGGGTACGCGCTCCTGGGCACCATGCTCGTCTTCTGGCTCGGCTTCTCCGCGCTGATGATGTGGACCGAGTCCGCCCACCACGGCCCCGCGTTCTCGCTCGCGGGCGGCGCCACCGAGGGCAAGGAGACCCGGTTCGGCATCGGCGGCTCGTCACTGTTCGCCGTGGCCACCACCCTCACCTCCACCGGCGCCGTGAACTCCGCCCACTCCTCGTACACCGGCCTCGGCGGCGGCATCACGCTGCTCGGCATGCAGCTCGGCGAGATCGCCCCCGGCGGCGTCGGCTCCGGGCTGTACGGCATGCTGATCATGGCGCTCGTCGCGGTGTTCCTGGCGGGCCTGATGGTCGGCCGCACACCCGAATACCTCGGCAAGCGGATCGGCACCCGCGAGATCCAGCTCGCCGCCTGCTACCTCCTCGTCACCCCCGCCCTGGTGCTCGGGCTCACCGCCGCGGCCGTCGCCCTGCCCGCCCCGTCCGGCTCGACGGCCAACCCCGGGGCGCACGGCTTCTCCGAGATCCTGTACGCCTACACCTCCGGCGCCAACAACAACGGCTCGGCGTTCGCCGGACTGGCCGCCGACACCCCGTGGTTCAACACCACCCTCGGGCTCGCCATGCTGCTGGGCCGCTTCCTGCCCATGGTGTTCGTCCTCGCCCTGGCCGGCTCGCTGGCCGGGCAGCGGCCCGTACCGGCCACCTCCGGCACCGTCCCCACCCACACCCCGCTGTTCGGCGCGCTGCTGGCCGCGGTCGTGGTGGTCGTCGCCGGCCTGACCTACTTCCCGGCCCTCGCCCTGGGCCCGCTCGCCGAAGGACTCGCGCCATGACCCCCCATACGCGACAGCAGGAGCACTCCGGGACCGCGGCCGGGCGGCGGGCCCGTCCTGGCGCCGCGCTGTCCGACCCCCGGACGCTCGTCGCCGCACTGCCCCAGGCGGTGCGCAAACTCCACCCACGGACGATGGCAGCCTCACCCGTCATGTGCGTGGTGCTGGCCGGCTCCGTCGTCACCACCGTGCTCGCCGCCCGCGACCCCGGCGACCTGTTCGGCTGGGCGATCGCCGGCTGGCTGTGGCTGACCACGCTCTTCGCCAATCTCGCCGAAGCCGTCGCCGAAGGACGCGGCAAGGCGCAGGCCGACACCTTGCGGCGGGCGAAGACGGACACCGTCGCCCGCCGGCTGACCGGCGGACGCGAGGAACGGGTCGCCGGCACCGACCTGCGCGTCGGCGACCTGGTCGTCTGCGAGGCGGGCGACCTCATCCCCGGCGACGGGGACGTCGTGGAAGGCGTGGCCGGCGTGGACGAGTCCGCGGTGACCGGCGAGTCCGCCCCGGTCATCCGCGAGTCCGGCGGCGACCGCAGCGCCGTCACCGGCGGTACGAAGGTGCTCTCCGACCGCGTCGTCATCCGGATCACCACCGAACCCGGCAGGACGTTCATCGACCGGATGATCGCCCTGGTGGAGGGCGCCGCCCGGCAGAAGACCCCCAACGAGATCGCCCTGAACATCCTGCTGGCGTCCCTGACGATCGCCTTCCTCCTCGCCGTGGTCACCCTCCAGCCGTTCGCCGTGTACGCGGGCGGCGAGCAGTCCGTCATCGTGCTGACCGCGCTGCTGGTCTGCCTCATCCCGACCACCATCGGCGCACTGCTCTCCGCGATCGGCATTGCGGGCATGGACCGGCTGGTGCGGCGCAACGTGCTCGCGATGTCCGGGCGTGCCGTCGAGGCGGCCGGTGACGTCTCGACGCTGCTGCTCGACAAGACCGGCACCATCACCCACGGCAACCGCCGCGCCACCGGCCTGCTGCCCGCCGACGGGGTCACCGGCGCCGAACTGGCGCGGGCCGCCCGGCTCGCCTCGCTGGCCGACGAGACCCCCGAGGGCCGGTCCGTGGTCGCCCTCGCCGAGGAGCGGTACGGGCCCGGCGGAGACCGCGCGGACGAGCTGTCCGGCGCCACCTGGGTCGCCTTCACCGCCCGCACCCGCATGTCCGGCGTGGACGTGGCCGGGCGCAGCGTCCGCAAGGGCGCCGCCACAGCGGTCTCCGCCTGGGTGCGCGAGCGGGGCGGGACCGTCCCCGACGAGGCACGCCGGGGCGCCGACCGCATCGCGGCGCAGGGCGGCACGCCGCTCCTGGTGGCCGTCGAGGACGAGCGAGGGGCGCGGGTCCTGGGTGTCGTCCACCTCAGGGACGTGGTCAAGGAGGGCATGCCGGAGCGGTTCGCCGAGCTGCGCCGGATGGGCATTCGCACCGTGATGATCACCGGCGACAACCCGCTCACCGCGAAGGCCATCGCCGAGGAGGCCGGAGTCGACGACTTCCTCGCCGAGGCCACGCCCGAGGACAAGATGGCCCTCATCAAGCGGGAGCAGGCCGGCGGCGCGCTCGTCGCGATGACCGGCGACGGCACCAACGACGCCCCGGCGCTCGCTCAGGCCGATGTCGGCGTGGCCATGAACAGCGGGACCTCGGCCGCCAAGGAGGCCGGGAACATGGTCGACCTGGACTCCGACCCGACCAAGCTCATCGAGATCGTGGAGATCGGCAGGCAGCTCCTCGTCACCCGCGGCGCGCTCACCACGTTCTCGCTGGCCAACGACGTCGCCAAGTACTTTGCGATCATCCCCGCCATGTTCGCCGCCGTGTATCCGGGCCTGGACCGGCTCAACGTCATGGACCTCTCCTCGCCCCGGACCGCGATCCTCTCCGCCGTCGTCTTCAACGCGCTGATCATCGTCGCGCTCGTACCGCTCGCCCTGCGGGGCGTCCGCCACCGGCCCGGCGGCGCGGCGGCCCTGCTCCGGCGCAACCTCGCCGTCTACGGCATCGGCGGCCTCCTCGCGCCCTTCGCCGGCATCAAGCTCATCGACCTGCTCCTCTCCCTCCTCCCCGGAATCGGCTGACCCGTCATGCACACATCCGTACGCATCCCGGCCCGCCAGGCGTGGGCCGCCCTGCGCGCCCTGCTCGTCCTCACTCTGGTCTGCGGCGTCCTCTACCCGCTCGCCGTCACCGGAGCCGCCCGCACGCTCATGCCGCACCGCGCCGCCGGCTCCGAGATCACCGACGGCGGCCGGGTCGTCGGCTCCGCCCTCATCGGCCAGCGCTACGACCTGCCGGCCACGAAGGACGGGGAGGCCCCGGCCCCCGACCCGCGCTGGTTCCAGCCGCGCCCCTCCGCCGGGCTCGGCACCAACAGCCGCAACACCCGCTACGGGCTGCTCGTCTCCGGCGCGAGCAACCTGGCCGGGGACAGCCCGGAGCTGATCGACCGGGTCGCCGCCGCCCGCGCCGCCGTCGTCCGGGACAACTCCGTCCCGGGCCACCCGGTCGATCCCGCACGGGTGCCCGCCGACGCGGTCACCTCCTCCGGCTCCGGGCTCGACCCCCACATATCCCCGGCGTACGCACAGCTCCAGGTCCGCCGCGTCGCCGCCCGCAACCACTTGGCCGCCGACCGGGTCGCCGCACTCGTCGAGCGGCACACCGAGGGCCGCCTCCTCGGCTTCATCGGCGAACCGAGGGTCAACGTCCTGCGGCTCAACATCGCGCTGCGGCGGCTGGCCGCGCGCTGAACGGCGCGCCGCTGCCCCCGAGCCGCGACCGGGCATTGCCCCGTCCCGTGCCGCCTGCACATACTGGCGGCCGACAGCCGAGGACCCACGGGGGAGCGACATGACCGAGAACAGCGCAGACACGAGCACCGGCGGGGGCGCCGGGACGGCCGTCGCCGACCGCCCGATGGTGCGCGTCGAGGACCTGCACCGCTCCTACGGCTCCGGCGCCGGCGCCGTCCACGCGCTGCGCGGCGTCTCCTTCGAGGTGCCGCGCGGCGAGCTGGTCGCCCTCAAGGGCCGCTCCGGCTCCGGCAAGACCACCCTGCTCAACCTCGTCGGCGGCCTCGACAGCCCGGACGGCGGCCGGATCACCGTGGACGGCACCGACCTCTCCACCCTCGGCGACGACGGGCTGCTGGAACTGCGCCGGGACCGCATCGGCTTCATCTTCCAGTCCTTCGGCCTGATCCCGATCCTCACGGCGGCGGAGAACGTCGGCGTGCCCCTGCGGCTGCGCAAGGCGGACCCGCGCGAGCGCGAGGAGCGGGTCTCGCTGCTGCTCTCCCTGGTCGGCCTCGCCGACCACGCGGCGCAGCGCCCCGGCGAGATGTCCGGCGGCCAGCAGCAGCGGGTGGCCATCGCCCGCGCGCTCGCCAACCGGCCCGCCCTGCTGATCGCGGACGAGCCGACCGGGCAGCTCGACCAGGAGACCGGGCTCGCGGTGATGGAGCTGCTGCGCGCCGTCGTGCACAGCGAGAACGTCACCGCGCTCGTCGCCACCCACGACCCCCAGCTGCTCGGCCTCGCCGACCGCGTGCTGGAGCTGAGCGACGGGCACATCATCGAGCACTGACCGGCGGGCCGGCCCTGTATCAGGGTTGCGTCAATTCCCGCCGCCTTCCCACCCCCCGCCCGATATGCCGGAAAACCTCCAGGTACTTTCGAATCACGGCCGCCAGGACGGCGGCCGCCGGTTTCGGAAGACAATGGGGCCATGGCGCGCGGCAAACTTCGGATCTACCTCGGTGCGGCACCCGGCGTCGGCAAGACGTACGCGATGCTCGCCGAGGCGCACCGGCGCGTCGAGCGGGGCACCGACTGCGTGGTCGCCTTCGTCGAGCACCACGACCGGCCGCGCACCGAGACCATGCTGCACGGCCTGGAAACCGTGCCGCGCCGGGAGATCGAGCACCGCACGGCCGTGTTCACCGAGATGGACATCGACGCCGTCCTGGAGCGCGCCCCGGCCGTCGCCCTGGTGGACGAGCTGGCCCACACCAACGTGCCCGGCTCCCGCAACGCCAAGCGCTGGCAGGACGTCGAGGAACTCCTCCAGGCCGGCATCGACGTCGTCTCCACGGTCAACATCCAGCACCTGGAGTCCCTGGGCGACGTCGTCGAGTCCATAACCGGTGTACGCCAGCGCGAGACGGTGCCCGACGAGGTCGTCCGCCGCGCCGACCAGCTCGAACTGGTCGACATGTCGCCCCAGGCCCTGCGCCGCCGCATGGCCCACGGCAACATCTACAAACCGGACCGGATCGACGCCTCCCTCTCCAACTACTTCCGCCCCGGCAACCTCACCGCCCTGCGCGAGCTGGCCCTGCTCTGGGTCGCCGACCGGGTCGACGAATACCTTCAGCAGTACCGGGGCGAGCACAACATCCGCACCACCTGGCAGGCCCGCGAACGCATCGTCGTCGGCCTCACCGGAGGCCCCGAGGGCCGCACCCTGATCCGGCGCGCCGCGCGCATGGCGGCCAAGGGCTCCGGCAGCGAGATCCTGGCCGTCTACGTCGCCCGCAGCGACGGGCTGACCGCCGCCTCGCCCAAGGAGCTGACCGTCCAGCGCACCCTCGTCGAGGACCTGGGCGGCACCTTCCACCACGTCATCGGCGACGACATACCCTCGGCGCTCCTGGAGTTCGCGCGCGGCGTCAACGCCACCCAGATCGTCCTCGGCTCCAGCCGCCGCAAGACCTGGCAGTACATCTACGGACCCGGCGTCGGCGCCACCGTCGCCCGCGAGTCCGGCACCGACCTGGATGTCCACATCGTCACCCACGGCGAGGTCGCCAAGGGCCGCGGCCTGCCCATGGCGCGCGGCGCCCGCCTCGGCCGCGCCCGCATCATCTGGGGCTGGGCGGTCGGCGTCGGCGGCCCCGTCGTCCTCGCCCTCCTCCTCAAGTCCCTGGAGAGCGGCCCCGGCCTCGCCAACGACGTCCTGCTCTTCCTCTTCATGACCGTCGGCGCCGCCCTGACCGGCGGACTGCTGCCCGCCCTCGCCTCGGCCGCCGTCGGCTCGCTGCTCCTCAACTACTGGTTCACCCCGCCCACCCACACCCTCACCGTCCAGGACCCGGAGAACTTCGTCGCCATCGTGATCTTCTTCGCGGTGGCGGTCGCGGTGGCCTCCGTGGTGGACCTCGCGGCCCGCCGCACCCACCAGGCCGCCCGGCTGCGCGCGGAGGCCGAGATCCTGTCCTTCCTGGCCGGCAGCGTGCTGCGCGGGGAGACCACGCTGCCCGCACTCCTGGACCGGGTCCGCGAGACCTTCGGCATGGGCTCCGTCGCCCTGCTGGAGCGCCGCAGCGACGTCGATCCCTGGACCTGCGCCGGGAGCGTCGGCCCGGCCCCGGCCGCCCGGCCCGAGGACGCCGACGTGGACATGCCGGTCGGCGACCACATGGCGCTCGCCCTGACCGGCCGGGTGCTGCCCGCCGAGGACCGCCGGGTGCTCGGCGCGTTCGCCGCCCAGGCCGCCGTCGTGCTGGAGCGCGAGCGCCTGGTGGACGAGGCCGAGGAGGCCCGCAGGCTCGCCGAGGGCAACCGCATCAGGACCGCGCTCCTGGCGGCCGTCAGCCACGACCTGCGCACCCCGCTCGCCGCGATCAAGGCCGCCGTCTCCTCGCTGCGCTCCGACGACGTCGCCTGGTCCGAGGCCGACGAGGCGGAGTTCCTGGAAGGCATCGAGGACGGCGCCGACCGCCTCGACCACCTCGTCGGCAACCTCCTGGACATGTCCCGCCTCCAGACCGGCACCGTCACCCCGCTCATCCGGGAGATCGACCTGGACGAGGTGGTGCCCATGGCCCTGGGTGGCGTCCCGGAGGACAGCGTCGACCTGGACATCCCCGAGACGCTGCCCATGGTCGCCGTCGACCCCGGGCTGCTGGAGCGGGCCGTGGCCAACATCGTGGAGAACGCCGTCAAGTACAGCCCGGACGGCGACCGCGTCACCGTGGCCGCCAGCGCGCACGGCGACCGCGTCGAACTCCGGGTCGCCGACCGGGGCCGGGGCGTCCCCGACGAGGGCAAGGAGCGCATCTTCGAGCCGTTCCAGCGCTACGGCGACGCCCCGCGCGGCTCCGGGGTCGGACTCGGCCTCGCGGTCGCCCGGGGCTTCGCAGAGTCCATGGGCGGCACGCTGGACGCCGAGGACACCCCGGGCGGCGGCCTCACCATGGTCCTCACCGTCAAGGCGGCGCCGGGCCACGCCTCCACCGCCCTCGGCCTGCCCGCGCGGGTCACCTCATGACCGGCGGACCGCTCCGCCCGACGACGTACGCACAGCAGAAAGGCAGGACCGCGATGACCCGCGTGCTAGTGGTCGACGACGAGCCGCAGATCGTGCGCGCCCTCGTGATCAACCTGAAGGCGCGCACCTACGAGGTGGACGCGGCGCCCGACGGGGCCACCGCCCTCCAGCTCGCCGCCGCCCGCCACCCCGACGTCGTCGTCCTGGACCTCGGGCTGCCCGACATGGACGGCGTGGACGTGATCCGGGGCCTGCGCGGCTGGACCCGGGTGCCGATCCTGGTGCTCTCGGCCCGCCACACCTCCGACGAGAAGGTCGAGGCGCTGGACGCGGGGGCCGACGACTACGTCACCAAGCCGTTCGGCATGGACGAGCTGCTGGCCAGGCTGCGGGCGGCGGTGCGCCGGGCGGAGCCGGTCGGGCCGGACGGCGGGGATCAGGCCGTCGTGGTCGAGACCGCGGGCTTCACCGTCGACCTGGCCGCCAAGAAGGTCCACCGCGACGGCCGCGACGTACGGCTCACGCCCACCGAGTGGCACCTGCTGGAGGTCCTGGTCCGCAACGGCGGCCGGCTCGTCAGCCAGCGCCAGCTCCTCCAGGAGGTCTGGGGCCCCTCGTACGGCACCGAGACCAACTACCTGCGGGTCTACATGGCCCAGCTGCGGCGCAAGCTGGAGGCCGATCCCTCGCACCCCCGCCACTTCGTCACCGAGCCCGGCATGGGGTACCGCTTCGAGCGCGCCTGAAACCGGCGGGCCCGGCGCGTCCTTGTCCTTCGTTCGGGTGAGACGGCGGCCACCCGCCATGCGCCCGCCGGACCGGTACCCTTCGGGTATGAGTGCTGTTCCCCGATCCGAGAAGCCCCACAAGGGCGACCGGCCGTCCGGGCGCTTCCGCCGGATGCTGGACCGGCTTTCCAGCTCCCAGCAGGACCTCGAGTGCGAGGAGCTGGAGGAGGACTCGCAGGCATCGGGCTGCACCCGCATCTCCGAATGCACCGACCGCCAGATCGTCAAGGTGACTGGTACCTTGCGGACGGTCACCCTGCGGCCGCGCGCCGGAGTGCCCGCCCTGGAGGCGGAACTCTTCGACGGCACCGCACCGCTCGACGTGGTCTGGCTCGGCCGCCGCTCCATCGTGGGCATAGAACCGGGCCGCAAGCTCATCGCCTCCGGCCGGATCGCCATGAGTCACGGCCGCCGGGTGCTGTTCAACCCCAAATACGAACTCCGACCGCTCGGCAAGGAGTAGCCGGTGACGTCTCTCGACAAGCCGACGTCCGACACGGACCGCACCACCGACCAGCAGGACGCCGACAGCAGGGCGGTCACCGAGGCCGCCCTGTTCGAGGCGTTCGGCGGCGTGAGGGGCATGGTGGAGACGGTCCTGCCCGGACTGCTCTTCGTCACGATCTTCACCATCGACAAGAACCTCACCAACTCGGCCATCGCGGCCGTCGCGGTGTCGCTGGTGCTGGTCGCCGTGCGGCTCATCCGCAAGGACACCGTCAAGCACGCCTTCAGCGGCGTCTTCGGTGTGGCCTTCGGCGTGGTCTTCGCCAAGATGACGGGCAACGCCAAGGACTTCTACCTGCCGGGCATGATCTACACCCTCGGCCTCGCCTTCGCCTACCTGGTCACCGCCGCCGTCGGGCTGCCGCTGATCGGCCTGATCCTGGGCCCGGTCTTCAAGGAGAACCTCTCCTGGCGCACCCGTAACCCCGGCCGCAAGAAGGCGTACGCCAAGGCCAGCTACGCCTGGGGGCTGATCCTGCTCGCCAAGTCGGCGATCCTGTTCCCGCTGTACTGGTGGGCCGACACCACCCAGCTCGGCTGGGTCCTCGTCGCCCTCAAGATCCCGCCGTTCCTGCTGGCCGTCTATCTGACCTGGGTGTTCCTCGCCAAGGCGCCGCCGCCCATCGACGTCTTCGCCGAGATGGAGGCGGAGGAGGAGGCCGAAAAGGCCCGCAAGGCCGCCGCCGAAACGGCCGGCCGGAGCCAGGAGTTCTGACCGGACCTCCCGCACCACGGCCGGCGGGAGCCAGGAGTTCTGACCGAAGCACCGAAGAGGGGCCCGTCACCACGTGGTGACGGGCCCCTCTTCCGTGCTCACTTCTCCGGATCGCCCCGGCGCACCGACAGCAGGTCCTCCAACTGCTCCTCGCGCGCCTGCGCGGCCACGAACAGCAGCTCGTCACCGGCCTCCAGGCTCTCCTCCGGGCTCGGCGTCAGCACCCGCTGCCCCCGGATGATCGTCACCAGCGAGGTGTCCTCCGGCCAGGCCACGTCACCGACCTGCGTACCCGCGAGCGCCGACTCCGGCGGCAGCGTCAGCTCCACCAGGTTCGCGTCGCCGTGGCTGAAGCGCAGCAGCCGGACCAGATCGCCGACACTCACCGCCTCCTCCACCAGCGCCGACATCAGCCGCGGCGTGGAGACCGCCACATCGACGCCCCACGCCTCGTTGAACAGCCACTCGTTCTTCGGGTTGTTCACCCGGGCCACGACGCGCGGCACGCCGTACTCGGTCTTCGCCAGCAGCGAGACGACCAGGTTCACCTTGTCGTCCCCCGTCGCCGCGATCACGACGTTGCAGCGCTGCAGCGCCGCCTCGTCCAGCGACGTGATCTCACAGGCGTCCGCCAGCAGCCACTCGGCCATCGGCACCCGCTCCACCGAAATGGCGGTCGGCGCCTTGTCCACGAGCAGCACCTCGTGCCCGTTCTCCAGCAGCTCGCCCGCGATGGAACGCCCCACCGCACCGGCCCCGGCAATCGCGACTCGCATCAGTGACCGCCCTCCTCGGGGCCCTCGGCGAAGGCCGCCTCGACCTTCGCGATCTCGTCCGTACGCATCATCACGTGGACGAGGTCGCCCTCCTGGAGCACCGTCTGCGACGACGGCAGCATGGCCTCACCCAACCGGGTGAGGAAGGCGACGCGCACGCCCGTCTCCTCCTGGAGCGTGCTGATCTTGTGGCCGATCCAGGCCGGGGTGGTGTGCACCTCCGCGAGCTGCACCCCGCCGCTCGGGTCGCGCCACAGCGGCTCCGCGCCCGAGGGCAGCAGCCGGCGCAGCATCTGGTCCGCCGTCCAGCGCACCGTCGCGACCGTCGGGATGCCCAGGCGCTGGTACACCTCGGCCCGGCGCGGGTCGTAGATCCTGGCCGCCACGTTCTCGATGCCGAACATCTCGCGCGCCACCCGGGCCGCGATAATGTTCGAGTTGTCGCCGCTGCTCACCGCGGCGAATGCGCCGGCCTCCTCGATCCCCGCGTCCCGCAGGGTGTCCTGGTCGAAGCCGACCCCGGTGACGCGGCGACCGCCGAAGCCGGAACCGAGGCGCCGGAAGGCCGTGGGATCGCGGTCGATGACGGCGACCGTGTGCCCCTGCTGCTCCAGGGTCTGCGCGAGAGCGGCTCCCACGCGCCCGCAGCCCATGATGACGATGTGCACCTTGCGCCTACCTCGCAGTCCTGGTCTTCCGGCTGACCTGCGAAAACACCCTGCTCACACTCTTTCCTCGGCTGGCCGGGCAAACAACGGGGCAACGGGGTACCCCGTCGCCCAGCACCGAGCTTATGCCGGGCCCGCCGCGGCGCCTCATCCGAGTGGCCCCCCGCGCGGCGGCCGGGGCCGCGCCGAAGTGGCCCGGACCACTCGCGACCCCTCCTGCGGCGGGCGCGGCGCAAGGATTGCGTTAAGGATTCCGCGTCGTTTCCGGCCGAGCGCAGGAGATTGGCGGGCCACGCCCGTCAGGCGGGGGCGGGCCCCATACGGAACCCTTACGATCCTCAGCGTGTCCAAACTGACCGACGTGCCCAAACGGATCCTGATCGGGCGGGCCCTGCGCAGCGACAAGCTGGGGGAGACGCTCCTCCCCAAGCGCATCGCCCTCCCCGTCTTCGCGTCCGACCCGCTGTCCTCGGTGGCGTACGCACCCGGAGAAGTTCTTCTGGTGCTGTCCATCGCGGGCGTGTCGGCGTACCACTTCAGTCCCTGGATCGCCGTCGCGGTCGTCGTCCTGATGTTCACGGTCGTCGCCTCCTACCGGCAGAACGTGCACGCCTACCCCAGCGGCGGCGGCGACTACGAGGTCGCCACCACCAACCTGGGGCCCAAGGCCGGGCTCACCGTCGCCAGCGCCCTGCTCGTCGACTACGTCCTCACCGTCGCCGTGTCGATCTCCTCCGGCGTGGAGAACCTGGGCTCCGCCGTCCCGTTCGTCGTCGAGCACAAGACGGGGTGCGCGGTCGCGGCCATCGTCCTGCTGACCCTGATGAACCTGCGCGGGGTCAAGGAGTCCGGCAAGCTCTTCGCCATCCCCACGTACCTCTTCGTGGCCGGCGTCTTCGTCATGCTGCTGTGGGGTGCCTTCCGCGGGCTCGTCCTCGGCGACACCATGCACGCCCCCACCTCCGCGTACACCATCAAGGCCGAGCACCAGGGCCTGGCCGGCTTCGCGCTCGTCTTCCTGCTGCTGCGCGCCTTCTCCTCCGGCTGTGCGGCGCTCACCGGGGTCGAGGCGATCAGCAACGGCGTACCCGCGTTCCGCAAGCCGAAGAGCAAGAACGCGGCGACCACGCTGGCGATGATGGGCCTGCTGGCCGTCACCATGTTCTGCGGCATCATCGCGCTGGCCATGGCCACCGACGTCAAGATGGCCGAGAACCCGGCGAAGGACCTGATCAGCGACGGCCGGCCGGTCGGCTCCGGCTTCGTCCAGGATCCGGTCATCTCGCAGGTCGCGGCCGCCGTCTTCGGCGACGGCACGTTCTTCTTCGTGATCCTCGCCGCCGCGACCGCCCTCGTCCTCTTCCTGGCCGCGAACACCGCGTACAACGGCTTCCCGCTGCTCGGCTCGATCCTCGCCCAGGACCGCTACCTGCCGCGCCAGCTGCACACCCGCGGCGACCGGCTCGCCTTCTCCAACGGCATCGTGCTGCTGGCCGGCGCCGCGATCGCGCTCGTGGTCGTCTACGGCGCCGACTCGACCCGGCTCATCCAGCTGTACATCGTCGGCGTGTTCGTCTCCTTCACGCTCAGCCAGACGGGCATGGTCCGGCACTGGAACCGCCATCTCGCCGTGGAGAAGGACCAGGGCAAGCGCCGGCGCATGATCCGCTCCCGCGCGATCAACACCTTCGGCGCCTTCTTCACCGGTCTGGTGCTCGTCGTCGTCCTCGCCACCAAGTTCACCCACGGAGCCTGGGTGGCGCTGCTCGGCATGGTGATCTTCTACGGCACGATGACCGCGATCCGGAAGCACTACGACCGGGTCGCCGAGGAGATCGCCGCCGACGAGACGTCCCCGGACGAGTCCATCCGCCCCTCGCGGGTCCACGCCATCGTGCTCGTCTCCAAGCTCCACCGCCCCACCCTGCGTGCCCTGGCCTACGCCAAGCTGATCCGCACGGACCATCTGGAGGCGCTCTCCATCAGCGTGGACCCGGCCGAGACGAAGGCCCTGCGGGAGGACTGGGAGCGGCGCGGCATCAACGTACCGCTGAAGATCCTTGACTCGCCGTACCGCGAGGTGACCCGCCCGGTCATCGAGTACGTCAAGGGCCTGCGCCGGGAGAGCCCGCGCGACGTCGTGAGCGTGTACATCCCGGAGTACGTCGTCGGCCACTGGTACGAGCACCTGCTGCACAACCAGAGCGCCCTCAGGCTCAAGGGCCGGCTGCTCTTCACGCCCGGTGTGATGGTCACCTCGGTCCCGTACCAGCTGGAGTCCTCCGAGGTGGCCAAGAAGCGCGCCCGCAAGCGCGCCGACTGGACCGCTCCGGGCTCGGTCCGCCGGGGCCCGGTGGAGCGCCGCCACTCCAAGGAGCCGTCGGGCAAGGGCTGAGGCGGGGGAGCCGTCCGTGGTCGGCGGCCCGGCCGCACCCACGTAGACTCGTAGGTTGTCGTCCGGCCGCCGGCCATCCCCTTCCCTCCCTGGAGCCATCCCCTCATGCAGAACGAATCCACGTCGCCGCAGACCGGGGAGACACAGCCGGAGTCGCTGGTCGGACGGGAGTACGAGGTCGAGGTCGGCCCGGTCGCGCACGGCGGCCACTGCATCGCGCGCACCGACGAGGGCCGGGTCCTCTTCGTCCGCCACACGCTCCCCGGCGAGAAGGTCGTCGCCCGGATCACCGACGGCTCCGCGGACTCGCGCTTCCTGCGCGCCGACGCGGTGGAGATCATCGAGGCGTCCAAGGACCGGGTGCCGGCCCCCTGCCCCTTCGCCGGCCCCGGCAAGTGCGGCGGCTGCGACTGGCAGCACGCCAAGCCGGGCGCCCAGCGCCGCCTCAAGGGCGAGGTCATCGCCGAACAGCTCCAGCGCCTCGCGGGCCTCACCCCCGAGGAGGCCGGCTGGGACGGCACGGTCATGCCGGCCGAGGGCGACAAGCTCCCGGCGGGCGAGGTGCCCGCCTGGCGGACCCGCGTCCAGTACGCCGTCGACGCCGACGGCCGCGTCGGCCTGCGCAAGCACCGCTCGCACGACGTCGAGATCATCGACCACTGCATGATCGCCGCGCCCGGCGTCTCCGAGCTGGGCGTCGAGCAGCAGGACTGGCCGCAGATGGCGACGGTCGAGGCGATCGCCGCCACCGGCTCCCACGACCGCCAGGTCATCCTCACCCCCCGCCCGGGCGGCCGCCTCCCCCTCGTCGAACTCGACAAGCCGGTCTCCGTCCTGCGCGTCGACGAACGCGACGGCGGCGTGCACCGCGTCCACGGCCGCGCCTTCGTCCGCGAACGCGCCGACGACCGCACGTACCGCGTCGGCTCCGGCGGCTTCTGGCAGGTCCACCCCAAGGCTGCGGACACCCTGGTCCGCGCGGTCATGCAGGGCCTCCTGCCCCGCAAGAACGACACCGCCCTCGACCTCTACTGCGGCGTCGGCCTCTTCGCCGGCGCGATCGGCCAGCGCATCGGCGAGAAGGGCGCGGTGCTCGGCATCGAGTCCGGCAAGCGCGCGGTCGAGGACGCCCGGCACAACCTCCGCGACCTGGACCGCGTCCGCATCGAACACGGCAAGGTCGAGCAGGTCCTGCCCCGCACCGGCATCACCGAGTGCGACCTCATCGTCCTGGACCCGCCCCGCGCGGGCGCCGGCAAGTCCACGGTGAAGCAACTGGCCGCCCTGGGCGCCCGCCGCATCGCGTATGTCGCCTGCGACCCGGCGGCCCTGGCCCGCGACATCTCGTACTTCGCGGAGGGCGGGTACCGGGTGCGGACACTGCGGGCGTTCGACTTGTTCCCGATGACGCATCACGTGGAGTGCGTGGCGATCCTGGAGCCGGCGAAGTAGGGCGGCTAGCCTGGGGGTTCGCGGGTGGGCTTTATGTGTGGGGTGGACGTTACGGGCGATGTCTTGACGCTGAGATGACGCTCGTAACGCTCGTTCTGGTGGGGTGTCAGACCAGGGCTAGGCCGTGTCCGCAAAGTCGATCGCTCGTTACTCCGTTCGTGGTGCGTCGACATGAACTGACCGATGAGTCGTGGGCGTTGATCGCTCCGTTGCTGGCGGCGGGCCGGATGGGCAGACCGGTGCGGGACCGGCGCCAGGTGGTCAACGGGATCCTGTGGAAGCTGTCCACCGGGGCCGCCTGGCGTGACCTGCCCGAACGCTACGGCCCGTGGAAGACGGTCTACGAACGCTTCCGCCGCTGGTCCGCCGACGGCACCTGGGACCGCCTCCTGGCCCACGTCCAGCAGCACTGTGACGCTGTCGGACAGGTCGACTGGACGATCGTGTGTGTCGACTCCACCACGGTGCGGGCCCACCAGCACGCGGCCGGGGCCCGAAAAGGGGGCCCTGGGAAGGCGAGGCGCTCGGCCGGTCGCGCGGCGGGCTGACCAGCAAGATCCACCTGGCCTGCGACGGTCGGGGACGCCCCCTAACCTTCACTCTGACCGGCGGGAACGGCAACGACTGCACCCAGTTCGAACCGGTCATGGACCGCATCCGGATCACCCGGCCGGGGCCGGGCAGGCCCCGGACCCGGCCCGAGCGGGTGGTGGCGGACAAGGGCTACTCGGCCCGCAGGATCCGCGCCTACCTGCGTCGGCGCGGGATCGCCGCGACGATTCCCGAGCGGATCGACCAGACCAACGGGCGCCTGCGCCGCGGCGAAAGTCTCTGCCGGCTCGATCGGACCGCCTACCGGCGGCGCAACGTCGTCGAGCGCTGCTTCAGCCGGCTCAAACAGAACCGGGCCCTGGCCACTCGCTACGACAAACGAGCCGCCCACTACCAAGCAATGGTCACCCTCGCCTGCCTCCAACTCTGGCTCCCATGACTTTGCGGACACGGCCTAGGTCGCTCAGCTCGTTCCCCTCCCCGTCCTGCTGACTACACAAGGCGTCTTCTCTGTCCACTGCGTGGCGCTGTGCGTTGTGGCGGCTCCCTTACGGCTGAGAGCCCTGTCCCGCGTGTGTTCGGATGCCGCACGTGCTCCTCTACGAGCCCTCGGGCGCCCGTTCCGACACGGGCGACCAGGTGCTGATGGCCAGGGCGCGGGGATGCCCCCGGGTGGCGAGCGCCGCCGCCACCCGCTCGACCGCGTCGTCGACGGTCTCGTGTTCCCGGATGCGGAGGGGCAGCCAACCGATCAGCGCGAGGTGGGCATCGGTCTCCTCGTCGCGGCGGGCGTTTCCCCGAAGCTTCTGCCGCCACCATTCCGAGTTGTGTCGGGGCATATGCAGGTGACTCGGGCAGGCGTGCCAGAAGCAGCCCTGTACGAACACGGCGGTGCGCCACTTCGTGAACGTGCCGTCGGCGCGACGACGCGGCATGCCGACGATCGGCAGGTCCACGCGGTAGCGGAAGCCCAATGAGTGCAGAGCCCGGCGAAGCGCAAGCTCCGGACCGGTGTCCCGGCTTCGCTGCGCTACCATGACCCTCCGCGCGTTGGCATCGCGAGGCGCCGACGTCCCCCTGCGGCGTTCCTGAATTCTCACGTCTGATCAACCATCGGGGTGCCTCGCCATTACGGGCGTCGTACCGGTGATCCGCCCGGGCCGTTCACGATCGCCGCTCATGCTGCGACCGAACTCGGCAGCGTGTTCCTTCCCGGTTTCACCGAGGGGTTGTGGGCAGCGGTCGGACGCGATTGTGCGACGGACAGGCCTCAGGAGCCGGATAGCAGCGCCGTGACCGTGGATTGAACGAGTTGGGCCGCCGCGAGGACGCTGGGGATGGCTCCGGGCCGACCTCGCTGCAGATCAGGGGTGGACACAGAGGGGTGTCATCTTCAGGCCGAATCGAGTGCTTGGGAACGGTCGGCGGCCGCTCCTGAACTTCCTCCGAAGCGTGGGAGCCGGACACGCGGTCCCACGTGCCGGCTGTGCCGCTTCTCTGATTGTCATTGAGGAACTGTGCGTAACCGAAGAAAGCTTTCCGTCTTGCTCTTCGTAGGACTCGCCCTGCGGCCAAGTGCTTAGAAGGCACCTGGTGGGTGGGGGTGTGGGGTGGCTCTGACCTGCACCAGCGGACATGGTCGTCGGCGTCGCGCGAAAACTTTGAGCGTTTTCGGGACGGCGGGGCTGTCAGCGGCTGGGGCTAGCGTGCGGCGCATAGGAGCGGGGACGGCGCTACGGGCGAATGCAGACGGACGTGTTGTCTTGACACCGGCGAAAGCCAGTGAGCCAGCGGCCGACGGGATGTTCGAGCTGCTCGCCTGGGGCTTGGGCAAGGGCGACGTCATGAGATGGCGTGTCTTCTCCGGGGCGCCGCATCCTGCCTGAAGACATTGCCCCTGACGAGACGCCGCTGCTCGGCTCCACTCTGTCGGCCAAGCACCGTTGTGAGCTCGATCGACGGTTTTGATCCGGCGGCGGCGAACCCATGACGCCCCTCCGGCGTTGAACGTACGATCGGACCGGATGTGAGGGGGGCCCATGGACATCAGCCAGCTGCGCAATCCGTACGACTTCCGCAACCCCGTGCGCGACGACGCAATCTTCTCCGGTCGCAAACAGGAGACGCAGGCTATCCGGCACGAGTTCAGTCTGGCATCGGTCGGCAGACCCTCGGTGTGCGTGGTCCTACACGGGCCGCGCGCCGCAGGCAAGACCAGTTTGCTGAATGCAGCTGATCGGATGGCGCGTGATCGAGGGTTCACCACTGTGCGCGTGGACCTGATCGAGGGTGACGGCGGCCCCTCCATCTTTTACCGCAAGGTCTATGAAGAGCTACTGATCGCCGTTGCCGATGCGCTACGGGCTCTGGGCAGAGACATACCGTTCGAGCTGGCAGTGGTGCGCAGAATCATGGCCGGGGTAGTCATGGCCGGACCCGACGACAAGCTTGCCTTCCCAGAGGCCATGGCTCTGGCGAAGAAGCGCGGCGATGACCACGTTCCGGAAGCGGCGCTGCGGGCTGATATTGGCCTGTTCTTGGAGCTCCTCGGACATCCGATCGCTCTGCTCGTCGACGAGGCGCAGGTCATGGCTGCGGACACCCGAGTGTTGTCCATCTTGAGGTTTCTGACCAGCCGGGTCGACGGGCTAGTGGTGGTGCTGGCCGGCACGTCAGGGCTGGTGGAGCAGATCAGGTCCGTCCACTCCCAGATCCTGCGTCAGTTCAAAGAGGTGGAGGTTAAGCGGTTCGCTAATCACGAAGACGTTTGGGACTGTGTGCTACAGCCTCTCAATGCGTTGGGCCCGCACCCAATCAGAGTGAGGCGTGGTGTGGTGCAGGAGCTCATGCAGCTCACGGATGGCAATCCGTACGAGATCCAGTTGTATTGCCACGCGATGTTTGCTCGGATGCAACTGGTCGGGGCCGAGCTGTTGGAGCTGACTCCGGAAGTGCTCGAAGCGATCCGCTCACAGCTGGAGACAGGCCGGGACCTGATGGATCGTCCGTTGATCCGAGCCGTGCGGGCGATGTCCACGACGGATCTGGTGGCGTTCGCCATCCTCACCTCGGCACTTGGTCGCGCCACAGCTGACCAGGCATGGTTCGCCCACGTCATCGCCGACGATCCACAAATCAGTCGAGAGGCGTACGACAATTGTCACAGATCGTTCGTTAATCAGGGTCTTCTCGCACCCGACGAGATCATCACGTTCGCCGTCGAGACGGAACTCCTCGATGAAATTTACGTACGCGTCTACACAGTCAGTCGGGTGCAGCGTGATCCACACGGCCAGTTCACCGGGCGCGGAGGTACCCGGTCCCTATTTGTGAACCGCGTTCTGGGGCTACTGCACAGATTTGAAAGACAGGGCCCTCTGCGGATCATGCCCACGTGTTGCTACATGATGAAGTTGGCTACCGTGGAGAAGAACTTTGCGGCGCTTGAGATATTGCCTGAGGAGGGGCCGGACGCCACGCCTACGATCGACCTCGTACACAAGGCGGTGCTTGAAGCAGGGGAGCCAGCGGCACTGGATCTTACGAGCGTAACTTGTCAGCTAGGCGAATTGGCCGTGGAGCGTTGGTTGTTCTCGTCAGATGTCGACGACATTGATCTCGCGAGTCTTCCTGAATTCGTTCAGGCTGCAGATCGGATAGCCCGGTATGGGGGCAAACTAGAGACGGACCGGGTCCGTATTCCACTGCGCACATGGCCAGCCGAGGAATGGTTTGGTCGGGCGACAGGGCGGCTGAGGTCAGACCTAGCCCACAACCACCGGCACGCCGCTTTCGACGCGTATGAAGGGGGGGATCGTGACAGGGCCCTACGACACTTCAAGGCGGCGTACGATTTGTCGCCAGCGTGGGAATATGCGAACAGTATCACTCATGTATGCCTTGCCTCCGGTGCTGTCGACGAGGGGTTGAAATGGTCGTCTATCGCGCTAGAGCTCGCTTCGATTCCAGCGAATCGGGCTCTTAGCGCTTATAACATGGCTATCGCTCACCTCGTGAGCCGCACCCCTGCAGTAGCGAGGCGATCGCTTGATCGGGCGGCTGAGGATCTGGCGAGCCTGGAGGTGCGCGAGTACCCGACCGGGTATCTGATGGTGCCGGACGTTGGCGACCCCACCAAGATCCGGGAAGAGCTCGGTGTCGACCTTTACGCGGCGGTGGATCGGGTTCGGAAGTCGATGGGGCCTGAGGGCACGGAAGAGCCAACGGCTGCGGACTCCTCTGGTCAATGTGCGCCTGTCGTGCTCGCCGTTGCCACGGAGTGGGCCTCCTCCCATGGGGGTCTGAGTACCCTCAATCGGGAAATGTGCTGCGCACTGGCGCGGGCGGGTGCCGAGGTGTATTGCATTGTTCTCTCTGCCACGCCAGAGGAATTGGCATTTGCTGCGGCGGCTGGTGTGACCCTTCTTCCCGCGCCATCTGTTGCTGGGGAGTCGGACGATATGAGACTGTCTGGTCGTCCGGCCCTGCTGGTTGATAAGACGCCGGATTTGATCGTTGGACACAGCAGAATCACCGGATTCGCCGCACGGCGGCTTGCTGACGCGTTCTATCCCCAGGCCCGCCGACTGCACTTCGTACACATGGCACCCGACGAGATTGAGTGGCATAAGCCTGGTCGTGAAACGGACGCGGGGCTGCGCGCGTCGGAACGGACGGAGATCGAGCGCGGTCTAGGCAAAGATGCGTACAGGGTCGTTGCGATCGGCCCTCGGCTACACGACCAGTTCCTGACGGAGTTCACCAGTGCGCCGCTGGCGCCGCTGCGGATGGACCCCGGCTTTGACGTTGCCGTCGACTGTGTCGGAACGCGGACACCGCCCGCAGGGCAACCTCTGCGCGTACTGCTGCTTGGCCGTACCGAGGACGCAGAGCTCAAGGGGGTGCAGTTGGCGGCTGCGGCTTGCGGCAAGGTTGACAAATGGCAGCAGCAGGTCGGTGAGCACCGGGTGCGACTCGTCGTCCGTGGCGCCCAGCCAGGCACCGGAGAGAAAGAGCGCGAGGCGATATCTGCGCTCTCCGGAAATGCGGACCTTCAGGTGGTGGTGCGGGAATACACCTCCAAGGAGGAAGCGATCGAGCATGACCTGGATACAGCCAGTATGGTTCTTATGCCTTCAAGGTCTGAGGGTTTTGGCCTGGTCGGGTTGGAGGCGATTGTCCGGGGTGTTCCTGTGCTGATCACTTCTGCAAGCGGTCTGGGGCAGCTGTTGCGTGAGACTTCGAGACAAATGGCGAATCGGTTCGTGGTTCCGGTTACCGGGGATGTGAGTAGGGATACCGACACGTGGGCGCGAGCCATCGAACGTATCTTGCGCGATCGCGAGAGTGCCTTCCAGCACGTCGCTGACCTACGTGACCTGCTTGCGCAGAAGATCACTTGGGCTGCGGCTGCCGATACGGTCCTCTCCCAAGCGGCCTTTCGCTGACGGCTCTGAGTGGGCGGTTCGTGAGTTTTTGAGTTGATCTGCTGTCGCCTGATGGTGTGGCGGTGGGGCGGAATCTGCCGGTCCGCGGTTGGTGATCTGGTGATGTGACCGGGTGAGTGAACGCAAGCCGTATCCGAGTGACTTATCGGACGAGCAGTGGTCGTTGATCGAGCCGGTGATCACCGCGTGGAAGGACCGGCATCGCTCGGTCAGCGGCCACCAGGGCGCCTACGACATGCGGGAGATCGTGAACGCGATCCTCTACCAGGGGCGGACCGGCTGCCAGTGGGCCTTTCTCCCGCACGACCTGCCGCAGAAGAGCGCGACGTACTACTACTTCGCCGCCTGGCGTGACGACGGGACCGACCAGGTCATCCATGAACTCCTGCGCTGCCAGGTCCGTGAACGCGCCCGGCGATTAGAGGACCCGACCCTGGTGGACCTGGACACCCAGAGTGTCCACGTGGCCGCCGGGGTTCCCGCCTCCACGAGCGGCCACGATCCGGCCAAGCGGGTGCCCGGCCGCAAACGGGGTCTTGCCGTGGATGTCCTCGGCCTGGTCATCGCGGTCGTCGTCCTCGCCGCGAACACCCACGACAACGCCGCGGGCATCCTCCTGCTCGACCAGGTCGCCGAGCACGCAGGCGGAACCGTCCGCAAAGCCCTGGTCGACCAGGGCTTCAAGAACCAGGTCGTCGCACACGGCGCTGGCCTGGGCATCGACGTCGAGATCGTCGAACGCAAACCGCAGGTCAAGGGGTTCGTGCCACAGCCCAAGCGGTGGAGGGTCGAGCAGACCTACAGGATCCTGATACTGCACCGGCGCCTGTTCCGCGACTACGAGCACCGCCCCTCCTCCTCCGCCTCCCGCGTCTACTGGGCGATGACCCACGTCATGACCCGACGCCTCACCGGCGCGAACGCCCCCACCTGGCGCGAGACGCAGGCGGTGGCAGCGTGAACATCCAGCCCCTGCTCGACGCCCTGGACCTCCAGGAAGACGCCGCTCGGGGCCTGGCCGACGACCTCCGCGCACAGATCGACGACCTGCAGACCCGACTGCGGGAGGCCGAGACGCACCTGGAGCACCTCGCGATCACCCGCACAACCGTCACCGGCCTCGCCGACCGGCTCCCGGCCGTCGCGCCGGCCCTGCCCGAGCACCCGGACTACCCCCGCATCCTCGCCGCCGTCAACCACACGACCGGACCGCTACGAGCCAAGGACGTCTGCGAAGTCCTCGGCCACGAAGTGCTGCCGAAGAACGTCGAAGGCACCCGCGCCAAGCTGAAACGCCTGGTCAAACTCGGGATCCTCACCGAGGCCGACGCTGGCAACTTCGCCAGGAAGTAATAGCCGACAGCACCTCCACCAGCGACCTTGCTCCAACTGCAGCCGGAAACAGACATCACCTCACGAACCGCCCGCTAAGGCAGGTGAGGGTACCGATCCAGCGTCTTCCTGCACAGTTCGAGGTGGCCCCAGATGTCGCCCTTGTTCTTGCAGCGGGCTGCCCCGAAGTGGTGCCGGAACCAGTCTCGGCGATCTCGCGGCGTACTCGCTCGATGCGTGTCTCGAACCCGGCGAACATTGCGGAGAGGCATCTTGCGCGTGTCGAAACCGTCGCGGGGATGCTCGCGGTGCAGCTTCTGATCGATGAGCCACTCCATCGGACTGCGTCCACGCTTCCAGTCATTGCAGGGCTTGCATGCCGGGAGGAACTTCCACCACACGTCGGCGCCATTGCCGGCCACGGGTTGCTCTTGATCAAGGGTCGTTGACGGCTTGACAGCGCAGTAGGTGCACAAGCCTTCGTTCGCGGTGAGGCTCAACAGCCAGACGTACGTGGCCTGCTTCGTTCGACTGCCCCGGGGCACGGTAGCGTCCGCCATAGGCTTCTCCTTGTGTTGCTCCTCTGAGGGCGGCACGCTACTCGACGCCACTGGCAATGGGTGTCTGGGTGGGCACGCAGGGTGAAGGGGGGCGACAGGAACCTGATTTTGACGCCTCGGTACCGATGGCCCGGGCTGAACCTCATCGTCTGCTCGGTGGCGTTGCGTCAGTGGCATGTAGTGGCGGGGAGGCGCCGCAAGATTCCCGCCATCAGCCGGTTTTGCTCAATCGGTGGCTTGGCCTTTCCAGTTTGGGCAGTATGCGCTTGGGGCGGTGATCGAACGGGAGGGGACACGGATGGCGATCGAGGTGCTGCCGGTGACGGGAGAGCAGTCGGACTTGCTCAGCGTCGCCATTGCCCTGGGTGACCGATACACGAAGCGCCTGGGGCTGCTCACCCCACCCGCGTACCGCAAGTACGCCGAGGACGGCGGGCTGTTGGTCGCGCTGGAAGGTGATGAACTTGTCGGGTATGCGCTCTTCGGGTTGCCCAAACGCAGCCAGCATGTCCGTCTCGTGCATCTCTGCGTGGCCGAGGAGCACCGAGGGAAGGGCATTGCGCGGCGCTTGATCGCGGAGCTGCGCAGCAGGCAAGGGCATCGGCTCGGCATTCGGGCCAGGTGCCGACGGGACTACGGGCTCAGCCCCATGTGGAGCGGCCTCGGTTTCGTTCCGAAGGGTGAGGGCATTGGCCGTGGCGAGGACAAGGAGCCTCTTGACACCTGGTGGCTCGACCTTGGTCATGATGACCTGTTCACCGAGGTGCGAAGCGACGCCCTGCTGGTCGTGACTGTCGACCACAGCGTCTTCTCCGGACTGCGGGGCGAGGGTGCTGAGCGGGCTGTCGAGGAGTCGAAGGCCCTTGAAGCTGGCTGGCTAGCGGACCTGATCGAGCTGACATACACACCGCAGCTCCTTCTTGATGTGCACGAGATCGAGAACCGTGAGGCGAGACAGCGTCAGCGCAACGGTTTGCCCCAGCTTCGAGCGGCGTCGCCTGACGGGGCGGCGGTATCGGTTCGTCAGCAGGAGATGCTTGCAGCCCTGAGCAAAGAACTGCCGGAATTGCTGATCGACGGCAAGATGCGTGCTCGACTGCGCTACGTGGCCGAGACTTCCTGCGCCGGGCTGCAGGTGTTGGTGACGCGCGATCCCGAGTTGGAGGGGCTGGCTGATATCGCTTGGGATGTGGCGCGCGTTCGGGTGGTGTCGCCGGCCATGGTGACACTTCATGTGGACGAGCTCCGCCAAGCCCAGGTGTACCGTCCGGCGGATCTCATGGGGACAGCCTTCTCGATGGAGGAAGTCGCATCCGGGAGTGAAGGTGAGCTGGTCGCCTTCTTCGAGCAGACGGGCGGCGACACAGGAACCGCCTTCGTGGAGCGATTGAAGGCGCTCGGCGCGGATGGCGTGCTGTGGCGAAGAGAGCTGCTTCGGGACGGCGACGGGCATCCGGTGGCCCTCTATGCCTGGGCGATGGATGGTCGCACGTTGAACGTCGCCATCCTGCGCACTGCTTCCCATCCATTGGAGGAGACGCTTGCCCGGCAGTTGCTCTTCATGCTCAAGCGGCTGGGGCGAGATCGAGGCGCGCAGATCGTGCGCATTGCTGATCCCTTTCTCTCCACAGCCGCCAGGTCTGCTCTGGGTGCCGACGGATTCACCGAGGACGAACGCGGCTTCGCGGCACTCATCGTCGATCTCTGCGGGCCGGCTGAGGCCGTTTCGGAGGCGGCAGGAGAGATTGCCGCACGTGCTGGCCGTACGGCGCCGCGTTTGGATGCTCGTGCTTCACCGGAAGTCGTAAGCGTAGCTGAGCGAGCCTGGTGGCCTGCGAAACTCATCGACACCGCCCTTCCTTCCTTCGTCGTTCCTGTTCGGCCTCTTTGGTCCACAGAGCTGTTCAACGTGCCGGCCATGCTCGTGCCGCGTGACGACGTGCTCGGGATCAGCCGTGAGCACGTCTACTACCGGTCTGCTGGTCATCGTGGGGAGAGCGTTCCTAGCAGAGTCCTTTGGTACGTCAGTCGGGGGACTGCTGGGCAGCAAGGGATGATGGCCGTCGGCTGCTCGCGGCTGGACGAGGTGATAGTCGATGACCCTGACTCCCTCTTCTCGCGATTCGAACACCTGGGCGTATATGGTCGTGCTGACGTGCGTGCGCAAGCCGAACCGACGGGCAAGGTGATGGCGTTGAGGTTCTCGGACACGGAGATCTTCCCTGCGCAGGTGACGCGCTCGCGATTGACCTCGTTGGCTAAGGGCTTGGGGCTAACGTGGAAGACGCCGATGTCGATGATGAAGATCGACAGCGCGCTGTTCCAGGCCGTGTACGAAGAGGGGCACCGAAAGACGTGAGCGATCCGGAGCGAGCGATGTTGCTGTCCGTCCACCCGCGGTTTGCCACGGCGATCCTGGCTGGAACCAAGACGATCGAGGTGCGCCGTCAGCGCGTCGCAGCCCCACCTGGAACTCCTGTGCTCCTCTACGCGACCGCGCCCACAATGGCCATCGTGGGCATGGCTCGGATCGCCTCCGTGCAGGTGGCTTCGCCACGTGAGGTGTGGTCGGCGAGCCGTGCGAGTGCAGGTATCAGTCGCCGAGACTATGACGAATATATGAGCGGGGCGACCCGCGCCAGCGGCCTCTCGCTAGAGGCACCTGTCACCTTCCAGGACCCCGTTCCGCTGTCTGCGCTGCGGGCGGCAGGGCCCTTTCACCCGCCTCAGAGCTACAGGTACTTGACCGATGAGGACCTTCGCAGGCTGTCTGAAGCGGCGCCGGACAAGGATGCCTCCACCCTGCACGAGGCACTGGTGGACCGGGTGCCTTCTTAACTGACGCGAAGGTCACGTGACGTGATTGGGAGCTCGGCCGGACGGCACCGAGACCGGTGACTTCTTGGGGCCAGGCAAGGAAACGGTACCTTCTGGCTCGGGCTCGGCGTGTGTCGCGGATCCGTGCGGGCGGAGACAAGCTGAGGGAGGTGCTCGTGGGTGAGAGCCTCTGCCCAACGGCTGCCGGGCAGACGGCGGGCAGTTGGTCCAGGGTTAGGTGACTTCTCCCCGTGTGCTCTGACCGGTGGATGCGCGGTAGCGTCCCCGTATGAGTCCGATCTCGAAAGGGGCGAACGCCGGATGGTGCGCGGGGGCAGGGCTGACGGGGACGGGCAGCTGGGGTTGATCCTGGATTTCGCGGGGGTGCTCACCGCTAGCCCCATCGAGGTCCACCGGGCCTGGTGCGTGTCTGAAGGGCTTGAACCCGGGGCGTGGCGGGCGACGCTCAACGATCATCCGGAAGGTCGGCGGCTGTACTCGGCGCTGGAGATCGGGGAGATCGGGCAGGCCGAGTGGAACGAGGGCACGGCCGCTCTCCTTGGTGAGCACGTGGACCCCGTGAACTTGATGGGGCGGGCCTGGGCCGACGTCCCGCCGGCGCGTCGGATGATCGCGCTCGCCCGGGCTGCGCGGGCTGCCGGGCATCGTCTCGCGCTGTTGTCGAACAGCTTTGGGCTCGATCCGTTCAACCCTTATGAGCACATGGGCATATGGGACCTCTTCGACGTGCATATCGTGTCCGAGCTCGAGGGGTTGGCGAAGCCGGACCCGGCTATCTACCGGCTCGCGCTGGAGAGGATCGGGCTGCCTGCCGAGCGGTGCGTGTTCGTGGACGACCATGAGGTGAACCTGCCGCCGGCTGCCGAGTTGGGCATCACGACCGTTCATGCCACCGACGAAGACAGGGTTGTGGCAGAACTGGAGGCTCTTCTCGGCGTCACGGCTGTGCTCACTGTCTGAGTGTCAACTGCCCGCAGGTGGAAGGCTGTCCACCGCACCACTTCTGTGAGTACTGTCCGTGTGGGGCCCATCACGCGGAGGTTCTGGAGCATGCAGTGGTCGGAGTACACCACCGCTGAGCGCTTGAAGGCGCTGCGCGGCGGCATGACACAGGAGCAGTTGGCGGAGGCGGCCGGCGTGTCCGTCGGAGTGGTGCGCAAGCTCGAACGCGGCGGGACGGCTTCCTTGCCGTCCTTGCTGTCGATCGCAGACGCGCTCGGCACGGACATCGCCGTACTCCTCGGGCAGCAGGCGCCACGGCGGTCCATGGACCGTGACGAGCGGGCTGCCTTACGTCTGGTCTCCGCAGCCACGCACGATGCGGCCATCGGCATCCCCGCAGAGGTCGAGCCGGGCACCATCGAAGAGCTCCGCGCCGTCGTCCGTCGTGCGGACGCCGCGTACTGGGGAGGCCGGTACACCGAGCTCGGCACTCTCCTCGGGCGACTCCTTCCCGAGGCGCGGGCCAGGTTCGACATGGCCGGCCTCGATGAACGGGAGGCCGCTGCGGGCGTCTTGACCGACACCTTTCAGACGGCGGGCATGGCCGCCAACGTGCTCGGATCACGCGATCTGGCTTATGCGGCGCTGACGTACGGACGCCAGATCGCCGTGCAGGGCGGAGATGATCTCCGTGACGCGCACCTTGCCGCCACCACCGCGTGGGTCAACCTCCGCGACGGCCGGACCAAGCAGGGCTTCCTCCTTGCCGCAGCACAAGCCGACCGGATCGAGCCCAAGATGAGCGAGCACGACCCGGACCGGCTGAGCGTGTACGGGCAGCTCGTCACGAACGCCGCCGTCGCCGCGTCCCGGGGCGGTGCGAGCTCGGACAACGCCCGCGAATACCTCTCCCAGGCGCACGCCGTCGCCGCCCGAATCGGGGGCGAACATGCCCGTGGCGCGCACGCCCAGCCGTACGGACCGATGTACGCCGCAACGCAGGCCATGAGCATCGCCGTGGCCCTCGGCGATATGGCTGGAGCGCTGCGGCTGATGGACACTGTTCGCCTGGACGCCACGGTGCCCCTGGCTACCCGGGCCCGATACGGCCTGGACGTAGCGCTCACCCAGGTCGGATGCCGACGGTGGGAGGCCGCAGCCGACACCCTCCAGTCCGTCTGCGCGATGGCCCCGGGATGGGTGCGTCACCAGATGCTTCCCGGCGTCATCATCAGCCGACTTGCTGGGGTTTCCGTCAACCGACTGCGAGGACTGGCGGACTCCGCGGGCGTACCCCTCGGCGTGCGTTGACCTACGAGCCGAAGTACCACGGTCCGTAGTAGGTATGGGCGCGCCATCAGCGCGACTGCTACGGGGCGTGGCACACCTTCGGGTGCCCCTGCTTCCGCTGCCACGCGGCGTGGCGGTCCGGCCGGACGCGGAGTCTCTCCGCTGCGACGGTGCGTGCCTGGGCCCCAACGCCGCAGCCCAGCAGCCTTGTGGGTATGCCGATCAACCCGCCCGGCGGCCTCGGGCACGTGCCCGTCGCCGTCTACTCCTGCGCCACCACCTCCACCGCCCTCGGTGAGAGCGAGGAGCGTGGCCGCTGCTACGCCGACGCCCGGCACTGGCACGTCGCCGGCGTCTGGTCCGACCCCGCTCCGTCGCTGCCGCTCATGGAGCGGCCGGGCTGGCGGGCCGTCACGGCCGCCCTGTCCGCCGGAATGATCCGCGGTGTCGTCGTCAGCGGTCTGACGCACGTCGCTGCCGACGCCGCCCAGTTCGCGGCTCTCGGTGTTCTCCTCCGTGACCGGGGCGGGTTCCTCGCCGACGGCTCGAGCGGCACCCCGCCCCGTCGAACCCCCGACCAGGCCCGTCGGCGCCGCGGCATCGGGGACGCGGCCTCCGGCTGGTTCACGCAGACAGACGCGTACGAGGGGGACGACTTGTGAGCGCCCAGCACGCCTGGGTCGGCGACCTCGTCCGGGACGGCGACGGCCGACGGTCGATCGTCACCGACGTCCACGTCGGCCGCACTGTGTGGGTTCTGCGACCGCCGACCGGCGGTGGCCCCCACTGGGAGACCGACGACCCCGACAGCCTCGAACTCCTCACCCGTTCCGAAGCCCGGGACAGCTGGTGAGCACCTGCGCTCACTGCCGACTCCTCCGTCACGCCCGTGCACCACGCCTGAAAGGCGAAGTCCTCGTGTACGCATTCGGCCTCTGTATCGACCAGCAGTACCTCGTCCCCGGCCTCGCCGCCCTCGCCGGCCTGGCCGACAGCCTCGCCCCGGCGGCCCGCCGCGAAGCTGCCGTACGGGTGCTCACCCTCGACCTGACCCGGTCGCAGGCGCTCCTCCTCGCCGACCTCGCCAAGCGGGTTGGCTTCGGCTCCTTCGACCTCCGTCGACGCGCCCCTCTGCGCTCCTCGCGCATGGCAGACGCCTCGTACATCACCGTCACCACCTATCTCCGGTTCGAGTTCACGCCGAGCTTCGTCCGCCGTCCCTACCTGATCTATGTGGACGCCGACGTACTCGTGCGCGGAGACGTGAGCGAGCCGCTCGGCTGCCTCGCGCCGGAGGAGACGGGCGCCGTGCGGGACGAGTTCAACCTAGCCGTAGGCGAGTGTCCGGCACTGCCCGGAGCCGCCGCCCGCTGGCCCCATCTGCGCGGACGTCCGTACTTCAACGCGGGCGTGCTCTGGACCCACACCGACCACATGCCCCGCATCCGCCGAGGCGTCGAGCAGGCCCTGATCCACGCCTGGCGCCACATCCTCCACAACGACCAGGACGCCCTGAACCTGTGGCTTCTGCGATCCGGCCGAGTGCGCCCGGTGGCCGGCGTTTTCAACCGGTTCGAGGTCGGCCGATTCCTGGAACGCGGGAACTGGGTGCACCGGGTCGTCACACGGTCGCCGAAGCCCGATCCGGCTGCCGCCCTCGTGCACTTCGTCGGCCCCGAGAAGCCATGGCAGGCCACCTGCCCCGTCACGGAGGAAGTCGTCGAATACCGACGGCACCTGACGGGTGCCATGAGGCAGGTCCGCCGACTGGGCGCCGTCGGCGTGGAACCGGCGGGTGTGCGGTGACCGGGGCCGTCCCGGCCGTCGTCTCGCGTGCCGCCCTCGCCCTGATCGGGGTACCGGCCCGCACCGCCCGCCGGCTGTCCGCGCGTACGCACACCGTCGTGTACCGGGCTGGCCTGGCCGACGGACGCGGTGTCGTGATCAAGCTGTACGCGGCGACCGCACGCCGCAACGCGATCACGGAGAGCGCTGCCATCCGGGCCGTGGCCGATCACGTCCCCGTACCGGCCCTCATCGGATACGGGCGCGTTCCAGGCCACGAGGCGACCGCCCTCATCACCGCCGATCTTGGCCCGCTCACCCTCGGCAGCGCCATGCGCTCCGGCCGGATCTCCGACGGGCGAGCTCTGAAAGACCTGGCCGGCCTGCTAGGCCGCCTGCACCGGGCCCCCGTCCGGCCGACGGCCCCGCGCCGGCCGCTCCACGAGCAGGTCACCTCACTGGGCCGCCGCTGCCCGCCCGGCAGCCTCGACCGCATCGCGCCCGCGCTGGCCGCCATCGCCGACGCGGTCCACACGGAGCCCGTGTGGTGCCACGGCGACCTGCATGGCGACAACGTCGTCATCGCAGGCCCCCGAGCCATTCCCCACCTGGTCGACTTCACCGACGCCGCGGCCGGCCCCCGTGAATCCGACGTCGCACAGACCCTCGTCATGACCGACGCCCTCTCGACTCTCCGGGCCCGCACGGTCACCGACGCCTACCCCCTTGCCCTCGATCACCACCTGTTGGGCGCCTGGGTCGTCCTCCACACTCTGCGCTCCTGGGCGCATTCCTCGCCCGGTGACGACCGCGCCTTGTGGGCCCGCCGCCTGGACGACGTCAGCCGACGGACGCCGCACCTTTTCCGTACGCGCCGCCCGGAAAGGACGCGCTGATGAGCACCCCCGCCCTGTCGGTAGTGATCCCGGCCTTCAACGAGGCCGCCTACCTGCCCCGCTACCTGCCCTCCGTCCTCGCCTCACTCACCCGCTGGGAGGAGATCACCGGCCGTGCGGGAGAGGTGGTCGTCGTCGACAACGCCAGCACCGACGCCACCGCCGACATGGCCTCCTCCTTCGGCGTCCGCGTCGTCACCGAGTCCGTCCGCAACATCGGCCGGGTCCGCAACACGGGAGCGGCAGCCGCCCGCAGCGGCCGGCTCTTCTTCACCGACGCGGACGTGGCTCTGCCCCTGGAGGCGGTCACTGCTGCTGCTGTCGCTATGGACGCCGGGGCCGTCGGCGGTGCCATCCCGCCGCTCTACACCCCGGAACGGCTCGGCGCCCGCCTGCTGTGCGCGTACTGGGACCACTACCGCACCCGGCGCGGCGGGGCCCAGGGCGTCAACCAGTTCTGCACCGCCGACGCCTTCCACCACGTCGGTGGGTACCGGGACGACCTGTTCATGAGCGAGGACGTGGAGTTCTTCGCCCGCCTCACCGCCCACGGCCAGGCCACCGACCGGCCCGTGACCATCCTCGACGAACTGCGCGTGCGCCCGTCGACCCGCCGCTACGACCAGTGGTCAAGCCTGCGGATGCTCTGGTGGCAGAACCCCGTGACCGCCCGCCTGCGCCTCCGGTCGCCCCGCATGTGGCGCCACTGGTACGAGACGACCGTGCGATGACGAAGGAGACTCCTGTGCAGCCCCAGCCCTTGGACGACCTGCCAGTGCCGGACGGGCATGGCATCTACACCTTCCCCGACGACCTCCACCGCGCCCACCAGACGCACACCCAGCAACTCGCCGCCCGCCACCGGAACCACGACCACCGCGTCCTGGAGGTGACCGCGCCCCACACCCGCGTCCCGTACTACATCGAGGCGCGCACCCCCGCCGACCGCCCGGTCCTCGCCATCGAACCCCATCACGACGACTTCGCCCTCTCGGCCTCGGGCACCTTCCTCGCCCGCCCCCGACCGCTGACCGTGGTCACCGTCTTCACCCGGTCCCGGAGCGTGCACCCCGCCCTGGAGGTCACCTACGCCGACGTCGACACCGTGTCCGAGCTGCGCGACCGGGAGGGGGCCGCCGCGCTCGCGCCGTTCGCCACCCGCCGACGCCTCCTCGGCCACGAGGACGCCGAGCCGCCGTACCGTCCCTACGACCCACAGGTGCTTGACCGGGTCACCGAGGAGCTCGGTCGGATCGCCGCGGCCCACCCCGGCGCCGAACTCCTCGCGCCCGCCGCCGTCACCCGTCACCCCGACCACCTCCTCGTCCATGAGGCCGCCGTTCGCCTCGGCTGCACCTGGTTCTGGGAGGACCTCGCGTTCTGGTCGACGTACGCGCTCGCCGGCTGCGACCAACACCTGTTCCGTGCACGTACGGGGGCGACGATGCGGCCCGAGCTGGTCGACATCACCGACGTCGTCCTGGACAAGGTCACTGTCCTGAGGATGCACGGCTCGCAGATGCACCCGGCCCGGAAGATGTACCGGCCGATCCGGCACGCCTTCACCACGGCGGCCGACCTCGGCGATGGCACGGGACTCTACGCCGAGCGCTTCTACCGGACGGAGGAGACGACGTGCTGATCATCGCCCTGGAGGGGCCCTCCTACGCCGGCAAGTCCACGGCGATACGCCACCTCCGCCGCACCGCCCTCGGCTCGCGGGCATTCGTCTCGGACTGCTACGTCAGGCACATTGCCCTCCGCGACGACATCCCTCCGGCCCGGACCGACTCGGCCGCTGCCCAACTCGACGCCTTCGAGAGGTTCATGGAGATCGAGGCGACCCGCCTCGCCGAGGCCGCCGCGAGCGGCAGGCAGCTTGTCATCCTCGACCGCTCCGTGGACACCCTCCTCGCCCACGCGTACGCCCTGGACGCCCTGTTCGGGTACGGCGTGCGCCACCAGCTCCACCATCGGCTCAAGACGCTCCCGTTCCTGCGCCCTGATCACACCCTCTACCTCGACGTACCGGCCGAGACGCTCCACCTCCGCCGCAAGACCGCCGGCCACACCACTGCCAAGTCCGAGTACTTCCTCCATGAGCCGCGCTTCCTCCGCCACGCCCGCGACTACTTCGTCCACACGCCCCGTCGGCCCGTGACACGAGAGCTCACGGTCCTGGCCGCCGACGCCGGGCCAGCCGATGTAGCCCGGGCCGTGGAAGCCCTCGTCACCTTCTGGGCAAGGTGACGGAAGATGCCCACCGCCCTGTTCGCCTGGCACCGCACCCCGCCTCCGTTCCTCATCGGCGGCGCCGAGGTCACCCAACAGCTCCTCGCCGAAGAACTCGCCGCCGCCGGCTGGCACGTCACCTATCTCGGCTCGCACGAGGCGCCCTGGAACGGAGCCACCCAGCTCCCCGACATGTGTGCCCACCTGGACCAGCATCACGTCCCGTACGGCGAGGCGGACGGCACCCTGCGCTACCGGTGGAACGGGGTCGAGTGTGCGGCCTTCATGCAGAACAACGTGGAGCACGCGCTGGGCAGCCTCCTGGCAGACCTCAGCCCGGACGTCGTGTTCACCTCGCAGGAAGGCTCGGCGCAGCTCGCCGCGCAGGCCAGACCGACCGCGCTCGTCGCCGGCCTCCTGCACTCCGTTTCCGCCACCGGCCTGGAGGTCCTCGCCGGCCGACCCCACTACGGCCTCGCCGTGTCGGATTTCGTCCGGTCACGCGTACCTCACACGCCTGGCACCCGCCTCGCCGTGATGTACCCGCCGTTCGCGCTGCCCGGGGAGGGCTCGGACGAGGCCCGCACCGCGTCCGTACTCATGATCAACCCCATCCCCGCCAAGGGATCCGAGCTACTGCACCAGCTCATCCGTCTCATGCCGGAACAGCACTTCACCTTGGTCGAGGGCTGGTGGGACACCGCCGCCGACTTCGCCGCCTACCCGAACGTGACATACGTGCCCCGCGTGTACGACATGGGGCCTATGTATCGCAGCCATCGCCTGCTGCTGGTTCCGTCCACCGTGGAAGATGCCTTCCCCCGCGTGATCGTCGAGGCCGCGCTCCACGGCGTTCCGAGCATCGGGACCGACCGGGGCGGCATCCCCGAAGCCATTGGCGACGCCGGGATCGTCCTGCCCGCCACCGCCGGCCCGGAGGCGTGGGCGCGAGCGATCCGGAACGGGGACCACGAAGCGCTGGGGGTGCGGGTACGGACCAGAGCGGCACGTTTCACCCGCCCTTGCCTCCCAGAGCTCCGGGAACTGGGGATCTAGAGAGCGTCGCCGAACGCCCGCTCCACCACGTCGAGCCGCTCCGTCCACCAGTTGAGGAGCGCCTCGTCGGCGATGAACAGGTCGTCGCAGGAGCGGTCCCCCCGGTCGTAGTGGAACTCCAACTGCCAGAAGTCCGTCATCCGCTTCCACCACAGGCGGCGTGCGGCATCGAGCAGCGCGGCCGGCTCCAACGGGATCACCGACCGGTAGCCGGCCACGAACGTCGCCATCCGCTCCAGGTCGAACACGCCCTCCACCCCGAACTGCACCTGCGCCGTACGAACGACTTCTTCCGCGTACGGGCGGACTCCGAGCCGATCCCAGTCGAGGACGGCAACCAGTTCGCCGTCCGCCCAGAGAAGGTTCCGGTACTGGAAGTCGCCGTGCGTCCAGCCGTACGGCCCTGCGGGAACGTCTCCCTCAGGGCGCATGGCCGCATACTCGGCGAGCAGCACCCGACGCCTGGCGAGGGCGTCGAGCGCCGCCGTGTCGAAGGAGTCGCCCGAACGGTGGGCCCGCGCAGCAGCGGCGAGCCGGTCGGCCTTCTCCGACACCTGTTCCGGAGTGACGACGTCCGCAGTGAGGCTGACGGGAACAACGGAGAGGACCCCCGTTTCGGCGGCGTGCCCGAGCGCCAGGTGGAGCTTGGCGAGGACCGTGCCGAGCCGCCGCACCTGAGCGAGGGGGAGGTCCACGCCGCGAACGTGCGCTCCACGTGCCCAGGGGAACAGGCAGTACCCGCTCCCACCGACCTCGACCACGACCCCACCCGACGAGCCCACCACAGGGACGACCACCGGAATGCCGGCCTCAGCCAGGTCCGGCAACGCAGCAAGATTGCGGCGCAACCTGTCGAGCGGCACATCCGTGACCCGCTTGAGAGCGAAGGTCCCTCGCGGCGTATCCAGCTGCCAGTTCACGTTCATGAGACCGTCAGCCAGATGACGCCAGTCGACGACGTCCCCGAGGTCGAACTCCTTGATCAGTTCCGCAAGATCAGGGAAGGGAATGCGGTGCCTGCTCGCCACATGCGCGTTGGTCACCTTGGCGACGATACGTGAGCCCGGTACCAGGGTGCACAAGGATCACCGCGCGCCACCAGCCATCCGTTGGCTGGCCGACGCCTGCACTCAGGCACCGTGCCCTTCGTGCAGGTGGAAGGCGGCGTCTCTGGCCCGGCCCCGTCTACGGATGCTCACGGCCATGGTCTGGATCGTGACCGCAGGGGAGCGCGTCGACGAGGGAGCAAAGCCATGAACGACCAGCAGAAGAAGCCGTTCCTTTACGTCGTCGTCTGCGCCGCCGGCATCGCGGGCGACGCCAACAAGCTGATCACCGCCGCGAAGGAGCAGGGCTGGGATGTCGGCGTCATAGCCACACCACAGAGCCTCGGCTTCCTTGATACCGAGGCGTTCGAGGCCCAGACGGGCTACCCGATCCGCTCGGAGTGGTGCAGCCCCGGCGACCCGCGCCGGCTCCCGCCCGCCGACGCCATCGCCGTCGCGCCCGCCACGTTCAACACGATCAACAAGTGGGCCGCCGGCATCGCCGAAACCCTCGCGCTGGGCATCCTGTGCGAGGCGTACGGGATGGGCGTCCCGACGGTCGTTTTGCCGTACGTGAACGCGGCCATGGCCGCGCATCCGGCGTACGGTCGGAGCCTTGACCAGCTGCGGGAGATGGGCGTGCTGGTCGGGTCGTACGCGCCGCACCGGCCGAAAGCGGGCGGAGGAGCGGACCACTTCCGGTGGGAGGAGGCGCTGGAGCTCTTGAACGACAGGAGCGCAGGTCTCTCCGGACGGTGATCCGGATCGAGGACCACGCTCCTGTCGTTGGCAGGCGGTGGCACGGTGGGCACCGCGCACCAAGGCCACACCGGGACGGTGGCCCCGGTGGGTGCGGGCTCGTCGTTCCGGTGTGGCCGAGGGGTGCGGGGTCAGGGGGTCGGGGTCGGGGTGGGGGTCTTCTGGGCGGGGGGTGGGGTTGACTGGAGGCGGGCGCCCTTGGGGGAGAGGAGCATGGCGGCGGTGGCCAGGATGCCGAGCACCACGGCCGTCCAGAGGGCCGGTTTCATGCCGTCGGTGAACGCGTCGGGCGAGCCGTAGCCGCCGTTCCGGGAGAACACCGCGGACAGGAGGGCGACCCCGAGGACGCCGCCGGCCTCGCGCAGCGCGTTGTTGGCGCCGGAGGCGGCGCCCTGGTCGTCCTGCGAGACCGATCCCATGACCATCGCCGCGATCGGGGCGAAGAACATCGCCATGCCGATGCCGCTGACCACGAACGCGGGGGCCTGGCGCGCGTAGCTGACGTCCGGTTCCGCGATCAGCGTCAGCCAGGCGAGGCCGATGGTCATCAGGGTCAGGCCGGTCGCGACGACGGGACGGCCGCCGATCCGGTCCGAGAGCATCCCCGCCAGGGGGGCGACGACGAGCAGCATCGCCGTCCACGGCAGCATGCGCAGACCGGCCTCGAACGGCGAGTAGCCCTGGATCGTCTGCAGGAACTGGGTCAGCAGGAACACCGCGCCGAACATGCCGGTGTACATGAGGAACGCGGCCGCGTTGACGGTGCTGAAGGCGCGGGAGCGGAACAGGCGCATCGGCAGCATCGGGGCGTCGGTGCGCGACTCCCAGACGACGAAGGCGACGAGCAGCGCGGCTCCGGCGAACAGGCCGGTGAGGATGGTTCCGTCGGTCCAGCCCTCGGTGTTGGCGCGCACCAGGGAGAAGGTGATCGCGAACAGTCCGAGGCTGGCGAGCGCGGTGCCGACCATGTCGAGCCGGCTGTTGGGGCCCCGGCTCTCCCGCAGGCCCATGAGCGTCAGGGGCAGCAGGGCGATACCGACCGGCACGTTGATCCAGAAGATCCATTCCCAGGAGATGTGCTCGGTGATGGCCCCGCCGATCAGCGGCCCGGTGGCCACGGCCAGGCCGTTGGCGGCGCCCCAGATGCCGAAGGCCGCGCCGAGGCGCTCCGGCGGTACGGCCGCCGTCAGCAGCGTGAGGCTCAGCGGCATGAGCATCGCGCCGCCGAGCCCCTGTACGGCCCGGGCCCCGATCATCGCGTCCGTGGACGTCGCCAGGGCGGCCGCCGCCGACGCCGCGGTGAACACCGCGATGCCCAGCAGGAATATCTTGCGACGGCCGAACCGGTCACCCAGCGCAGCGCCGAGGAGCAGCAGCACGGCAAAGGTGAGGATGTAGGCGTTGACCGTCCACTCCAGCTCCTCGATTCCGCCACCCAGATCCTCGCGCATCGCCGGCAGCGCGGTGATGACGATCAGGTTGTCCAGACCGACGAGGAACGCGGCCAGGCTGGTGACGGTCACCGCCCATGCGGTCCCTCGCTCTCGCTGTTTCCGATCGGACGTGGGGTTCATTCCGTTTCCTGTTCTGTGGGGGGTGCTGCGGACGGCGCTGCCGGGACCTTCACGGCACGTCCCCGGTCCCGGCGGACCCCGACGGCTCCTGCGACAGCCGCGCGAGGTCGACCTTCCCGTTCGGGGTGACCGGCAACGCGTCGTGGCGGCGCAGCGCGGCGGGGAGCAGATGCCCGGGGAGGCGTTGCGCGAGGTGGGCGCGCAGTTCCGTGCCGGTGAGCGGGGCACCGGCACGGCAGACGAAGTGCCCGACCACCATCGGCTCGCCGTGGCCGTTGGGCTCGATGGTGACCGCGGCCTCCGCCACGAGCGGGTGCTGCCGGATCGCGTGCTCGATCTCGCCGGGCTCGATGCGGAACCCGCGTACCTGCACCTGCCGGTCCAGGCGCCGCAGGTAGTGCAGCTCGCCGCCCTCGTCGCGCAGCCCCAGGTCACCGGAGCGGTAGCGGCGCGTGCCGTCCGCGGCCACCGAGAAGCGCGCCGCGGTCAGCTCCGGGCGCCCGAGGTAGCCGAACGCCACCGCGCCGCCGCTCACCAGCAGTTCACCCGGTTCGCCCGGGGGCACGGGCACCAGGTCCTCGTCGACCACCTCGACGGACAGGTGGGCCAGCGGGAGCCCGACCGGAGTGGAGCCGGGGCGCACCGGTACGAGCGGGCCCGGGGGCAGCACGCGGAACGTGGCGTGCACGGTGATCTCGGTGATGCCGTACATGTTCACCACCCGGGTACGGGGGCCGAGCCCGAGGTCGTGCCACTGCCGCACGGCGGTCGGGTTCACCGCCTCGCCGGCGAGCACCACGTAGCGCAGCTCCGGCAGCGGTACGGGACGGCCGGCCAGTTCGGCCACCAGATGGCCGAAGACGGTGGGCACCTGGCTGAGTACGGTGACCTGCTCGGCGGCCAGCAGCGTGGCCAGGGCCCTCGGGTCCGCGGCCGTGGCGGCGGGCACCACGACGACCTGGCCGCCGTTGGCGAAGGCGCACCACAGCTCCCAGACGCTGACGTCGAAGCTGGTGGAGTGGAACATGCTCCACACGTCGTCCGGCCCCAGGTCGAACTCCTTGCCGCAGGAGTCCAGCAGCGCCAGCACGTGGGCGTGCCCGATCATCACGCCCTTGGGGTCTCCCGTGGACCCGGAGGTGTAGATGACGTAGGCGGTCCCGGCGGGGATCTCGTGGGGCGGCCCGGGATGGGCGACCGACCGCACCACCGGGTCCGGGGCCGCCGCGCCGGTCGGCGCCTCCTCCACGAACGCGGTCAGCCGCGCGTCGTGCGCGATGTAGTCCTGCCGGGTCTGCGGATACGCCGGGTCGATCGGTACGTAGGCGCAGCCGTGGCCGAGGATGCCCACGATCGCGGCGATCGCCGACGCGCCCCGGGGGAGCCGCAGCCCCACCAGGGAGCCGTGCGCGACGCCGGCGGCGGCGAGGGCGGCGGTCACCCGGTCCGCCCGCTCGGCGAGTTCGCCGTAGGTCAGCACGGCCTCGCCGTCGACCACGGCGACCGCGTCGGGACGGGCCCGCGCCTGCTCGTGGAACAGGCCGTGGAGCGTGTCGGTCGTCGTCATCCGGCCGCCACCTCCCCGGGGGCCGGGATGAAGCCCGCGGCGGCGAAGGAGCGCAGGTAGTGACCGAGCAACTCGGCGTCGGCGGGCGGGCAGACGGGCTGCCCGCCCAGCGCGCAGGCGGTGCGCACGGTCTCGTACGGGCCTTCCTCCAGGCCCTGCCCGATCTGCCGCGCCCAGGGCCCGACGATGTCCAGCACCATGCCCCACTTGCCGTCCGCGCTGGTGCGGCTCAGCTCCAGCAGCGAGCGGTACCACGCGTCGGGGGCCACGGTCCGAACCGGGTAGCCGGCCGCCTCCATGGCCTCGGCCAGGGCGGACAGCCGGAAGGGGGCCGGGTTGGTGAGGTGGTTCACCTCGCCGCCGGGCAGGCCCGCCCGGGCCAGCTTCGCCAGGGCGGCGGCCGCGTAGTCGACCGGGGTGAGGTCGACGGGGGCGTCGGTCTCCGGCACCTGGCCGAGGACGACGCAGGCGCGGATGGCCTCGCTGAGGACGTCGCCGAGCTTCCACCGGCCGGTCCGGCTGTGCCCGGCCATGCGGCCCAGCCGGTGTATCCGCACCGGGATGCCGCGGTCCGCCGCCAGGGACATGATCCGTTCCGCGACCCACTTGGACTGCCCGTAGCCGTGGTCCTGCCGGGGCGGTACCGCGGGCAGCGGCTCCTCCCGGTAGGGGCCGCCGCCGGACCCGTCCGTCTCGCCGAAGACCCCGGTGGTGGAGATGTGGTGGACCGGGGTCGTCCGGCCGCCCGCCGCGGCGAGGCGCAGGATCTCGCGGCAGCCGTCCACGTTGACCGGCTTGACCCGGCGGTACGGGGGAAGGAAGTTGACCACGCCACCGCAGTGGTAGATCTCGTCCACCTCCTCGGCCAGCTCCATGAACTCCTGCTCCTTCAACCCCAGTTGGGGCCGGGACAGGGTACCCGGGATCGCCCGTATCCGGTCGGCGAAGGAGTCCTGCCACAGGTTCTCCTCCGCCAGGGCGGTGCGGACCCGGCCGTGGCCCTCCTCGGCGGAGTCGGCGCGCACCAGGCAGTCGATCGTGGCCCCGGTGCCGGTGAGCAGCTCGGCCAGGAGGTGCCGGCCGACGGTGCCGGTGGCGCCGGTCAGGAGGATGCGCCCGGGCTCGGGGGCCCAGTGCGGCGGGGCGGTGGCGCGGATCGCGTCGTCGAGGACGACCTCGGCGGCCAGGTCGGGGCCCGCGGGCGCCGCGGC